>JBIQKQ010000078.1:14244-15728 GCA_044506365.1 Hyphomicrobiales bacterium
GAACCGGCCTTGATCCAATCAGGCCGATCGATCTGCCTGTGTCATTGACCGGTCCCCCAGCATTGCCGCTGCCGTATACAGGATCGGCGCGCGGTCTGATTGCGCGAACCCGCCGCGTTCGACATAAATATGGGCCAGCACCTGCGCTGCGAGGCCAGGACCCGTATGCACGGATTCAGCCAGTATCCTTTCCGAGATCGCCAGGCATTCGCCGCGGACCTCGTTCCAACGCTCATAGGCGATTGCGCGCCTGCGCTCTTGCATCGTGCGGTGGACCAGATCGTGAAGCCGGGCTTCCCCGTATTGAAGACCGGGATCGGACGAGAACGGCGATCGTCACAGACGGACCGAACTACCGGTATTCGATATGGCCGGCAAGCGCTCCTCCCCGCGAAGGCGGCGACCCGCATCCGTGCGCGCGGGTTTCGATGTGTTCGGTGAAAGTCTTAACCGCGCCGTGCCTTATCGATCGCAGCGATGTCGATCTTCTTCATGGTCATCATCGCCTCGAACGCACGGCGGGCTTCATCGCCGCCCGCGGCCATCGCATCGGTGAGCGCACGCGGCGTGATCTGCCACGACAGCCCCCACTTGTCTTTGCACCAGCCGCACGCGCTTTCCTGTCCTCCATTGCCGACGATGGCATTCCAGTAGCGATCTGTCTCGGCCTGATCGTCGGTCGCGACCTGGAACGAGAAGGCTTCAGAGTGCTTGAACACCGGCCCGCCGTTGAGCCCGAGACAGGGAATGCCCAGCACGGTAAATTCCACCGTCAATACGTCGCCTTTCTTTCCTCCGGGAAAATCGGCCGGCGCCTTATGCACCGCGCGAACCTTGCTGTCCGGAAAGGTCGCCGCATAGAACTTTGCCGCATCCTCGGCGTCCTTGTCGAACCACAGGCAGATGGTGTTCTTCGGTGTCACGTCTAGTACCTTATGCTGGTTGAGAGGGATGCCCACGATAGCGAGCATCATCAGGATAGTGGCTGACCTTTGTGAAGGGTTAGTGGCGCGTCTTCAAGAGGTTGAGAATCCCGTGGGCGAACATCGCTTCAGCGGAGGCATCGTTCCAGTTCACGTTATCCTTCACCTGCTGAGGCCATTTGCGCTCGGCGATCGCGCTGTTCTCGGTGACGATCGAATGATGCCCTCGCAAGCACCGCAATGTCGGCACTGACCAGAAGCCAACATCGGCGCCAGGGGCGCGACCTTTTCCGATCACACCGTAGAACAGGCCTCGAGAGAGCCATCCATATTATACTTCAGGGGCATCCAGCTGCTGAGATTTCAACGCATTTGGCACTTGAAAACCTTCCGAGTCGTACAAGGTCACTGACCAGAACGCCTTGGCCGGCGGGATACTGTCTTTGCCAAAATGCAGAACGTATTTGTTGGAGCCTTCCAACGGTCTGCCGGTACTGTCCGCAAGGTTAACCGGATAGATGGCGTCCTCCGGGAGGTTCGCTCCCAAAACCAGTTGAGCGA
>JBIQKQ010000079.1:0-14658 GCA_044506365.1 Hyphomicrobiales bacterium
GGCTATGGCGGTGGATACGGTGGTGGCTATGGCGGTGGTTATGGTGGAGGCTACAGCCGCTACTGAATGCCGGCGATCGTGGGACAGCGAGGCGGCGCCGCGCAGCCAGGCGCCGCTTGTCGCATGCCCATTGCTACTTCTGAATATGGTCGGCGCAGTTTGGAATCTCCGTCTGCCCGCCCCAAGGCATGATGGGAACGCTCGACGTTGAGTTCTTTGGCGAGCCTTCGATCAGCCGGTCGGAGAATACCATATAGACCAGCACATTGCGCTTCACGTCGCAGCCGCGCACGATCTGCATCTTCTTGAATAAAAGCGAGCGCCGCGTGCGAAACACGTCCTCGCCCTGCTCGAATGTCGTTTTGAACCGGATCGGACCGATCTGCCGGCAGGAGAGCGAGATGTCCGAGACCTCCTCGGCGATCCCCAGCCATCCCTTGAAACCGCCGCGCTCCGGCACGGTGAAATGACAGGCGACGCCTTCGACTTCGGGATCGTCGATCCCGTAGGTTGCGAGCTTATCGTTCGGCGACAGCCACTTGAAGACCGTCGAGCGCTTGAAGATCAGATCGGGATCGTCGGCGCGGGCAGCCCCGACAGGGATGGCTGTCGCAGCCAGTATCGGGAGCATGTGCAACAGCAACTTCAGCGTCGTTCGCATCGCGGACCTCCGGAACGGCCCTTCAGATAGGGCCTGGCCCGGGCTCGCGGTAGTGAACGGCCGCTATCGCGGCACGCGCAATCGGGGCTTTGCCTGTTGCGGCGGCGGATAGCGCGGATTCTGGACGCACATATCCGTCCCGACACGCGCCGCCATGCATTGTGTGAAGCTGACGAACCCGCAACTCAGTGTGCCGTCGCGCCCGCCGGCAATGCGGCACTAGGGATATTCGACTTCGGCCAGTGCGGGTTCAGCGTCCGGCAGCAGAAGGACCGCCGCGGCGAAGACCGCCGCGACGGCAGCCTTGCCGCTCAACGGCGCGGGGCCCGATAGCGCGGATTCTCGACGCACATGTCGGTGCCGATGCGGGTCTGCATGCATTGCGCAAAGCTGACATATCCGCAGCTCATGACGCCGCCGTCACGGCCGCCGGTCATGATGCACCAGGGATATTCGGGCGCCGCGGAGGATGGGGTGACACCCGACATGAGGGTTGCGCCGATCACGGCGGCGAGTGCGAGGATTTTCATTGTGGTTTCTCCAGGTTTCTGATGCGTCCGCAACTGTCGGTCCGGATCTGGCCGCGACGGGGTTGTCCGGAAGACATTGACGTAACGCCACGAAAAGGTTGGTCGTTCGGCGCCGGCGGCCGGTTCAATCAAACATATCATTGCGCAACAGGCGCGGTGTGAGGACGCGCGCCGATAACAAGAGTGTCATCCGATCGGACGATCAAGGACATGCAGCGGGATCGGTCCTGGCCTCCCCCCTCGGGATGGCGCGCGCAATTTCGGGCTGGGCGGTCAATGCCTTGGGCGGAGCCTGCTCCCGCTCACTCGCTGCAATGGCGCCGCGCCCTCGAGATTTCGCCCGACGCTTGAACCGACTGTCCGGAGCGCGCGACCAAGGTTCATCAGCAATTCACCGTCAGGAAAACAAGGCCATGACCATCACCAAAGCCGCCCTCGCCGCCGCGATCCTGGCCGTTATGGCCGTGTCCGCTCAGGCCCAGCAGGGTCCGACCCGTCAGATCCAGGTTCTGCCCGCTCCCGTAAAGCAGGCTCAGGCTCCCGCGGTTGCCGCCAACCCCGCTCCGGCCGCTCCGGCCAAAGTCGACGGAGAGGCCCCGCAAGTCGAAGCACCGGCCGCCGACGCAGCTCCCGCCGCGGAAGAGGCGCCCAAGGTCGTTGCACCGAAGGTCGCCCCCAAAGTGATCGTCGCCGACCCGGTCGTCGAGAAGCCCGCTCCGAAGTTCGTCGAGCCGAAATTCGCTCCTCCGGTTCGGAAGGCCTACGGCTACTACAAGCGCGGCCCGATCTGTCACTAAGCGATATCCGTCATCCATATGAACACCGGCTGCCACGGCGCAGCCGGTGATCGCGTTCCTCCATTCAGGTCAGCGGAAGGTCGGAAATATGTCGTCAAGCGAGCCGCGCCGAATGACGCTCCTGCGCTGACTTGGCGCGAATGGCGGCGACGCATAACCGTAGCCAGACCATTGCTGCTCGATCCGCTCGTCTTCCAGGCCACGCCGCGCAAGCCTTCGCGCCTCCGCTCGTTCCCGTTGCCGCTCGGCACGAAGCCGCCGCGCGGCTTCGCGCCGCTCGCGCTGCGCACGGATCTGCTCGCGGTTCGCCAAACGCGGTTTCGCTTCCTCACCCGCAGGCGCCGCATCGGATCGCGCCGACGCGACAGCCTCCGGCGCAGGAACAGGAATCGGCACAGCGGCCGTCCGGTCCGGCCCCGGGCTCTCGTCCCGAGGCGCGGCACCGGTCGTGCTCCTTTCAGCCGAAGCGGCTGCCTGGAGTGTGGGCATCTGCGCGCCGGCAGGCGGTGAAGCGGCGACCTGCCCGGTCGGGTTTGGGTTGCGGCCCGTCAAGCAATGCGCCTCGATATCCGGCCAAATCTGCTCCTCGCAGGGCTTGCCGGATGGTTCGTTCGCTGCGCTGCGCTGTTGAGGCTCGGAACGTGCGTTCGACAGGCTTGCGATCAGCTCGGAACTCGCATCGAGAACCGACATCAGTCCGGTTGTCCCGAGGGCAAGCGCGGCGCATCCGACCACAATGGCCATTGCAATGGCTTGCCTGCGCTCGCGCGGTCGAATCGGACCGTCAAAGGACACGCGAAATGGATTCAAACTTGGCACGCGCACACCTGGCTTTGTTTTTCGTGTTATTCCCGAAAGAACAGCAATGATCCGGCCCAGGTTCCCGCCGCAGGGGACGCAGCGGGTCACAAGCATGTGGCTTCGCCGAAGTCCCACATGCTGCTAAAGGCAGTCGCAGGAGCGCCTCGCATGATCAACAGACGACGGGTCGTGGCCGGGTTTGCTGCGGCGGCCGCAATTCCGCTCGCGGGATTGGAAGCAAGATCGCAAGCCGGCATGAGCCGGGGCACCGCCTTCGCGTTCTCGTTCAGGACCCTCGACGGTCAGGATCTGCATCTCGCCGATCGCAAAGGCCGCCCCGTGCTGGTCGTCAATACCGCCTCGCTATGCGGCTACACCCCGCAATATGCCGGCCTTGAGACCTTGTGGACCCGGTACCGGGACCGCGGCCTTCTGGTGATCGGCGTGCCGTCAAACGATTTCGGTGGTCAGGAACCGGGCGAAGCTTCCGAGATTCGCGATGTGGCGCGCCGGCACGGGGTCACCTTCCCGCTCACCGAAAAGGTCGCAGTCAAAGGAGAGGCCGCGCACCCCTTCTTTCGCTGGGCGGCGATCCAGCGCCCGGGCGAAACCCCGCGCTGGAACTTTCACAAATATCTCGTCGGGCGCGACGGCACGCTTGTGGCCGCGTTCGCCTCCGCAACCGAGCCGACCGACTCACGCGTGATCGTGGCGATCGAGCGGCAGCTGCCGCCCGCGTGAGCGATCGCGACGGGCGCCACGCTTTCGCCCTCGTGTCCCGAAATCGGCCAATTTCCAGCCGCAATAGATGGGCGCGCATCGCGATTTCGCGCTTTTAAGCCACACAAATAACCTTAATCCCCGATCCCCACCGGTAACAATGTGAGGATTCGTTGACTCTTGTGGCAGAGCAAGCTTTCCATGCCATACGATTGCCATGCGGGCCGCCCTGGCCCGCGGCTCATGAGGGGGTCCACCATGCGCCACTCGTTCGCATGCGCTATCCTGGTTTCCGCATCGCTGGCGGGCGGTGCGGCTTTCGCGCAGACGCCGGCGGCCGGCGCGAAATGCGCCAATCCGAACGCGCTCGGCGTATCCCGCACCGTCGAAATCGATACCACCGGCGGCCCCGGCTTCGGTTTTGAGCATTTCAAGCAGCACGATTTCCTGCGCAACAAGGAAGTGCTGCTGACCTTTGACGACGGACCCTGGCCGACCACCCCGAAGGTGCTGGCGGCCCTCGCCGAGGAATGCGTGAAGGCGACGTTTTTCATCATCGGCAAGCACGCGACCTATTATCCGGAAATTCTGAAACAGGTGGCCGACGGCGGGCATACCATCGGCTCGCATACCTGGAGCCATGCCGATCTCGGGCGCAAGAACATCACCCTGGAACAGGCCAAGGACGAGATCGAAAAGGGCATCAGCGCGGTCAACGTCTCGCTCGGCACTCCGGCCGCCCCGTTCTTCCGCTTCGTCGCGCTGCGGCACCCGCCGGCGCTTGTCACCTACCTGGGCGAGCGCAATATCGCGATCTTCTCCACCGACATGGACTCGTTCGACTTCAAGGCGCGCCGTCCCGAGCAGGTCGTGAGCGCGGTGATGAACAAGCTGAAAAAATTCGGCAAGGGCATCGTGCTGATGCACGACTTCCAGACCCATACTGCCGACGCGGTTCCCGATCTTCTGAAGCAGCTCAAGGAAGGCGGCTACAAGATCGTGCACATGCGCGCGAAGGACACCGTGAAGTCCATCGCCAAGTATGACGAACTGCTCAAGAAGGAAGCCAAGCTTCCGACCGTCGACCAGCGCCCGACCGCGAGCGTGGTGCGGACCGTCGAATAGCGTTGCGCCAATTCCGGCCACGATGACATCGCCGGGCTCGTCCCGGCGATTTCTTTTTTGCGGCAGGCGCGGCACAATGCGCGCTCGCCCGCAAGCCATCAACAACCGCCCGACGCACGCATGTCCTATCGCTTCATCGGCTACGCCATCGTGTCGGAAGACGGCATGCTTGCGGACGCCAGCCACACGATCCCGCCTCCCCTGATCGTCAAAGCCGATCAGGCGTTCTTCATGGGTGGGCTCGACCAGGCGGCAGCGCTTGTGCACGGCCGAAACTCGGCCGAACAGCCGACCTCGCCGACGCGCCGGCGGCTGATTGCGACACACCAGGTCGCGACCACCGGGCCGATCGCCGGGAAACCCCAAGCGCTGCACTGGAATCCGCAAGGAATTCCGGTCGAGGCAGCGCTGGCCGAACTCGGCGTCACCGGCGGCGATATCGCGATCATCGGCGGCACTGACATTTTCGGGCTGTTCCTGCCCCGTTACGCGGAGTTCCATCTCACCCGCGTCGGCGATGTCCGACTGCCGGGCGGCCTGCCTGTCTTTCCCGGCGTACCATCGCGGACACCGGAAGAACTGCTCGCGGCGGCTGGACTGACCCCCGGCCCCTCGCAAACCCTTGATGCCGGACGAAAGGTCAGTGTCGTGACCTGGTGTGGTCCGGCCGCAACGAGCTCTGGCAATAGGTAGTCCCGGTAGGACAATACGGGTGACGCCGTCCCGTTTTCAGGCAATCCTGAACTCGAATTCTGATTCGATTCTTCTTTGATTCTTCGGTCACGCGGGGCCGGCGGTTTAGAGGGGGCCGATCCCGCAGAGGTTCCTCCCGCGTGGCGTAACAAACTTGGGGCGGCTCACTCGGCCGCCCCCTTTATTTGGTTCGCCCTTCCCCTTCGGCCATTCAACGATCCGACGTTCAGTGCACGCTGCGAAGCGCCCTGCGATCGCGCGGGGCGGGTTCTCCCGCATAGCGCGGATTGACCGCGCAGTCGCCGCCCGTCGCCGATACGGCCGCAAGACATTGGCGCAGCGTGAAATAGGCACAGTCCATCGCGCCGTCATAGTCGCGCGCGCAATATTGCGTGTCGTAGATTGTGGCTCGTGCCGCGGCCGGGGTGGTCGGCGCCGCAAGCATGACCCATGTGGCCGCTGATGTGGCCGCTGCGAGCGCTGAGAGGCCAATGCCGAAGGTCTGATGGCGCATGTCTTCGACACTCCGCGTGCTTCAAATGCGCTCGCTCTCAGGTTCAGGATAGCGGGCGTATCCCGGACGCCACGAGCCGATCGCGAATATCACGAGCAGCCCGCCGATCAGCGAAAGATTCTTCAGCGCCTGAATCATATTCGCCTGACGATCCGGTCCTTCCATCGTCCAGAAGGCGTGGAAATACCAGGTGGCCGCAATCGTGAACAGGATCAGCAGCACCGCGCCTGCCCGCGCGCCGATATTAGCCGCGATCATCAATGCCGCGCCGATTTCGATCACGCCGGCCAGAATTGCCAGCATGGTGGGCGTCGTCATTCCAGTGACGGATTCGAGTTGCGGGGTATACGCCCCGAGCATCTCCGGAAGCATGACCTTCGATCCGATGTACGTTGCAGTACCCGGAATATCCATCAGCTTCTGCGCACCGGACAGAATGAAAACGAGCACGAAGAGAATGCGTCCGAGAACCAGGATGCCATTCATGGCGATCACTCCAAAAGGATCTCACCTCATCAGCGCCAGCCTGAGATCGACGGCTCGCGATCTTGCGCGATTCGCGGACTTAATTCTTGGGCGTCGCCTTTTTCGAACCTTTCTTTCCCCTCGCTGCCCGCCCCTTCTTGGCCGCAGGCTGCCGCCCCTTGATTTCGACGACCAGGGCGCGGACTTCCGTGTCGCCTTCATTCGCCGTGGCGGTCTCCTGCGAGGGCAGCCACAGAGCTTCGCCAGCCTTGAATATCAGTTCGTAGCCTTTGCGTCCGGGCGGGGTGAAGACGATCGCTCCATCCGTCAGCGCGTACAGAAACGTGTTGGGGCGCGGCGCGGCCGGTTGCTTTGAGCCGGGCGCAAGCCTGATCTCCCGCACCCTGATCTGCTCGTTTTCAAGCAGCGATTTCTGCGTATCGGCAGCGGTCTGGGCCAAGCCCAATGACGCCGGCAGGATGGTCAGCGCGAGGGCAAGAGCCGGGATCTTCATGGATGCTGCGGCAGGCTGATGGAACGGATTGGACATTCGCTGCCCATCCAGCCGCGGGCTCGTGAAGCGAATGTCAAATCCAAGCTCCACTGGGCTCATATGGGCTCATAGGTGTGCCGCTGCCCTTGATGCCAACATACGCAAACCGCGCGCCGGGATACGAATGTTAGCACCGGGCCGCGAGATGGCAACTCGGGGCGGTCCGCGCGTAGGCGATGGTAATGCTGGGGTTGGAGCTGCGCCGCCTTCGTTAGCCGAGGCTTTGCCGGATCAACCGCGATAGCGGCGCGACACCCGATGATAGTTGCCCCCGGATCGCGCTGCCAGCAGCGGCCCTTGTACCAGTAGAATCCGGTTCGGCGCCGTTCCATCTGGGCGCCCGGCGCGGCGCCGGTCGCCGCGCCGATGATGGCGCCGGCTGCCGCCCCGCCGCAGCCGCCTGCGGCCCCGCCGATAATCGCGCCCGCCGCGCCGCCGAAAATGGCCCGCCGATCAGCCCTTCCTGCGCCTTGGTTTTTTTGCACGGGCATGGCGAGCGCAAGCGCAAGGCAGATCGCCCCGGTCACGATGCGAATCACCGTCATCCTCCCTCAACCCCGGAGCGGCAGAATAGCGGCCGCTGGCGCCTGGCTCCAAACGAGTGCGGCGAGGTGCTGGTTACGGGACCTGTGGTTCCTGCAGCAGGTCGGCCGTAAATGCCGGCTCGGCCGTGGTGCTACGCGGATCGATCGCTTCGACAAGCTTGAGAAAGGAAGAACTCGGCAACGGCGGCGCGAACACATAGCCTTGCGCGGTGCGGATGCCGCGTTCCCTGAGCGCGACAACCTGCTCGAAGGTCTCGACGCCTTCGGCGATGATATCCATGCGCATGCTGGCCGCGAGATCGACCAGCGTTTCGATGATGGTGCTGGAATGGTTGTCGCTGCCCAGCGCATCGATGAACATCTTGTCGATCTTGATGATGTCGGCGCCGAGCTTGAGAATATACGACAGTCCGCCATGGCCGGCGCCAACGTCATCGATCGCAATGCGCACGCCAAGATCCTGCAGCGTCGCGATGACGCGTCGAGTCCGATTCAGATTTTCCAGCGGCTGGCGTTCGGTCACTTCGAGAAAGATTTGCGAATAGCGGATCGGCGATCGTTCGAAGATCGCGCGCAGATCGCGCACGATGGTCTCGTTGGAAAAATGCGCCGCGGTCATGTTGAAGCCGAGCTTCAGCTTGGGACGCGCAGCATAGACCTGCCCCATATCCACGGTGACCCGGCGCATCATGCTTCGCGTCATCTCCACGATCATGCCGCTGGATTCGGCGAGCGGGATGAACGCGGCGGGCGACAACACCGTACCGTCGCTCTTTTTCCAGCGCATCAGTACCTCGGCGCCGCGAATCCGCCCGCTGGTGATGTCGACGATCGGCTGATAATAGGGCACGAATTCGCCGCGCCGCAGCGCGCGTTCAAGGTCAGCCACCGGGTTGTCGCGCTGGCGCACGCGCAGGATCAGCGCGACCGCAACTAGCGCCAGCGCCAGGATGCCTGTCATCGCAATCGCGATCTCGCGCAGGTCCCCGAGCGACACCTCGCCCTCGATCTGCGGATGCGAAGTGGCAACCCGCAATCCGAAGCGGTCTCCGACGCGCGCGTAGCGCGTCACCGCCGACAGTCCCTCGGCGTCCGATGGGCGCGTCCCGACCTCGGTGATCGTCGTGCCGTCGACCAGCGCAAGCTGCGCATAGCCGGCCATATCTGCGCTCAGCATGCCAAGCCTTGCGATCAGGACCTCGGGCAGGAACAACGCCGAGAGGCTGGTCGTTCCGCCCGGCCCGACCGGCCGGCGCAGCCGGACCATGCGACCGGCCTGTTGTCCGAGTTGCACCACCTCGATCTCGGCAGCGCTGCCTTGGATCTTGCCGGTGGAGAGCACCTTCACGAGACCGCCCAGCCGCAGGTCGGAGCAGAGCGGCTGACCGGCGGCGCCGAGCACCGCAATCTGCTTGATCCAGGCAACCGACAGGCTCGCCTTGCGGATCGCATCGATCTGGTCCGGACGGCAGCCATCGACGCCGCGCTCAGCAAGGTCGTCGATCGCGGCGAGCGCGGCTGTAAGACGCTCATCGGCAAGACGGACCGACCGGCGGGCGAATGTCTCGATATCGTTCGCGCTCTGGCGGACCAGGAGGCCGTCGACCCAGAGGTTCAGGCCAACCATCGGCGCGCCCGCAAGCAGGATGCCGATCGCAATGGCGATCAGGTTTCTGGCTCTCGACGACAAGGAACACGCCTCTTAGCACCGCAATACCGTTCAAATTGCCGGCTTCGCGTAAAGGCGGGCTTAAGCATAGCCGCGCGCTCTGCCCGGCAGCGAGCATCGCAGGCAGCGGCGGCGCGTATGGTTACACGGGTGTTAACGCGGCTGCTTTCGGGGCCGCGTCCGGCCTAGCGCTCCGGCAGCGGAATGAACTCCGTCTCGTCGCCGGGCACGATGCCGAAGCGCGCGGCCTTCCAGTCTTCCTTGGCCTGCTCGATGCGGTCTTTGCGCGAGGACACGAAATTCCACCAGATATGCCGCGGGCCTTCCAGTACCGCGCCGCCGAGGATCGCGATATGGCTCGCCGTCACCGCGCGCACGGCGATGCGGTCGCCCGGCCGGAAGACCAGCAGCTTCGGTCCAGTGAAGCGTTCGCCCGCAATCTCGATCTCGCCCTCCACGATATAGATCGCCCGTTCCTCGTAATCGGGATCGAGCGGGATCGTGGTGCCGGCCTCCATCGCAACGTCTGCGAAGACCGTGTCGGATGCGGTCACCACCGGCGAGCGCGCGCCGAAGGCCTGGCCCGCGACCACGCGCACGCTGAAACCGCGGTCGGTCACGAACGGCAGGTCCTCGGCGCTGCGATGAAAGAAGGACGGTTCGATCTCCTCCTTGTCGGCCGGCAGCGCGACCCAGCATTGCAGGCCGTGCAGCGTGTCGCCGCCAACGCGCCGTTCGGGGGCAGTGCGCTCGGAATGCACGATACCGCGACCCGCGGTCATCCAGTTCACCTCGCCCGGCCGGATCGCGGCGAAGGTACCGAGACTGTCGCGATGGGTGATCTCGCCGTCGAACAGATAGGTCACCGTGGCGAGCCCGATATGCGGATGCGGACGCACATCAATGCCAAGGCCGGCGCGGAATTCCGCCGGCCCCATCTCGTCGAGGAACACGAACGGGCCGACCATGCGTCGCTGCGCGGACGGGAGCGCACGGCGGACCTCGAAATTGCCGAGATCGCTGGTGCGCGGCACGATCACACGCTCCAACGCCTCGCACGATTGACGATCCCCCGGCATCGGGTCCTGACCTGGAAAGAAGCTCATCCCGACATGTCCACTGTTCATGCCCAACAGGGCGTTGGACGATCCATTAGTCTACGCTCAAACCGGCCTCATTGCGACGACGACCCCCGGAAGAACTAAACCGGCCTCCCTTCGTCCCGAAGCCTCGTTCGACAAGTTTTCACGCGGCAGTCTTCGAGCGACGGAATTCGAGAACGCCGGCCGAACCGCTGCTGAAGGCCGATCCGGTGACACTCGAGACATTTCTGGCGACCAGATCTGACAGCTTGGCCGTGCGCGCAAACCGGCCTGCCGGCTTTATGCGTGCGTGCGAGGCGGCCTTAAGGCTTCTCAATCAGGTCAGCGATGAACCGCGGCAGCGCGAATGCCGCGCGATGCACCTCCGGCGTCCAGTATCGCGTCGGAAAGCGCCCGGCCAGTTCGTAGCGGCGTGTCAGCTCTTCGACGGAATGCGTGCGCAGCGTGACGTCGTCGGTGGCCCAGCCCATCGCAAGATGACCGCCGGTATAGGTCGGGATCGCCGCGATATAGCAGGTGCCATCTGCGAACAGTTTACGGAATGTCGCGACGGATCGCAGCACATCCGGTTGCAGGAACGGCACACCGTTCTGCGTGACCATGAGGCCTTGCGGATTGAGACAGCGCTGTACGCCGCGATAGAACGCTTCGGTGAAGAGCACTTGGCCCGGGCCGTGCGGATCGGTGGAATCGATGATCACCACGTCGAACTTGCGATCTGTCCGTTCGACGAACGTCATGCCGTCGCTGATCACAAGCTCGAAGCGCGGGTCCGACAGGACCGGGCCTGTGAATTCCGGAAAATGTTCCCTGGCGAAACTGACGACCGACGAATCGATCTCCACGAGCGTGAGGCGCGTCACCGTCTTGTGCTTGAGAACCTCCTCGGCGATGCCGCAATCGCCGCCGCCGACGATCAGGACGTTTTGCGCGCGCCCGTGCGCCAGAATAGGCACGTGCGACATCATCTCGTGATAGATGAACTCGTCCGCCGACGTGACCTGCGTCGCGCCATCGAGCATCAGCACCTTGCCGAAATTGGCGCTTTCGAACAGCAGCAGATGCTGATGCGCAGTCTTCGACTCGTGCAGAACGCGTTTCACCCGGTATGACGTGCGCAGCCCGTCACCGTCGAACAGCGTCTCGGAAATCCAGCGATCTTCGGTCATGACACATCCTCGCATCGGGCGCGCCTTCGCGCACATGCCAGTGTGGATGGACGAATGCCGCAGTGTCTCGCGGCGCGGCGCGGGTGGACAGGGCTACACGCCCTGTCCACGCAGGATTTCGCTCACCGCGATGCGGGCCGGCTTGAAGGCCTCGCGCAGGACCGGAATGCAGGCTTCCGGTTCGGCTTCTCCGCACATGAACACATCCAGCGCCGCATAGTTGTTTTCCGGCCATGAATGGATCGAAATGTGGCTTTCCGCCAGCACCGCAACGCCGGAAACCCCACCATTCGGCTCGAAATGGTGCAGGTGGATATGCAGCAGCGTCGCCCCGGATGCAGCGACGCAATCACGCAGCGTCGTCTCGATATGATCGAGATCATCCAGCCTGTCGGCGCCGTATAGGTCGACGATGAGATGCGTCCCCGCGCATTTCACTCCGTTCCGCAAGATGAAACGGTCGTCCTGAGCTTCGATGTTCGACGCCGTTGCGTCGATCTGCGAGTCCTTCGTTCGGGAGGTACTTGGTGCCCCCAAGCCCGTCCCCGATTGAAAGAGGGCGTTCCGGCGCATGTGCCGTCCTCCTCAACCAGAGAGCGTAGCCCGAGAGACCGGCGAGCCGGCTCACGGAATGAAAAAAGCCGCCCCGACAACCCGCGAAGAACGGGCTGAAACAAGCGGCTCGGCGGATGTAGTCATTTTGGCGGCGCGCTTCAAGCAAACCCCGCACCTGCCGGGCGGCTTACGACAAAATGCCGCAAACCGCCTGCGCCAAGATCACAGGAACTTTGCGCCTTGCGCTTCCACCGCCGCGAGCGCGGTCATGTTGATGACGCCGCGCGCGGTGACTGATGGCGTCAGGATGTGCGCCGGCAGCGCCGCGCCGATTAGGATCGGCCCGACCGGAAGCGAATCCGCCAGCACCTTGGTCATCTGGAAAGCGATATTGGCCGCATCCAGATTGGGCATGATCAGCACGTTGGCCTCGCCCTTCAGCCGCGAATACGGGAACACGCGCTCGCGAATCGAGGGTGTAAGCGCAGTGTCGCCGTTCATCTCGCCGTCGGCCTCAAGCTCCGGGTGGCGCTGCTGCAGCAGCTGCAGGGCCGCGCGCATCTTGGCGGCGGAGACGCTGTCGTAAGAGCCGAAGTCGGAATGCGACAGCAGCGCGATCTTCGGCACGAGGCCGAATCTGCGCACATGCGCCGCGGCCAGCACCGCCATGTCCGCGATCGCGTCCGCGCTCGGCTCCGGCGTGACATGGGTATCGGCGAGGAAATAGGCGCCCTTGTTGGTGATGATAAGCGACAGCGCTGCGAATTCCTTCACCCCCGGCGCAAGACCGATCACGTCGCGGATGTTCTTCAGATGCGCCATATAGCGCCCCTCCATCCCGCAGATCATGGCGTCGGCAATCTTCAGCCGCACCGCGAGCGCTGCGATCACCGTCGCATTGGTGCGTACAATGGTGCGCGCGGCATCCGGCGTGATGCCGCGCCGGCCAGCGGCCTCGACATAGGCCTGCACGAATTCGCGGTAGCGCGGATCGTCATCCGGATTGATCAGATCAAAGTCGCGGCCCGGCCGGATCGACAGGCCGTAACGTTCAAGCCGTGTCTCGACCACATTGGGACGGCCGATCAGAACGGGTTGCGCCAGCCCCTCCTCGACGACGACTTGGGTGGCGCGCAGCACACGCTCGTCCTCGCCCTCGGCGTAGATCACGCGCATCGGGTGTTCCTTCGCGCGCGCAAAGACCGGTTTCATGATGAAGCCGGAGCGGAACACAAAGCGATTGAGCCGCTCGCGATAGGCCTCGAAATCGCTCAACGGCCGGGTCGCAGCGCCCGATTCAATCGCCGCCTGCGCCACTGCCGGCGCGATCCGCAGGATCAGCCGCGGGTCGAAAGGATTGGGGATGAGCGAGCCGGGTCCGAAGGTGCGCGATTCGCCGCCATAGGCGCGCACCGCGACATCGGAAGGCGCCTCGCGCGCCAGTGCTGCGATCGCCTCGACCGCCGCGCGCTTCATCGGCTCGTTGATGGTGGTGGCGCCGACATCAAGCGCGCCGCGGAAGATGTAGGGAAAGCACAGGACGTTGTTGACCTGGTTCGGATAGTCGGAGCGCCCGGTGCAGATCATGGCGTCGGGACGCACCGCGCGCGCCTCGTCCGGCATGATTTCCGGGGTCGGATTGGCGAGCGCCATGATCAGCGGGCGGTCTGCCATGCGCTTGACCATGTCGGGCTGCAGCACGCCGCCTGCCGACACGCCAAGGAAGATATCCGCTCCGCCGATGATGTCGCCGAGTGTGCGCGCGTCGGTGTCTTGCGCGTAGGCCTCCTTCCAGCGATCCATGAGGGTATTGCGGCCCTTGTAGACCACGCCCTCGATGTCGGAGACGAAGATGTTCTCGCGCTTCGCACCGAGCGTCACAAGCAGGTTGAGGCAGGCGAGCGCCGCGGCGCCGGCCCCGGACGCGACGATCTTCACATCGCCGATCCTCTTGCCGGACAGATAGAGCGCGTTCACGACCGCGGCGCCGACGATGATGGCGGTGCCGTGCTGGTCGTCGTGAAAGACCGGGATCTTCATCCGCTCCTTCAGTTGCGCCTCGACATCGAAACATTCCGGCGCCTTGATGTCTTCGAGATTGATGCCACCGAAGGTCGGCTCCAGCGCCGAGATGACCTCGACCATGCGCGCCACGTTCGGCGCATCGATCTCGATATCGAACACGTCGATGCCGGCGAATTTCTTGAACAGCACCGCCTTGCCTTCCATCACCGGCTTGGATGCCAGCGGCCCGATATCGCCGAGGCCCAATACCGCGGTTCCGTTCGTAATGACCGCAACGAGGTTCTGCCGGCTGGTGAGTTCGGCGGCTTGGCGCGGATCGGTGGCGATCGCCTCGCAGGCGGCGGCGACGCCCGGCGAATAGGCGAGCGCCAGATCGTGCTGGGTGCCGAGCGGCTTGGTGGCCGCGATCGCGAGCTTACCGGGCTTGGGAGAGCGGTGATAGGCAAGCGCCTGGTTCTTGAGGTCTTCGGACAGGTTGGACATCACGGACGGCATGAGAATCTCCTAAGCCGACCTTACGGGGAAAGCATGACGAACCGGAAGGGGATGCAGGAGTGCCTGCTCACCTCGCGCAAGCCGGCCGGTCCGCGAAGCGGCGCCGCGTGGATGCTCTGCGGGTGCTGGCCGGCCGTTGCCGGCGAGAGCTCGCGCCAACCGGCGAACGGCCCCCGACCCGGCGCGCTCGCTTGGGACGACCGCACCTCCCGCTCCGCGGGGAGGGGCAAGCGCATCA
>JBIQKQ010000079.1:14668-15626 GCA_044506365.1 Hyphomicrobiales bacterium
GATCCGGATCGCCGAGCGTCCCGGCGATCTCTATGCGCTTGGCGACAAGGAGCAGCGCAAGCACATCGCACGGCATCTTACGATGGTGCTGAGGCCCGGACGCCGGTCCCTGCCCGAGCCCGATGACCTTGCCTGCCTCGAGGACCGGATTCCCCGCGCGGTCCGGACTACTTCTGCGGCAAATTGAGCCGGATGTGCAGCTCACGGAGCTGCTTTTGCGTCACCTCGGATGGTGCGCCCATCAGAAGGTCCTCGGCGCGCTGGTTCATCGGGAACAGCACCACTTCGCGCAGGTTCTCCTCCCCGCAGAGGAGCATGACGATCCGGTCGATGCCGGGCGCGATGCCGCCATGCGGCGGCGCGCCGAGCGACAGCGCGCGCAGCATGCCGCCGAATTTTGCCTCCAGCACGCTCTCGTCATAGCCGGCGATGGCGAAGGCCTTCTTCATCACATCGGGCCGATGGTTCCGTATCGCGCCGGACGATAACTCAACGCCGTTGCACACGATGTCGTACTGGAACGCCTTGATACCAAGAATTTTTTCCGTTTCGCTCGGGTCGAGCGCCAGAAACTCTTCGACCGGCATGTTCGGCATCGAGAACGGATTATGAGAGAAGTCGATCTTCTTCTCTTCCTCGCTCCATTCGTACATCGGGAAATCGACGATCCAGCAGAACTCGAACCGATCCTTGTCGATCAGGTTCAGTTCTTCACCGACGCGGGTACGCGCGAGGCCTGCGAATCTCACGAAGTCTTTCGGCTTGCCGGCGACGAAGAACACCGCGTCGCCGACGCCGAGACCGAGCTGGTCGGCGATCTGCTTGGTCCGGTCGGGACCGATATTCTTGGCGAGCGGGCCGGCGCCGCCCTCCTCGCCTTCGCGCCAGAAGATATAGCCGAGGCCCGGCTGGCCTTCGCCCTGCGCCCAGGAATTCATGCGGTCGCAGAAGGCGCGGT
>JBIQKQ010000080.1:0-15405 GCA_044506365.1 Hyphomicrobiales bacterium
TACCGCATCAATCCCGGCAATGTCGGCTTCAAGGACAAGAAGGACCGGCAGTTCGGCGCCATCATCGAAACCGCGATCCGGCACGGCAAGCCGGTGCGGATCGGCGCGAACTGGGGTTCGCTCGATCAGGAATTGCTGACGCATCTGATGGACGAGAACGCGAAATCGGCGCGACCTGCCGACGCGCGGGCGGTGATGCGCGAGGCGATGGTGCAGTCGGCCTTGCTGTCGGCCAATCGCGCGGTGGAGATGGGGCTGCCGAAGAACCGCATCATCCTGTCGGCGAAAGTCTCGGCGGTGCAGGACCTGATCGCAGTCTATATCGATCTCGCGCGCAGATCCGATTATGCGATTCATCTCGGGCTGACCGAAGCCGGCATGGGATCGAAGGGCATTGTCGCCTCGTCAGCCGCGCTCGGCATTCTGCTGCAGCAGGGCATCGGCGACACCATCCGCGTCTCGCTCACGCCGGAGCCCGGCGGCGACCGCACGCTGGAAGTCAAGGTCGCGCAGGAAATCCTGCAGACCATGGGCTTTCGCACCTTCGTGCCTCTGGTGGCGGCGTGTCCGGGTTGCGGCCGGACCACCTCGACCACATTCCAGGAACTGGCGCGCGACATCCAGACCTTCATTCATGCATCGATGCCGGAGTGGAAGACGCGCTATCCCGGGGTCGAAGCGCTCAACGTTGCGGTGATGGGCTGCATCGTCAATGGGCCCGGCGAAAGCAAGCATGCCGATATCGGCATTTCGCTGCCGGGCACCGGCGAGGCGCCGGCCGCGCCGGTCTTCATCGACGGCAAGAAGGCGGTGACGCTGCGCGGCCCGACCGTCGCCGAAGACTTCAAGGCGATGGTGATTGACTACATCGATCGGCGCTACGGCGTCGGAGGCGCCGGCAAGACCGCGGCGGAATAGGTCTTTACTCGCGGTCCGAAATCACCTCTACGAGCTTTGCGCCGGCTTCGATCACGAGCCAAAGCAGGCCGAAGACGATCGCGCAAAGCAAGAGGAACGGCAGCAGGTTCTCAACGATCATCGGGTCGGCCTCCTTTCGCATTCGCCCCGATGCATTGAAAACGAGTTCCGGCCCGTCCGTGTTCCTGCCCAATCTGTGACAGATCGGTAATGATGCGACGCACACGGCCGTGTGTTAGTGCCGCCAGCAACGCGTCGTTTCGGCGCAGATTGCTGCGGCGACGACAGTCCCCCATATTGACCCGATGATCGACAATCATCGCCCCCGCGCCGAACGCCCGCGCCTCGAACCCGAAATCATCCCGCCGCAGTCGCGCGCCGGGCAGCGCAGCTTCGACAGCCTGTTCGTGCGCGTCGAGGAGGACGAAGACGGCTTCCGGCGGGTTTATCTGAAGAAGCCCGGGCCGTTCACCGTCATTCTCATTCTGCTGGCGGCCGGCGCTGTCGCCGCGCTGTTCTTCCTGCTGCTGGCCGGGCTGATGCTGCTCTGGATTCCGCTGATCATTGTTGGCGTGCTGTTCGCCGTGTTCTCGGTTTCGGCGCGCGATCTGTGGTCGCGGGTGCAGGGCTGGTTCGGCCGCGGGCGGCGATAGAGGCCTTGCGATCGCGCGTCGCGGGCTACGAATGCTGCCTTGACGCCATCACGTATGCCGGAGCGCCTCGATCGGATCGAGCTTTGAGGCGCGCAGCGCCGGATACCATCCGAAGAACACGCCAACGAGACCGGAGAACACCACCGCGATCACGATCGAAGCCGGTTCGACAAGGAGCGGCCAGCCCGCCGCATTCGAGATGATGTAGGCCGCGCCAACGCCGAGCAATACGCCGATCAGCCCGCCGATCGCCGCAAGGCCGGTGGCCTCGAACAGGAATTGCCGCAGGATATCCCATTGCCGCGCACCGAGCGCGAGGCGAAGCCCGATCTCGCGGGTGCGCTCGGTCACCGACACCAGCATGATGTTCATGATGCCGATGCCGCCGACCGCAAGCGACACGCCGGCGACCGCGGCGAGAAGGATCGCGAGCGTGCGCGCGCTCGCTTCTCGGGTCGCGGCGATGTCGGCGAGATTGCGGATCGAAAAGTCGTCCTCCTGGCCGGGCTGCAAACGGTGGCGCTGGCGCAGCAACTGCTTCACTTCGTCTTCGACCAGACTCATGTTCTCGCCATCCTGCACCTTCACATAGATCGAGCCGACTGCGCGCGCATTGGCGAGATTGCGGCCCAGCACGCGCTGGCGCGCGGTGTTGAGCGGCACGAAGGCGACATCGTCCTGATCGGTGCCCCAGGTGGTCTGCCCCTTGCGTCCCATCACGCCGATGATGCTCAGCGGCACGTTGCGGATGCGCAGTTCCTGGCCGACCGGATCGAGGCCGCCGAACAGATTGCGCGCGACGGTCTGGCCGAGAATGACCACCTGCGCGCCACGGGCGATCTCTTCCGGCTCGAAGGCGCGGCCGATCTCGACGTCCCAGTCGCGCGCCTCGAACCAGCCGGAGTCGATGCCGAACACCGCGCTCGCCCAGTTCACGCCGCCGGCGACGATCTGCCCGGTGCCGCGCATATTGGGCGCCGTCACCTGAACGCCCGGCACCTCCGCCATGATGGCGGCCGCATCGTCGTCGGTTAGCGTGGACGCAGCGCCCGAGCCCATGCGAATGCCGCCGGACGTGACGTTGCCCGGCGTCACCACAAGCAAATTCGATCCAAGGCTGCGGATCTGCGCGACCACCTGCTCGCGCGCGCCGCCGCCGACCGCGACCATGGCAATCACCGCCGCAACGCCGATGATGATGCCGAGCATGGTAAGCGCGCTGCGCAGCTTGTGCAGCCGCAGCGCATCGAGCGCGGACACGATGGCGTCGCGGTTGGTCATTCGGCGGCCTCGTCATGCGGATGCGGCTGCCGCGCCAGCTCGGCGAGGCGCGCCGCGGCGTTGACTGGCGTGTGACGGCGATCGGACACGACGCGGCCGTCGAGGAAGCGGATCAGCCGGTTGGCATAAGCAGCCACATCTGGCTCGTGCGTGACGACCACAACGGTCGTACCCTCGCGATTGAGCTCCTGGAACAGCGCCATGATCTCGACCGAGGTGCGGCTATCGAGCGCGCCGGTCGGCTCGTCGGCCAGCAGCATCTTGGGATCGTTGACGAGGGCGCGGGCCACCGCGACGCGCTGCTGCTGGCCGCCGGACAATTGGGTCGGGCGATGATGAATGCGTTCGCCGAGACCGACCCGGTTCAGCGCGGCGATCGCCCTGTCGGTGCGGACCGCACGATCGGTCTCGGCATAGATCATCGGCAATTCGACATTGGCGAGCGCATCGAGGCGGTCGAGCAGATGGAATTGCTGGAACACGAAACCGATCTTGCGGTTGCGCACGGCGGCAAGCGCGTCGCCGCTCAGCGCCGACACCAGCTCGCCGTCGAGGCGGTAGGTGCCCGATGTCGGCTTGTCGAGGCAGCCGATGACATTCATGAAGGTCGACTTGCCCGAGCCGGACGGCCCCATCACCGCAACAAAATCGCCCTCATCGACGGCCAGCGACACGCCGTCGAGTGCGGTCACGGTCTCGCCGCCGAGCGTGTAGAGCCGCGTCAGGTTCTCGGTTTCGATCAGCGGCATGGCGCGTTTCCGTTCCCTCCCCCTGCAAGGGGGAGGGTGGCGAGACGCGCAGCGTCGAGCCGGGTGGGGCGCATCTTGCGAGACAGGAAGCAGACCCCCACCCGATTGACCGCGCTTCGCCCGCAGTCAAGCTTGCGCAGACTGCGTAAACTTGTCTGCGGCAATCGACCTCCCCCTTTCAGGGGGAGGTCAGGAAAGCGCGCGGCCACTCGCGTTTTCATAGCCCCACTCAGAACCCGAACCGCGGGCCGCGGCGCGAAGCATCGGTCGGGGCGCCGCCGCCGACAATCACCTCGGCGCCGGCATCGAGACCCGAAATCACCTCGGTCGAGCCGCCATCGGTCACACCGGTGCGGATCGTCATGCCTTGCGGCTTGCCGTCGCGGCCGACCACAAAGACCCGCCCGGAGGCGGCGGTGCGCTGACCGCCGGCCGCCGCCTGTCGCTTCACGATCTCGTCGAACAGCGCCTTCTGTTCGGGCGTCAGGATGCCGGCGATCCGCTGCTCAAGCGCGCGGCGTGCCGCAAGGATGCGTTCGCGGCGCGCGCTCGCGTCACCATCCCCGGCGCCGGCGAGGAAGCTCTGCCGCATCTGTGCGAATGCGGCTTCGATCTCGCGCAACTGGTCTGCGCCCGGCTTGATCTCGCTCCGGATCGCGTCAAGAAATTCCGCGCTGTTGCCGCCGCTCGCGCGCCGCTGCGCCGCTCCGCCGCCGGTTTCGCGTGATGCGACGCCCGCTCTGGCCAACGGTTGATCGGCGAGCGACGCCGGACGCCAGCGCAGCGCCGCATTCGGAATGCGCACCACGTCGTCACGCCGCTCGGTCTCGATGCGCAGATTCGCCGTCATGCCGGGCAGCAATTCGCGCCGCGGGTTCTCGATCGAAATGATGGTCGTGTAGATCACCACATTCTGGACGTTCTGCGAGCCGAGCCGGACCTGCTTGACGGTGCCGTCAAAGGTGCGGCCGGGAAACGCATTGACCGTGAAGCTCACGCGCTGACCCGGCTTGATGCGGCCGATATCGGTCTCGTCGATATTGGCGGCTATCTCCATCTTGCGCAGATCGTCGGCGATGCGGAACAGCTCCGGCGCCTGCAGCGAAGCGGCGACCGTCTGCCCAAGTTCGACATTGCGTTGCACGACGACGCCCGATACCGGCGACTTGATTTCCGAGTTGGCGAGATCGACCTCGATCTGACGCACCGCCGCTTCGCGCTGCTTGATCTGTGCCGACACGGCGGAGAGATTGGCCTGCGCCACTTGCAGGTCGGCGGCGAGTCCGAGAATTGCGGCCTTTGCCGAATTCACTTGCGCCCGCGCCGAGGTGAGCGCCGCCTCCTGTGCGTCGCGGGTGGCGCGTGCGGTATCGACTGCGGCATCTGCGGCAAAGCCGCGGGTGCGCAAATCGCTCTGGCGTTTGTAGATGCGATCGGCATCGGCGAGCAGCGCCTCGTTTCGCGTGACCTGCGCCTCCATGTCGGCTTGCGCCGCGCGCGCCTTCTCGGTTTCCGCCCTGACCTTTTCGATCTGGCCTTCGGTGACCAGCCGCTGCGCGCGCATCTGCGCGAGATCGGCGCGCGCCGCATCGAGCCGCGCGCGGATCTGATCCTGATTGAGGCGCGCAACGACCTGCCCGGCCTTCACCTCGGAATTATAGTCGGCGAGAACCTCAACGACCTGTCCCGACAGTTGCGAGCCGACGATCACGGTGGTGGTGGGATTGATCGTGCCGGTGGCGCTGACCGTCGCGACGATCTCGCCGCGATCAGCCTTGGCGGTGCGGTAACTGCCCTCCGCCGGCGCCCCGTTCCAGCCCGGCACGAAATAAAGCGCGGCCGCGCCGATCGCGGCCACGAACAGGACTAAAGCAGGCAGCTTTCGCATGGTTGTCTACCCCGACAACCAGATGTAGGGCCGGAACGGGGCTGCGTCACCTTACCTTTTTGACAGCCTGCTGACACAAATGGGCACAATTTCGGTAGCTATTCCAGAATCTTGGCGTGCCATCACTTTTCGCGCGCGGCGATGAACCGGGCGGTGTCCCGCAGCCTTCCGGCGCGTTCGCCGAACGGCGCAAGCGCCGCCTCCGCATCCGCGACGCATCGCGCCAGCCGCTCGCGTGCAGCCTCGATCCCGAGCACCGATACCAGCGTCGCCTTGCCGACCGCAGCGTCCTTGCCGGTGGCCTTGCCGACGGTTGCGGCATCACCCGTCACGTCGAGCAGATCGTCGGCGATCTGGAATGCGGTGCCCACCGTGCGGCCATACTGCGAGAGCGCCGCGCTCTCGCTTGCGCTCGCTCCGCCGAGAATGCCGCCGGCAATGCAGGCGAAATGCAGCAGCGCGCCGGTCTTCATCGCCTGCATCGTGATGATGAATTGCTCATCGCCGGACGGCATTGCGCCGAAGCGGCCCTCGGCGGCGAGATCGAGCATCTGGCCGCCCGCCATCCCGCCGAGCCCGGCTGCGCGCGCGAGTTCGCGCACGAGTGCGATGCGGACCGCCGGATCGGGATGGGTTTCCTCGCGCGACAGGATATCGAACGCGAAGGTCAGCAGGGAATCGCCCGCGAGGATCGCGGTCGCATCGTCATAGGCGCGATGCAGCGTCGGCCGGCCGCGCCGCAGGTCGTCATTGTCCATCGCCGGCAGGTCGTCATGCACCAGCGAGTAGCAATGCACGCATTCGAGCGCGGCGCCGGCCATCAGGGCGCGCGCGCGCGGCACGCCGAACAGCGCCGCACTCTCGATCACCAGAAACGGGCGCAGCCGCTTGCCGCCGCCGAGCGCGGAATAGCGCATGGCATCGAGCAGGCGCTGCGGCCGCGCGATCTCGCCATCGACAGGCTGCGCAGACAGCAGAGTTCCAAGCAGGTCTTCGGTCTCGGCGGCCGCCGCATCGAGCACAGAGGTAAAATCGGTCATCTTCCTTCGCCATCATCGCGGCACCGCGCCGCATTCATTGCCTTGTCAGGTTTCGTGAGAGTCTCTACGGGGGGACGATCCATCGGGCGGATTCGGTGACGTTATCGCAGCAACCTTGGACACCTTCCAGACGGGGGCTTCGCCGAACCCTGCGGATCGCGGTGCTCGTCGTGCTGGCCGCCCTGCTGCTGCCTTATCTGCTGACACCGCTCTATCTCGTGGTTCCGCCGGTTTCCACGCCGATGGCGTGGCGTTACGTCACGCTCCAGCCGGTCACGCGAATCTGGCAGCCGCTCGAGGACATGGCCCCGGTCCTGCCGCGGACCGTGATCGCCTCCGAGGATGGGCAGTTCTGCAACCATCACGGCATCGACTGGCGGAGTTTGCGGGACATCATCCAGGACGCCGAGGACCTCGAGGACCTGCGGGGCGGCTCTACCATCAGCCAGCAGACCGCCAAGAACCTGTTCCTGTGGCAAGGCCGCTCCTATGTGCGCAAGGCGCTGGAATTCCCGCTGGCGGTCTGGATGGATCTCGTCCTCGGCAAGCGGCGGATCATGGAAATCTACCTGAACATCGCCGAATGGGGGCCGAATGGACAGTTCGGGGCCGAGGCGGGGGCCCGCCGAGCCTTCAGAACGTCCGCGGCCGACCTGAATGCCCGGCAGGCGGCGCTGATGGCGGCAATGCTGCCCAATCCGAGGCGCCGCGACGCGCAGAGGCCGGGACCTGGGGTCCGGCGGCTGTCGGCGATCTACCAGCGCCGGGCCAGTGTCGCCGGGCTGGATGCCTGCCTGAAACGGCCGCCCCGGCTCGTGAAGGGCGGCCAAAAGCGCTAGCGCCGGACCGGCTATTCCTTTATAAGCCGCCGCAATCCATTACATCCGGTCCGGCAGGGTTCCCCCGGGGGATCTGCGCGGGCCGGACTGTCTTTTCAGGAGTTCCAGCAATGGCCGTTCCGAAACGAAAAACCTCGCCCTCGCGGCGCGGGATGCGCCGGTCCGCCGACGCGCTCAAGCAGCCCGCCTATGTCGAGGACAAGGATTCCGGTGAATTTCGCCGTCCGCACCACCTCGACCTGAAGACCGGCATGTACAAGGGCCGGCAGGTGCTGAAAGTAAAGAGCGCCGAAGCCTGACAAGGCCGGCCGGGCCGCGCGGCTGCGGAACGGCGGCCGGTCGCCCCGAGCGCGCGCGGGCCAGGAGAGAAACTCCGGAGGACATGAGCGATGTATCTCGTCGGTTTTCCTCTCCTGATCGTTCCGTTCGCGATCTACAACATCATCGCCTTTCTGTTCGATCTCGGCTTTGCCGATACGGTGTTCTCGATTCAGATGATGTCGGGCGCAACGCTCGGCGTCACCACCGGCGATCTGCTGATCATCCTGTCGATCCTGTTGCTGTTCGTCGAAATCCTCAAGGCCACGCGGTTCGGGGTGAAATCGATCGTCGACCACATGCTGTCCTTCGTGGTGTTCGTCGCTGCCCTCGTCGAATTCCTGATGGTGCAGAAAGCGGCGACCTCGACCTTCCTGATCTTCCTTGTCATCTGTGCCGTCGACGTCATCGGCGGCTTCTCGATCTCGATCCGGGCCGCGACCCGCGACTATTCCATCGAGGGCGGGCATCATCCGCTCGTCCATTGACGCCCGTTCGGCGATAAAGCCGTGATGAGCCGCGATTTTCATAGGCCCGGCCGCTCGCCGGCCTTTGCCACCTCGGGCATGGTGGCGACGTCACACCCGCTGGCTTCGCTGACCGCGGTCGAGATTCTGCGCGCGGGCGGCACCGCCGCCGATGCCGCGGTCGCAGCGATGGCGGTTGCCTGTATCGGCGAGCCGCACATGACCGGAATCGGCGGCGACTGCTTCTGCCTCGTGGCGCGACCGGGCCAGCCGATCTGGGGCTATAATGGCTCCGGCCGCACCGGCGCAGCGATGCGGGCGGAGACGCTGATCGACCAGGGCCTGAAGGAGATCGCGATCGATTCGGTGCATGCGGTGACGGTGCCGGGCGCGGTGGAAGCCTGGGATACGATCCTGAGAACGCATGGCCGGTTCGGCTTCGACCGCGTGCTCGCGCCGGCGATCGCGGCGGCCGAAGGCGGCGTTCCGGTGCAGCCGCGCGTCGCGCTCGACTGGGCGGTGACCGAAGCCAAGCTGCGCAAGCACGCCGCAACAACCCGCATCTATCTGCCGGGCGGCGCCGTCCCGAAGGCGGGCGATGTGGTGCGGTTTCCTGCGCTCGCCGCAACGCTCCGCAAGATCGCGAAAGATGGCGCGCGCGCCTTTTACAAGGGCGAGGTCGCCGACGACATCGTCACGACGCTAGCCGGGCTTGGCGGGGTGCTGACGGCGGAGGATTTCGCCATGCATCGCGGCGAGGTCGTCACGCCGATTTCGACAAACTATCGCGGGCTGGAGGTGGTCGAACTGCCGCCGAATGGACAGGGCCTGGCGGCACTGATCCTGCTCAACATTCTCGAGCGCTTCGACATCGCTTCGCTCGAACCCGGCAGTGCCGAGGAGATGCATCTGCTGATCGAAGCGGGGCGCCTCGCCTATACCGCGCGCAACACCAATATCGCCGATCCCGCCTTCATGACCGCGCCGGTCTCCGCGTTGCTTGACCGTGCATTCGCCGCAAGGCTTGCCGGCATGATCGACCGCGAGCGACGCTCGCCATTTCCGCCCGCGATCAAGCCGCAAGGCTCGACTGTCCTTGTCTGCGTGGTCGACAAGGACCGCAACGCGGTCACCATGATCAATTCGCTGTTCTCGTTCTTCGGTTCGGGGATAACCGCGGAGAAGACCGGCGTGCTGCTGCATCATCGCGGCTCGGGATTCAATCTCGCACCGGATCACCCGAACTGCATCGGACCCGTGAAGCGGCCGATGCACACGATCATCCCCGCGCTTGCGTCGCGCAATGGCCGCGTCGAACTGGCGTTCGGCGTTATGGGCGGCGCCTATCAGGCGATGGGACACGCCCATCTCATTTCCAATATCGTGGATCACGGCATGGACCTGCAGACCGCGATCGACTCGCCGCGCGTGTTCTTCGAGGGCGAGCAGGTTCAGGTCGAGAACGGCACCGACGAGGACGTGATGCATGCGCTGCGGGCGCATGGTCACGACGTGGTCCGCCGGCCGCTGCCGCATGGCGGCGGCCAAGCCATTCGCATCGACTGGGATCGCGGTGTGCTGATCGGCGCATCCGATCCGCGCAAGGATGGCATCGCGCTCGGCTACTGACGTTTCCGTCGGGAACGAAAGTCCATCAGGGTCGAAGCGTCACACCTTCTTCGACAGCACGCGTCCGGGCAGCGCCGGCCTCTTGGCGCTTTTGCGATAGCTTGCATTGGCGTCGCCGGGATCGGCTCTGCGCTTCTCGCGCTGCTGCGGGGCCCCGTACTTGCTGGCGAAGACGTGGGCGAGGAACAGGGCGTCGGTGTATCGCGACAGCTTGCTTTTGGGCTGCGTTTGCGCCGGGTTGACCACGATCAGGTCACGCCGGTCGTTGTCCGGTTCGCTTCTGTCCCGAACGGGATCAGCCTTGCGGGCGGCTGGGCGCGGCGGGGCGGGGATGCGTCCTATTCTGTCGGCGGACATGGCGGCTCCTGCGTCAAATCGGGACATGCAGCACTGTCTCACCGCACCCAACGCAATCTCCGTGCCCCTCCTGATGCACCGCACGCCGTCATTACAATGCGAGCGGGCGATTTTGCCTCTTGTTTAAGGTTGCCCGCTAGATTCGCCCCTTGTGTCGTCCGCGCACGGCACCGAGGGATCGATGTTGACACGAGCGACCGACATTCCGCAGTCGGACCGGCGGCCCGACGTTCCGCCTTCCGGGACGGATTCGATGCCCGACTGCACCGCGATCATGCGGTCGGTGGGCGAAGCTCCATACGAATGGCAGATTGAATCCGATGCGCTGACCTGGGGCCCCGGCATCGGCCGGCTGCTCGGCTTGCGAGATATCGCGCAGGTCGCGACCGGTCGGGGCTTTGCCAATCTGCTCGATCCCGGGAATGGGCAATCCCGTTTCGACGCCATCATGCGTTCGGCCGAGACCGACAGGGGCGCGGGCGTGCCCTATCAGGTTCAATACGCGCTGCGGTCCGGCGCGCGGGCGCCCAAGCTCTGGATCGAGGATACCGGCCGCTGGTTCGCGGGGGCCGATGATAAGCCGAGCTTCGCGCACGGTGTCATTCGCGTGATCAACGAGCGCTACGAGCGCGAACAGCAGCTCGCATATCTGTCGCGCTTTGACCTGCTCACCGGCGAGATCAACCGCTGGCATCTGACCGAGCAGCTCGCCGAGAGCCTGCAAGAGGCGGCGCACACGCAAACATCCTGCGGATTTCTTCTTGGCGCCATCGACAATCTCGGTCGTATCAATGAAGCTTATGGCTACGACGTCGCCGATGAGGTGATCGCGGTTGTCGCCAAGCGCCTGCGCAGCCGCATGCGCGGCCTCGACATTCTCGGCCGCTTCTCCGGCAACAAGTTCGGGATCATCCTGAAGAATTGCTCCCCCGACGAGATCGGCATCGCCGCCGAGCGGTTTCTCGCCGCAATACGCGACGACATCGTGATGACCACGGCCGGGCCGGTTGCCGTCACCGGTACGATCGGCGGAGTCACCGCGCCGCGGCATGCCGCCGATGTCGATGAAGTGCTGGCGCGCGCGCAGGAAATTCTCGACCGCGCGAGGGAAAAGCGGCCCGGTTCATTCCTTGCCTATCAGCCCAATCTCGAACGCGAGGCGCAGCGGCGCGCCAATATCCGCGCCACCGACAGCATCGTCACCGCGCTGAACGAGCGGCGCATCCTTCTGGCTTATGAGCCGGTGGTCGACGCGCACAGCAAGGACATCGCTTTTCACGAATGTCTGTTACGCATTCGCCGGGTCGACGGATCGCTGATTCCGGCGATGGACATCGTGCCGGTCGCCGAGCGGCTCGGCCTCGCGCGCCTGCTCGACCAGCGCGTGCTGGAGCTGGTGATCGCGGAAATGGCAGCGCATCCGGGCCTGCGCGCGAGCCTGAATGTCTCGGCGTCCTCGACCACCGATCCGGACTGGTGGACACGACTCGAAGCATTGTTGCGCCTGCACGATAACGTCGCGCAACGCCTGATCGTGGAGATCACGGAGACCACGGCGATCCACGATATCGACAATGCGCGCGGCTTTGTGCGGCGGGTGAAGGATCTTGGCGCGCGTATCGCCATCGACGATTTTGGCGCGGGCTATACGTCGTTTCGCAACCTGCGCAAGCTGGGCGTCGATCTGATCAAGATCGATGGCGCCTTCGTCCAGAACCTGGCGCGCTCGGAAGACGATCGCACCTTCGTGCGCACCATGCTCGACCTCGCGCGCGGCCTTAGACTGGAGACCGTGGCGGAATGGGTCCAGGATGAACAGTCGGCCGAAATCCTCGCCGCCTGGGGCTGCGACTATCTTCAGGGCGAGCATGTCGGGCTGGCGCGGCTCGATTGGTACGACGACCGGCACCGGCAGGCTGCGGGATCTTAAACATCAAAGCCGTTGCGCGAACCGGGCGGAGCGCAAATCCGATGCGCGGCGCATTCGCCGCATTGGCGAAATTCATCGGGCCGCGCTTCGCGCTGACCGGTTCGCGACGAGCTTTGCGTCTCAGCCCTTGTCGCTGATCTTGTCGATGCGTTTCTGCATCTCTTCGATCTGACGCTTCAGCGCGTCGATGTCTTCGGAGGAGGTCGCAGATTTTTCGGGCTCGGCCTTTTCCGGGCCGGCGCCTGCCTCGCGCCGCGCGAATGGCGAGAACATCGCGAAGGCTTTCTCAAACATCTCCATATTGCGCCGGACCTGATCCTCCATCGGGCCGAAGGACGGAACATTGACGCCAAAGGCCTGCGCCATCTGCTGGCGCATTTTTTCGTGCTCGCGAGCGAAGGATTCCAGCGACACTTCCAGATAGCGCGGCACCATCATCTGCATCGAATCGCCATAGAAGCGAATCAACTGACGCAGGAAATTGATCGGCAGAAGGTTCTGGCCTTCCTTGTTTTCCTGCTCGAAAATGATCTGCGCAAGCACCGAGCGGGTGATGTCCTCGGAGGTCTTGGCGTCGTAAACGACAAAATTTTCCCCGGCCTTCACCATCGTTGCGAGGTCTTCCAGCGTGACATATGTGCTGGTGCCCGTGTTGTAGAGCCGCCGGTTGGCGTATTTCTTGATCGTGATCGGTTCGTCGGATTTTGCCATGTTACCGCTTGCGCCACGCTCCCCTGATACCCGGACTGTTCCTCCGGGTATCTCCTGAGGGTTAAAGTTAGGCCGTTTCAACCGGCGGAGCCACCGTTTTGTGCGGGTCGCATCCGGCCCTTTCGCATGGCCCCGAGGTTTTGCCGCCGGGCCCGCCATGCTATCTGCAGGACGAACTGGTGTCGTGGGTTCGGAAGTCCGCTTCATTAGCCTGCCTGCTCTTCGCGCGGATTTCCGAACCAAACCGCACTAGAATCATAGGCTTGCTGGTGCCCTTCGAATCCGGAGTCCGCTCACGAGCAAGCCCTCAGCCAGAGGCGGATTTCGGATTCGAGCCACTCGCTCAGGGAGCTACTCATGCAGGACGACATCGTCATCGTTGGCGCCGCCCGCACGCCGGTTGGCGCATTTAACGGGGCTTTTGCGAACCTTCCCGCGCATGAACTCGGCAAGGTCGCAATTGCCGCGGCGCTGGAGCGCGCCGGCATCGAAGGCAAGCAGGTATCCGAAGTGATTATGGGGCAGATCCTGACCGCAGGTCAGGGCCAGAATCCGGCACGGCAGGCGTCGATCGCGGCCGGTATCCCGGTCGACAGCCCGGCCTGGGGCGTCAACCAGCTCTGCGGCTCGGGCTTGCGGGCAGTCGCGCTCGGCTATCAGGCGATCCTCAACGGCGATTCCGATATCGTCGTCGCCGGCGGCCAGGAATCCATGAGCATGGCGCCGCATTGCGCGCATCTGCGCAACGGCGTGAAGATGGGCGATTTTCAGATGGTCGACACCATGATCAAGGACGGCCTGTGGGACGCCTTCAACGGCTATCACATGGGCACGACCGCGGAGAACGTCGCCAAGCAGTGGCAGATCACGCGCCAGCAGCAGGATGAATTCGCGGTCGCTTCGCAGAACAAGGCCGAAGCCGCGATCAAGGCCGGCCGGTTCAAGGACGAGATCGCACCCGTCACCGTGAAGTCGCGCAAGGGCGATATCGTCGTCGATACGGACGAATATCCGAAGTCGGGCGTGACCATGGAGTCGATCGCGAAGCTTCGCCCCGCCTTCGACAAGGAAGGCACCGTCACCGCTGCCAATGCGTCCGGCATCAATGACGGCGCGGCCGCGGTCGTGCTGATGAAAGCGTCGGAGGCGAAGAAAGCCGGCAGGCCGATCCTGGCCCGGATCGTTTCCTGGGCGCATGCCGGCGTCGATCCTTCGATCATGGGCACCGGCCCGATCCCGGCCTCCCGCGCGGCGCTCAAGAAAGCCGGGTGGAAAATCGAGGACCTCGACCTGATCGAAGCCAACGAGGCCTTCGCCGCGCAGGCCTGCGCGGTCAACAAGGATCTTGGCTGGGACACGGACAAGGTCAATGTGAATGGCGGCGCGATCGCGATCGGGCACCCGATCGGCGCCTCGGGCGGCCGCGTTCTGGTGACGCTGCTGCATGAGATGCAGAAGCGCGACGCCAAGAAGGGTCTTGCCACGCTCTGTATCGGCGGCGGCATGGGCATCGCCATGTGCCTGGAGCGCGCTTAGACGCGCGAACAGACACCATAGCGAATATCTCTGGAGCGGCCGGAACGCACGCCGCTCTCCAACACGCGGCTGCGAAGCCGCCCGCATAGAATTGCGCCATGGCCGGGGCTTGCTCCGGCCATTTTCGTGTCTAGTCTAATGCGTCCGGGCGGACATCGACCGGACAGATAAATTTCGGGGGAGCAACATGTCTCGGGTCGCGCTGGTGACGGGTGGGACACGCGGGATCGGCGAAGCCATTTGCAAGGCGCTGCACGCCGCCGGCTACAAGGTTGCCGCCAATTACGGCGGCAACGACGAGGCCGCACAAAAGTTCAAGGCGGCGACCGGCATCCCGGTCTACAAATGGGACGTCTCGAATTTCGAGGCCTGCGCTGCGGGCATCAAGCAGGTGGAAGCCGAGCTCGGTCCAATCGAGGTGCTGGTCAACAATGCCGGCATCACCCGGGACACCATGTTCCACCGCATGACGCCGCAGCAATGGAATGAGGTCATCTCCACCAATCTCGGTTCGCTGTTCAACATGACCCGGCCGGTGATCGAGGGCATGCGCGCGCGCAAGTTCGGCCGCATCATCAATATCTCCTCGATCAACGGGCAGAAGGGCCAGATGGGCCAGGTCAATTATTCGGCGGCCAAGGCCGGCGACATCGGCTTCACCAAGGCGCTGGCGCAGGAAGGCGCGAAGAGCGGCATCACGGTGAACGCGATCTGCCCGGGCTATATCGCCACCGAAATGGTGAAAGCGGTGCCGCAGGATGTGCTGGAAAAAAGCATCCTGCCGCATATCCCCGCGGGGCGGCTCGGCGAGCCGGAAGAGATCGCGCGCTGCGTGGTGTTTCTGGCGTCGGACGAATCCGGCTTTATCAACGGATCGACGCTGACCGCCAATGGCGGACAGTATATGTGCTGACGAAATATGTGCTGACGAACCCGCATGTCGCTTCGCTCATGCGGGCTACCGTCCATGGCTCTCGTCTGCGTAGGCTGCGTAGCCCGGGTGAGCGAAGCGACACCCGGGCCGGCCATGACGCCTGTCAGTCCCGCTCGTTGCGCGTGACTTTTCCGCTCTGCGCATCGATATGCAGC
>JBIQKQ010000081.1:0-15387 GCA_044506365.1 Hyphomicrobiales bacterium
CTTGGATTTCTGTTCACCCGCGCTCGGGATGAACGGCAACAGCGTCAGGTGGATATAGAGGGCGTTGCCCCTCGGCAATTCGTTGCCAAGCTGGCGGATCGCCTCGAAGAACGGCAGGCCCTCGATGTCGCCGACCGTACCTCCGATCTCGCACAGCACGAAATCGAAGTCGTCGTTGCCCTCCCTGATGAAATCCTTGATGGCGTTGGTGACATGCGGGACGACCTGGACGGTCGCGCCGAGATAGTCGCCGCGGCGTTCCTTGGCGATGATGTCCTGGTAGATGCGCCCGGTCGTGATGTTGTCCTGCCGGTTGGCCGGGCGGCCGGTGAAGCGCTCGTAATGGCCAAGATCGAGATCGGTCTCGGCGCCGTCGTCGGTGACGAACACCTCGCCGTGCTGATACGGCGACATGGTGCCCGGGTCGACATTGAGATAGGGATCGAGCTTGCGCAGCCGGACCTTGTAGCCGCGCGCCTGCATCAGCGCGCCGAGCGCCGCCGATGCAAGACCCTTCCCGAGTGAGGACACCACGCCGCCGGTGATGAAAACGTACCGCGCCATGGGGCTCAACCTTTAGACACCCTGATTCGATTCGACGAGGGGATTGCCCCGTCGCCTTTGGATAACTGACCCCCGCAAATTCGAAGGGCCGGTTTCCCGGCCCTTTTGAACTGGGGTCACTGCGACTGCGGAACCTGCGGCCCGGCGGGCTGCGCCGGTGCGGCCGGGCGCTGCAACTGGTCCAGCACCCCGCCCGAACCCGAACCGAGCGGCGGAATGGCGCCGCCGGGCGCCGGAACCGAGGGACCGGCGGGCGCACCGGTGTTGAGAATTGAGGTCGGCGCGCGGTCGTAGCCCGCGAGCCATGACAGCAGCAGGCTGGTGGCGAAAAACGCCGCCGCCAGATAGGCCGTGGAGCGGCTCAACAGATTCGCCGTGCCGCGGGTGGACATGAATCCGCCGCCACCCATGCCAAGTCCGCCGCCCTCCGAGCGTTGCAGCAGAACAAGGCCGATCATCGTCAGAACGATGAGCAGATGAACGACGATCACCACAGTCTGCATGCGTCACACCCTGGCTGGCCCTCGTGTCGCCGGGCCGCTTGCTTCGCGCTCACATATAGGAATGCGGTCGCGTCTGTACACGATCCGGTCCGACAATTCCAGCCTCGGCTTGGCGCATGGTGATCAGGCGTAAGCCGCGGCGATACCTAGGAAATCCGCCGCCTTGAGGCTTGCGCCCCCGACCAGCGCGCCATTCACATGAGCGACGCCCATCAATTCGCGCGCGTTCTGCGGCTTGACCGAGCCGCCATACAGGATCCGGATTGAGGGTCCCGCCTCTTTATCCCTCGAAATCAGATAGTTGCGGATCATGGCATGAACTTCGGCGACATCGGCCGTGGTCGGCGTCAGGCCGGTCCCGATCGCCCAGACCGGCTCATAGGCGACCACAAGTCCATCAAACCGGTCCGGCAGAGATCCATCCAACTGCCTCTGAATGCGCGCGATTGTGGCGCCGGCTTCGCGCTCCTCACGGGTTTCGCCAACGCACAGGATCGGCGCCAGCCCGGCGCGCTGCGCCGCCGCGGCCTTGGCACGAACCATGTCGTCGCTCTCGCCATGCAGCGTGCGCCGCTCGGAATGTCCGACAATGACCGCGCGCGCGCCGGCATCCTTGAGCATCTCGGCCGAAAGATCGCCGGTGAAAGCGCCCGACATCTCCGCATGGCAATCCTGCGCGCCAATGGCGACCGGTGAATTGGCCGCGACCTTCGCAAATTCGGCAATCAGCGTGGCGGGCGGACAGATCATCAGATCGGCGGCCGGCGGCTTCGACAATGCGCCGGCGATGATCGCCTTCAGTTCGGCGACCGATGCGGAGAGGCCGTTCATCTTCCAGTTGCCTGCGACCAGCGGACGCGGTTCGTGCGCCATGAGCCCTCTTTCCAAAATTTATGTTTCTTGCCGAAGCCTCATCCGCTACCAGACAGACCGTTGAGGCGCCAGCGCTTTCCCGTGACTTGTCAGCGTGTTGCAGCCTCTCACCGCCGTCTCTATGATGCGCGTCCTTTCCACCCCATCGCCGACGACGAAAGACGTAACGCTCGCATGCTGCGCGGAATTCAGAACGCTACCCGCAATTGGCTCGGCCGCCTCATCACCGGAATCATCCTCGGCCTGATCGCGATCTCGTTCGCGGTCTGGGGCATCGGCGACGTGTTCCGCGGCTTCGGCTCTTCGACCGTCGCCACGGTCGGTTCGACCGAGATCGGCGTCGAGCGGTTCCGGCAGTCCTATAACGAGCAGATGCAGCGGCTCATCCGGCAGGTCGGCAAGCCGATTCCCGCCGATCAGGTGCGCGCGCTCGGTCTGCATCGCCAGTTGCTCGGCCAGATGATTGCCGAAGCCGCGCTTGACGACAATATCCGCCAGCTCGGCCTGAACATCCCTGACCAGATCGTGGCGGAGCGCATCCGCAACGATCCCTCGTTCCGCGGCATCAACGGACAGTTCGACCACAATCGCTTTCTCGCGATCCTGCGGGAACTCGGATATACCGAAAGCCGCTACGTCGCAGAGCGGCGCAGGCAAATTCTGCAGCAGCAAGTCATCGGCAGCCTCACCGCCGAACTGCAGGCGCCCGATATCGCGATCGACGTGCAGAACCGTTTCGCGAATGAACTGCGTGCGCTCGACTACCTTGTCCTCGGGCCGGAACAGGCCGGTGAGATCGGCGACCCCTCCGCCGAAGAGATCGCCAAATATTACGAGGAGCGCAAGGCCGCGTTCCGTGCCCCCGAATTTCGCAAGGTCGACGTGGTGACGCTCTCGGCCGAAGCGCTCGCGAAAGCGATGTCGATTTCCGACGAGGAGGTGAAGAAGGCCTACGACGCCGACCGGGCGAAGTACGTGACGCCGGAACAGCGCGAGGTCCATCAGATCGTGTTCCAGAACGAAGCCGATGCCCGGGAGGCGCTGGAGAAGATCAGGCAAGGCGGCATGACATTCGCGCAATTCGCCGCCTCGCCCGAAAGCAAGGGCAGCGAAACCAATCTCGGCCTGACGCCAAAGTCGCGGATCCTCGACCCCGCGGTTGCCGACGCGGCCTTCGCGCTGCAGCCCAATACGACCAGCGAACCGATCAAGGGCCGCTTCGGGTTTGTGCTCGTCCATGTCGGCAAGGTCGAGCCGGAGACGGTTCGTCCGTTCGAGGAGGTGGCGGCCGATCTCAAGCGCGAACTTGCGGAGGAGCGCGCCCGCAAGGAGGTCCGGGCGCTCTACGACAAGCTGGAGGACGAGCGCGGCGCCGGCGGCACGCTGGCGGAACTTGCGCAGAAGGTCGGCCTGCAGGTGCAGACGATCGAGGCCGTCGACCGTTCGGGCCGCGGCCCGGACGGCAAGCCGATTTCGCAATTGCCCGATACCGCCAACCTGTTTTCCGCAATCTTTGACGCCGAGGTCGGCGCCGAAAACGATCCGGTTCAGCTCGCCAAGGGCGACGGCTATCTCTGGTACGAAGTGGTCGGCACGACGCCCTCTCGCGAGCGCCCGCTGGACGAGGTGCGCGACCGGGTGATCGAACGCTGGCGCAACGACCAGATCGCGGCGCGGCTCAAGGAACGCGCCAAAGAGGCTGCCGAGAAGCTCAAGACCGCGAGCATTTCCGAAGTCGCGGCTGCCATGGGCACAAAGCCGCAATTCATCGTCGCGCTGCGCCGCGACCGAACGCAGGGCGATTTCCCGGCCAGCGCACTGGACGCGGTGTTCCAGACGCCGAAGGACGGCGTCGGCAGCGCGCAAGGCGCCGGTCCGACCGAATGGGTGGTGTTCCGCGTCACCGGCGTCACCGTGCCGCCGCTCGACCCGAACTCCGCCGATGCGAAGCGCATTCGCGACGGCCTGGCGAATCTGCTGACCCAGGACCTGGTGGCGCAGTATATTTCCGACCTGCAAACCTCGCTTGGAGCGACCATCAACGAGACTGCGCTCAATCAGGTGGTGGGCGGTGCTGCGAACTGATCCCGATCCATGGATTTCGAGCGATCCTGATCTCGTCATGGCCGGGCTTGTCCCGGCCATCCATGTGCAGTCGAACTGATGTAAGAAACGTGGATGCCCGCGGCAAGCGGCGGGTATGACGCGGAGAGATCAGCTCTGCATGATCGTCGAACCTGCACCGGATGAATTCGTGGCCCGCTATGACAGCGGCGCGGCACAGGTTGTTTGGACGCGTCTTGTCGCCGACCTGGAAACGCCGGTCTCCGCCTTCCTGAAGATTGCGGCCAACCGGCCGATGGCTTTCCTGTTCGAATCGGTCGAGGGCGGTGCGGTGCGCGGCCGCTATTCGATCATCGGACTCGAGCCGGACCTGATCTTCCGCGTGCGCGGTGCGCAGGCCGAACTCAACCGGACGGCCTCGCAACATCCGGACGCATTCGCGCCCTGCACGGAAACGCCGCTCGCAGCATTGCGCGCGCTGATCGCCGAAAGCCGGATCGACCTGCCAGACACCCTGCCGCCGCCCGCGGCGGGTCTGTTCGGATATCTCGGCTATGACATGGTGCGGCAGATGGAGCGGCTGCCGAACGTCAATCCGGATGCGCTCGGAACGCCGGACGCGGTGCTGATCCGGCCCGGCATCGTGCTCGTGTTCGATTCGGTGACGGATCAGATTGCCATCGTCACGCCGGTGCGTCCGGAGCGCGGTGTCTCGGCCAAGGCGGCGCTAGCGCGCGCCATCGAACGGCTGACTGCGATCGTCGACCGGCTGGATGACCCACTGCCGAAATCGATGCGGGAGGAGCATGCCGGAAGTATCGACATCCACGCGCTCTCCAGCACCAGCCCGGCGGACTATGCGGCGATGGTGGCGCGCGCGAAGGAGTATATCGCCGCCGGCGACATTTTTCAGGTGGTGCTGTCGCAGCGCTTCACGACGCCGTTCGAGCTCTCTGCATTCTCGCTGTATCGCGCGCTCCGCCGCGTCAATCCGGCTCCCTTTCTGTACTTCCTCGATTTCGGCGGCCTCGCCATCGCCGGATCGAGCCCGGAAATCCTGGTGCGTGTGCGCGATCGCCGCGTCACCATTCGCCCCATCGCCGGGACCCGGCCTCGCGGGGCGACCCCGCACGAGGACAACGCGCTCGAACGCGAATTGCTCGCCGATCCCAAGGAGCGCGCCGAACATCTGATGCTGCTCGACCTCGGCCGCAACGATGTCGGGCGCGTCGCGCAAATCGGCAGCGTCGCAGTGACCGACAGATTCTTCATCGAGCGCTACAGCCAGGTCATGCATATCGTGTCAAATGTCGAAGGCGTTCTGGCTGACGGGCGTGATGCGCTGGATGCCTTGATTGCCGGCTTCCCAGCCGGCACGGTATCGGGCGCACCGAAGGTGCGCGCCATGCAGATCATCGACGAACTGGAGACGGAGAAACGCGGCATCTATGCCGGCTGTGTCGGCTATTTTTCGGCCGCCGGCGACATGGATACCTGCATTGTGCTGCGCACCGCCGTGATCAAGGATGGCGTCATGTCCGTGCAGGCTGGCGCCGGCATCGTCGCCGACAGCGATCCGGCCGCCGAGCAGCAGGAATGTATCAACAAGGCGAAGGCCCTGTTCCGCGCCGCGGAAGAAGCGCGGCGTTTTGCGAGCGGAGCGGGCCGCGGACAATAGGCATCGCAATATCGCTCCCGCCGATCACGGCGCGGCCAAGTCGATGGACACGGCGGAGACGGCGCGCCGCAAGGGCGTGGGCGCCCTTTGGCGATCATGTACCCGGCCCAGACAGCGTTTTCATGGCTCCGGACCTGAAAACCGCTCCGCTTGACCCTCTGGAACCCCGCGTCTAAGACCCGGCACGCCGGGGTTGACGAATGATCCTCCTGATCGACAATTACGACAGCTTCACCTTCAACCTCGTCCATTATCTGGGCGGGCTCGGCGCCGAAGTGACCGTTCAGCGCAACGATGCAGTGAGCGTGGATGCCGCAATCGCATCGCAGCCCGACGCGATCGTGCTGTCCCCCGGCCCCGGCACCCCGAACGAAGCCGGCATTTGCCTCGACCTGATCGCCGGAGCCAAGGGTTCGATTCCGATCCTCGGCGTCTGTCTCGGGCATCAGGCGATCGGACAGGCATTCGGTGGCGAGGTGGTGCGTGCGCCGTCGCCTGTGCATGGCAAGCTTTCCGACATCCGGCACGAAGGGCAAAGCGTGTTCCGCGGCATCAACGGATCGTTCAAGGCGACGCGTTACCATTCGCTGGTGGTGAAACGTGACACCCTGCCCGATATGCTCGACGTTACCGCGCAAACCGAGGACGGATTGGTGATGGGCCTGTGTCACAAGGCGCTGCCCCTGCACGGCGTGCAGTTTCATCCCGAAAGCATCGCGTCCGAGCACGGGCATCTCATTCTGAAGAATTTTCTCGACCTCGCCGCCGCCTGGAACGGCGCGCAGCGTCGCTTGCATTGAGGACGCGTCATGGTCGACGATTTCAAGGCATTGATCGCCAAGGCCGCGTCGGGTGCGGCACTCACCCGCGAGGAGGCCGCGCATGCCTTCGACCGGATGATGTCCGGCGAGGCGACACCCTCGCAAATGGGCGGCCTGCTCATGGCGCTGCGGGTCCGCGGCGAGACCGTCGACGAGATCACCGGCGCGGTCAGCGCGATGCGGGCCAAGATGACGAAGGTTGCCGCGCCGCCCGGGGCGGTCGACGTGGTCGGGACCGGCGGCGACGCGTCCGGTTCCTACAACATCTCCACATGCGCGTCCTTCATCGTCGCCGGCGCCGGGATTCCGGTGGCGAAACATGGCAACCGCGCGCTTTCGTCGAAATCCGGCGCGGCTGATGTCCTGACCGCGCTCGGCATCAAGATCGATCTGCGGCCGGATGAAATCACTCGCTGCGTCTATGAGGCCGGCATCGGCTTCATGTTCGCGCCGGCGCATCATCCGGCGATGAAGAATGTCGGCGCGACGCGCGTCGAGCTCGGCACCCGCACGATTTTCAACCTGCTCGGTCCCCTGTCCAATCCGGCCGGCGTGAAGCGCCAGCTGGTCGGGGTGTTTTCGCGGCAATGGATCGAGCCGCTGGCGCAGGTGCTGCACAACCTCGGAGCCGAAGCGGTGTGGGTCGTTCATGGCTCTGACGGCCTCGACGAGATCACCACCTCCGGTCCGACCGCAGTCGCCGCGCTTGAAAACGGCTCGATCCGCACCTTCGAGATCGCCCCCTCCGATATCGGCATCGAAGCGGTCAAACCGGAAGCGCTGCGCGGCGCCGATTCCGAGCACAATGCCGCGGCGCTCATCGATGTGCTGGAAGACAAGCCGAGCGCTTACCGCGATGTTGCGGTGATGAATGCGGCGGCGATGCTGGTGGTCGCAGGCGCTGCGAAGGACCTCAAACATGGCGCCGAGCAGGCCCGCAAGGCGCTGTCGAGCGGTGCGGCGCGCGCGCGCCTCGACCGCCTGATCGCCGTCTCCAACGCATGAGTGCCCGATGGCCGACATTCTGAACACGATCGAGGCCTACAAACGCGAAGAAATCGCTGTCGCCAAGCGCGAGACGAGCGCCGCAGCGCTTGATGCCGAAGCGCGATCGGCGCCCGCGCCGCGCGGCTTCACAAGCGCGATCGAACGCAAGCTCGCAGCCGGAGACTATGCGCTGATCGCCGAGGTGAAGAAGGCAAGCCCCTCCAAGGGACTGATCCGCGCCGATTTCGATCCCGTCTCGATCGCGAAGGCCTATGAGGCGGGCGGCGCGGCGTGCCTGTCGGTACTGACCGACGCGCCCTCGTTTCAGGGGCGGCCGGAATTTCTCACGCAGGCGCGCGGGGCGACCGCCCTGCCCGCCTTGCGCAAGGATTTCATGTTCGACACCTATCAGGTGGCGCAGGCGCGCGCCTGGGGCGCCGACTGCATCCTGATCATCATGGCGGCACTCGATGACGCCGCAGCGCATGACCTGGAAGCGGCCGCTATCGACTACGGCATGGATGTGCTGATCGAAATCCACGACGAGCCGGAGCTTGACCGCGCGCTCCGGCTGAAATCGAGACTCATCGGAATTAATAACCGCAATCTGCGCACCTTCGAGACCTCGCTCGATGTAAGCCGCAGGCTTGCGCCGAAAGTGCCGCGCGAGCGCCTGATCGTCGGCGAGAGCGGCATATTCACGCCGGCGGATCTCGCGCTGTTGGCCGATGTCGGCATCTCCACCTTCCTGATCGGCGAGAGCCTGATGCGCGCAATCGACGTCGCGGAGGCGACCCGCACGTTGCTAGCGCGGCCCCAGCCCCGCGCGGCCGCAGGATAGGCCATGCCAAGCAAGTCGCTCACCCATCTTGGCGCGTCCGGCGAAGCCCGGATGGTCGATGTCTCGGACAAGGCTGCGACCGAGCGCGTGGCCGTCGCCGAAGGCCGCGTGATCATGAGCAGGGACACGCTCGATCTGGTCGTTGCCGGCAATGCCAAGAAGGGCGACGTGCTTGGCACCGCCCGCATTGCCGGGATCATGGCGGCCAAGCGCACGCATGATTTGATCCCGCTTTGCCATCCGCTGGCGCTCTCGCAAGTCACGCTCGATCTGTCGCCCGATCCGGCTCTTCCCGGTATCGTGGTGCGCGCGACCGTGAAGCTGAAAGGCCAGACCGGCGTCGAGATGGAGGCGCTGACCGCAGTGTCGGTCGCGTGCCTGACAATCTACGATATGGTCAAGGCTGCGGAGCGCGGCATGCGGATCGAGGGCATCCATCTGGTGGAGAAAACCGGCGGCAAGTCCGGTCCGTACCGCGCATAACGAGGCGAAAGTACAAAGATATGGCGCTTCTGCCCGTCGCCGACGCCCTGAAGCGGGTGCTTGCAGAGGCCAGCGCGCTACCGCTGGAACGCATTCCGCTGGCGGAGGCCCGCGGTCGGGTGCTCGCCGAGGACCTGCCGTCACTGCGCACCCAGCCGCCCGCCGATGTCTCCGCCATGGATGGCTATGCGATCCGCGCCGAGGACGTAACCAGCGTCCCGACCGATCTGAAGGTGATCGGCGAGGTCGCAGCCGGGCGTCCGTTTCAAGGGCAAGTGCAGGGCGGACAGGCCGTGCGGATCTTCACGGGCGGCGAGCTGCCGGCCGGCGCCGACACCGTCATTGTGCAGGAGAATACAAGGCGCGAAGGCGACCGCGTGATCGTGGCGACGCCGCCGCAGAAGGGCCGCCATATCCGTGCCGCCGGGCTCGATTTCAAGGAGGGCGAGATTCTGCTGACGCGCGGCCGGCTGCTGACCGGCCGCGATCTCGGCCTCGCGGCGGCGATGAATCATCCCTTGCTGCCGGTGCATCGGCGGCCGCGCGTTGCCCTTCTGGCGACCGGCGACGAACTGGTGCTCCCCGGTCGTCAGCCCGGCCCCGGCCAGATCGTCTATTCCAATGGCTATTCGGTCGGCGCGCTGGCCCGTCAGGAAGGCGCCGAGTTCACCGATCTCGGCATCGTTCGCGACAATCTGGCCGATACGGTCGCCGCCATCCAGAATGCGCGAACACGACGGGTCGACGTGCTCGTCACGATGGGAGGCGCATCGGTCGGCGACTACGACCTCGTACGGGAGGCGCTCGCCGCCGAAGGCATGGACCTGTCCTTCTGGAAGATCGCGATGCGTCCCGGCCGTCCCCTGATGCATGGCCGGCTCGGCCCGATCCATGTGCTGGGACTTCCAGGCAATCCGGTATCGGCTTTTGTCTGCGCCTTCCTGTTCCTGCTGCCGCTGCTGCGCACCCTGAGCGGGCGCGCCGACGCAACGCTTGCCGGCGAACACGCTTTGCTCGGTTCGGACCTGCCGGAGAACGATGAGCGCGCCGACTATCTGCGGGCGCGGCTGTCCCGCTCCTCGCGCGGTGCGCTGGTGGCAACGCCGTTCCCGCTGCAGGATTCGTCGATGACGCGGGTGCTGGCGGAGGCCGATTGCCTCGTTTTGCGCGAACCGCATGCGCCGCGCGCGCTCGCGGGTTCACCTTGCATTATCCTGAAGCTTCCCCTTTAGGGCTCAGCGGCTTTCTTCACTCCAAATTAAGGGCTTGCGGAACACATATCGAACATATAGTGTCCGTTCATGATTTGTTTCGCATCCTTGGTGGTTGTCACCTCAACTCGGATGCACGGCCGGGGAGACACCTGAATGCTGACCCGCAAGCAGTTCGAGCTTCTGCGATTCATCAACGAGCGTCTGAAGGAGGCCGGCGTTCCGCCCTCGTTCGACGAGATGAAGGATGCGCTCGATCTGCGCTCCAAGTCCGGCATCCACCGGCTGATCACGGCGCTGGAGGAACGCGGCTTCATCCGCCGTCTCCCCAATCGTGCACGCGCCATCGAAGTGATCAAGCTGCCGGACTCCGTCAACCAGGGCAGCGGGATCCGGCGGGGATTCACGCCGAGTGTGATCGAAGGCAATCTCGGCCGCGCACGCGCCGGCTCGGAAGATGACAGCAACCGCCCGGTCGCCATTCCGGTCATGGGCCGCATCGCCGCCGGCACTCCGATCGAGGCGATCCAGAACAAGAGCCACACGATCACCATGCCGCCGGACCTTGTATCCTCGGGCGATCATTTCGCCCTCGAGGTGCGGGGCGATTCGATGATCGACGCTGGCATTCTCGACGGCGACACCGTCCTGATCCGGAAATCCGACGCCGCCGACACCGGCGATATCGTGGTTGCTCTGATCGATGATGAAGAAGCGACGCTAAAGCGCTTCCGCAGGCGCGGCGCTTCCATCGCGCTTGAACCTGCTAACACGGCGTATGAAGTCCGGATCCTGCCGCCGACCCGCGTTCGTATTCAGGGCAAGCTGGTCGGCCTATTCCGGCGATACTGACGGCCCCTCGTCGGCTTCCAGATCGGACGGACGCGGCGTCGCGTCGCGCGGCGGAAGCGGTCGTGCCGGGAGGACAGGCGCGGTCGTGTAACGTCGGGCCCAGGGGCGATCATAGGTCGCAGGACGCGCGGCCTCCACGACCAAAGCGCTTCCATCGAGGCGCACGGCCATCGCGCCGCCGGCGCGCACCGCGTTGCGGTCAATGATCGTCGCGGCGCAGGTTGGCGGTGCGTTGCGCGCGGTCACCACAAGCGCCGCCATCTGGCAATCCTCGATCAATGCCTCGGCATCGCGCGACAGCGCGACGGGCCGACCGTCGGCGAGCCTCGCCACGCATCCCGTCTGGTCGCAGCGGATGCCCTCGCCGAGCGATTCGTCCTTGTCGTCCCTGACGTCGCCATCGGCTGCAAGCCATTGCCGCAGCGCAAAGCCGTCGCGCCGGCTGGCCATGACACGCAACGTGCCTCCGGCATCGCGCACGGCCGCCATCCCGGCATCGGCTGAAACCAGAATGTCCGGGCGAGGCGTGGACCACGCGAAGAGAACACACAGCCCCGCGAGCGCGGCGCCGGTCCAGCGCAGCGGCGAACGCAAAAGGCACATCACCACAAGTCCCGCGACGCCGAGCAGAAGCGGCCCGACACCGAATGCGTGGATCCGGCCGACCGCGCCAGGCAGGCTTGCGACCCAGGTCGCGACCACGATGACCCAGTCGATCCCCTCACCCATCAGCCACCAGAACGGCCGGTCGAAGCCAAAGGGCAGCGCGGCAAGACCGAGCAGCCCCGCGGGCATGACCAGCAATGAGACGGCGGGCATGGCGAGCAGATTGGACAGCACGCCGTAAGGCGCGAGGCGGTGGAAATGATAGGCGGCGAACAGCGTGGTGGCGCAGCCGGCGACCAGCGAGGCCAGCACCAGGGCTGCGATCTCGCGCCCGCCCCAGAGCGCGATGCGCGCGGTCAGCGGCGAGCCCGGCTCCGCCGACAGCCAGGGCAGGCCGCGCTCGTAAACGGCGATCAGGGCGAGCGTTGCCGCAAACGACATCTGGAACGACGGATGCACGATCGATTCCGGCGAGATCGCCAGCAGCACCAGGGCCGCGACGCAGATCGTGCGCAGCGTCAGCGCCGGCCGGTCGAACATCACGCCAATCAGCACGATCGCCGTCATGATGAAGGCGCGCTGGGTCGCCACCTCGGCGCCCGAAAGCAGCAGATAGAATGCGGCCATGAGGAGCGCCGCGAAGGCGGCCCATTTCTTGATCGGATACCGGCTCGCCACCGCAGGAAACAAGGCGAGCCCAGCGCGGAAGACGATGAAGGCGATGCCGGCAACGACCGCCATGTGATAGCCGGAGATCGACAGCACATGCGCAAGGCTCGATACGTACATCGCCTCGTTCACCGATGACGAAATTGCGTCGCGCTTGCCAGTGATGAGCGCGGATGCGATCGCCCCCTTGTCGCCCGGCAGGGCCGCACGAATTCGCCCGTCGATCGCATCCCGCAGCGACCCGATCGCTGCAGCGTATCGCAACCACAGTCCGGGGGGCTCAGGCGGCGCGACCTGCCTGATCGCCCCGAGCACAAAGCCGGTGGCGCCGAGCTGCTGGAAATAATGGTCGCGCGCGAAATCATAGCCGCCGGGACGCAGCGGCGAGAGCGGCGAATTGAGCCGCGCCCGCAATTCGACAAAGGCGGCGACCGGCGGCGCCATGCCCTTGCGCACCGAGATGCGCACGCGTTCGAGCACGATCTGGGGCCGGGCGCCACTCATCCTGTGGACCCGGACCACGATCCGGTCGCTGCGCTCGCGCTCCTCGCGGCGTTCGACGAAACCCGACAGCGTGACATCGAAGGCGGGCGCGGCGAGAACCGGATGCGCAATGCGGGCCGTCTTCCAGGTCGCAAGGGTGAATCCAAACGCGATGGCTGCGGCTGCGACTGCAACCGGAAAGGCCAGCGGCCGCACGCGGGCGGTGGCGCAGAGCGAAATCGCAATCGCGGTCAGGACGACGCCGGCCCACAGGAAGGGCTCGCGATCGGCCGAAAAGTAAAGAACGACACCGAACCCGAAGGAGACCGGCAGCCAGGGGATCAGCCTTCCGGGCGCTGTGTCAGAAGCGATCCAGCCGCCGATCCGCGCACCTGCGCTTTGCGCAAAGCCAGCGAGAAGACCGGGCGAGCCGGACGCAGCGCCCCGCACCCGCTCGCCGAGCGGCCAGGTCCGCGCCCCTGCGCGCGCCCGGCCTTTGGGATCGCCCTCCGCTGTCATGAGCCCCCGCTCCCGGATCGAGGGCAAGATTACATGACAAACGGCGAATGCGCCTGTTCGGCCTCATCCTGACGACGCTGCAAAGCCGCCGTTTCGAATGCGGGGTGCTCCCCCCCTCCGAGATGAATCCTTCGCGCGCGCCCTGAGGATTGGGGTCAGTCGGTGGCGCTACCGGCCAGCGGCGACCGCCTTGGCGTAGCTGTCGCGCAGTCCGATGGTCCGGCTGAACACCGGACGGCCCGGCGTGGAGTCGCGGTCGCGGACAAAATAGCCCTGCCGCTCGAACTGGACCGGTTCGCTCGAATTGTCCGCAACAATGGCCGGTTCAAGTTTCGCATCCGGCAGGATCTCGAGCGAATTCGGATTGAGCTCGGCCGCAAAATTCGCCGCATCCGGATCGGGCCTGGTGAACAGCGGATTATAGAGGCGCACCTCGGCCGACACCGCGTCCTGCGCCGCGACCCAGTGGATCGTCGCCTTCACCTTGCGGCCGTCCGGTGCATTGCCGCCCCTGGTCGCCGGATCGTAGGTGCAGCGCAGTTCGACAACCTCGCCGGCGGCGTCCTTCACCACCTCGCGGCAGGTGATGAAATAGGCATAGCGCAGCCGCACTTCGGAGCCCGGCGAAAGGCGGAAGAACTTCTTCGGCGGGTTCTCCATGAAGTCTTCGCGCTCGATGAAGATTTCGCGGCCGAACCGGATCTTGCGCGTGCCCGCGCTTTGGTCGTCCGGGTGATTGGCGGCTTCCAGCTCTTCGGTCTGGCCTTCCGGATAATTCTCGATCACCACTTTCAGCGGCCGCAGCACCGCCATGCGGCGCAGCGCGGTTCGGTTCAATGTCTCGCGGATCGAGAAATCCAGCATCGCGACGTCAACCACGCTGTTGGCCTTGGCGACGCCGATGCGCTTGACGAAATCGCGCAAAGCGGCAGGCGGCACGCCGCGCCGACGCATCCCGGCAAGCGTCGGCATGCGCGGATCGTCCCAGCCGGAGACATGCCCGTCCTGCACGAGCCTCGTCAACACGCGCTTCGACAGGATCGTGTAGCTGAGATTGAGCCGGGCGAATTCATATTGCCGCGGCCGGGACGGCACCGGAAGGTTCTCGATGAACCAGTCATAGAGCGGCCGGTGATCCTCGAATTCGAGCGTGCAGATCGAATGCGTGACGCCCTCGATCGCATCCGACTGGCCGTGTGCGTAATCGTAGCTCGGATAGATCTTCCAGGCGTCGCCGGTACGCGGATGCGTGGCATGCAGGATGCGATAGAGCACCGGATCGCGCATGTTGATGTTGCCGGACGCCATGGCGATCTTGGCCCGCAGCACGCGGGCGCCATTCGGGAATTCGCCCGCCCGCATCCGTCGGAACAGGTCGAGATTTTCCTCGATCGTGCGATCGCGGAAGGGCGAATTGCGGCCGGGTTCAGTGAGCGTGCCGCGATTGATCCGGATTTCCTCCTGCGACTGATCGTCGACATAGGCCTTGCCGGCTTTGATGAGGAACTCGGCCCACTCATACAGCTGCTCGAAATAGTCCGAGGCGTGATACAGATGCGGCCCCCAGTCATAGCCGAGCCAGCGCACGTCCGCCTCGATCGCGTCGATATATTCCTGCTCCTCCTTCACCGGATTGGTGTCGTCGAAGCGCAGGTGGCAGCGGCCGCCAAATTCCTGCGCGATGCCGAAATTCAGCCCGATCGACTTGGCGTGACCGATATGCAGATAGCCGTTCGGTTCCGGGGGAAACCGCGTCACCACCGTCTTGTAGAGCCCGGAATCGAGATCGGCCTGCACGATGTCACGAATGAAATCGCGTCCCGTTTCCACCGCCGAAGTCGTGTCCGCCGTCATATGCCGTGTCTCTCATAAGAGAAATGATCGCAGCGCCTCTGTGCCAAATTCGCTGCGCAGCGCCAAGGTCACGAAGTAACCCTGCCTCGCCTTTGCCGCAATGAGGGACAAACCGCTGTTTCCGCGCCATGCCGCCCCATGTTAGAGGGGCGCAACCCAAACCGACACGCCCCCCGGAATGACTGTTGTAACCCGCTTCGCACCCTCTCCGACCGGCTTCCTGCATATTGGCGGCGCGCGCACCGCGCTGTTCAACTGGCTTTATGCGCGCGGGCGCGGCGGCAAGATGCTGCTGCGGATCGAGGACACCGACCGCGAACGCTCGACCGACGCGGCGATCGAGGCGATCCTCGACGGCCTGACCTGGCTCGGCATCGAC
>JBIQKQ010000082.1:0-15383 GCA_044506365.1 Hyphomicrobiales bacterium
CCATTGCTTCTGTGATTGGCGGCGAAGACCAGGATGTGTCGGCCCGATTTGTGTCCCGCTTCGCGATCGAGCCGCCGCAAACGCCGCGCATCGTGGCAGGAGACATGCTCGACCTCGTCTGGTCGGGTCCCTCGCAATGGCTCGCGCTATCCGGCAATCCCGCCATGCCGTCCGAGCTTGCGGCGCAGCTTGCGGGCGTTGCCGCGATCTCCGACCAGACCGATGCGCGTGCGATCCTCGGTCTTTCCGGCAGGAATGTCCGTGACGCGCTCGCCAAGGGATGTCCGGTCGATCTGCATCCGCGCGCTTTCCGTCGCGGCGACACCGTCATCACCGCGATCGGGGGTGTCGGTGTGCAGGTGTGGTGGCCGGAAAGCGAAGACGCGCTCCACCTGTCGGTGCCGCGCAGCATGGCGGGCAGCTTCTGGTCATGGCTTTTGCCATCCGCGCAGGAATTCGGCGTTAAAGTGCTGCCGCCGGGCCGGCGCTGACCTATCCGCTGTTGCGCTTGCCGCTGGCGAGCAGCCGGGAGGCAAGCTCGCGCGTCGAGGGGATGCGACGCTCGGGGTCAGCGGATGCGGCTTCGTCGCGCGCGAGATTCTCGATGATCGCCAGCAGCGTTTGGCGGGTGGCGGCGATCTGTTCGGACGACACGCCGGCAACGGCGATCCGGTTCACATCTTCGGCAAGCGGAACAAGCTTGTCCTTCAACTGCCGACCCTTCGGCGTCAGGAACACATGAATCTTCCTGCGGTCGTCCGGCAGTTGCCGCCGCGCGATATAGCCGAGCTTCTCCATCGCATTGAGTGCCGAAAAGGTGGTCGGCTCCATCACCCCCGCTTCGGCGCTCAGTTCGCGCTGGGTCAGTCCTTCCTTCTCCCAGAGAATGCGCAGGAACGTCCAGTGACCGAGCGATACGCCGTGCGCTGTCAGCCGCATCTGCAGCGCCCGCAGCAGGGCGCGCGTTGCGTCCTTGACGAGATGGGCCAGGCGGTCGTTCGGCACGGCTTCGCGCCAATGCTTGAGGATCGTCTCGGTATCGCCCCGCTTGCGCCGGCTCATCGCAGCGATCCCCGTAGCCCGACCTGGTGGCGCAAGGCGATCTCGGCCTGCTCGCGTGCCGAGTCGAGGACGGCGAGGCAGACTTCCAGCGTCGCCTGGGACCATTCGCCATCGTGGAGCGGCGGCTTACCCCCGACCACCGCGTCATGGAACTCGTCGATGACCTCCGCGCGCGGCACCGGCGGCACCGGGACAGGATCGAGCACCACGGTCTCGTCATCGTAGATCATCACGCCATCGGGCGTGGGCCGCAGGTCGGCCCGCTCGCAGGACACAATGATCGAGCCGAAATGCTGGTGACGGCGCTGCGCCGGAGCGCTGTCCGGCGGCGCATAAGCGCTGCCGCCGTAATTGCGCGCGGCCTTCAGCGCGGACTCCGCCTCGATATTGCCGGCGTTGCGCAAGGCCTTGCGCATCGCGCCGTACCGCGCCGGGTCCTTGGGCAAGCCCATTTCGCCGACGAAGTCCATGAACGCGTCGGAATCGAAATGCGCGTAGCCGCTATAGGTGCAGGACGCGAATGCGCCGTCATCGAAGGTCAGCAGCGCGGAATAGGCGCCCTCCGTCGGCCGGCTGGCGTCCCAGTGTCCGGTCATGGCGCGCACGCTGCGCACAAGGCCGCCGCCGAGCAGGCGCACGATATCGATCTGATGCGCGCCCTGGCTGAAGATCACGCCGCCGCCTTGCGCGGTGTCGAGTTCCTCGGGCCGCCGCGGCCGCACCATGTAATCGGTGTAGTTGAAGGCGTGGATCATGCGGGGGCTGCCGAAGCGGCCACTGTCGATCAGCTTGCGCGCATGCAGGATCGGCGCATTGAAGCTGTGGCTGTGACCGACCATGAGCTGCACGCCCGCGCGCCGCACCGCGTCAATCATCATGCGGCATTCTTCGAGGGTGATCGCGATCGGCTTCTCGACCAGTACGTGCTTGCCGCGCCGCGCCGCGGCGATGACGTGAGCGGCATGCGTCTGGTGCGGCGTCGCGATATAGACCGCCTCGACCGACGGGTCGGCGCACAGAGCCTCGACCGTGTCGTAAGTCGGCGCGCCGAAATCGGTTTCAAACCGTTTGCGCGCCTCCGGCCGCAGATCGGTGGCGGCGACCAGCGCAATCCGCGGATCGGCCGCGAAGGTCGGCAGCATCAGGGTGAAGGCGCGGCCAAGCCCCGCAATGCCAAAACGGATCGGGCGGCCGGTCATGGCACGCTACCCTAAACGGACACGGTGCGCTCCCTCCCCCTGAAAGGGGAGGGTTGGGGAGGGGTCAAGATCAGCCGGACCGAAGAAATATTGACCACCATCCGCTCGCCTTCTTCGCTGCGCTCAGTCGAGCGACCTCCTCCTTTCAGGGGGAAGTGAGCCTGCTGCACGAATGGTCTCGTTTGCTTCCGGCGTTTCATGTCTGCGCGCTATCGGTCGATCACGAGTTCGGGCGATTTCGCGCGCGATACGCAGATCATGATCTGGCTGTCGCGTTCGGCTTCCGTCAGCACGAGGTCGCGGTGATCGGCTTCGCCGGCGAGCAGCTTGGTGCGGCAGGTGCCGCAGGTGCCGCTCTCGCAGGAACTGGGAACCTCGTAGCCCGCCGCACGGATCGCTTCGAGGATCGTGGTGCCCGCAGGCACCTCGATCACGGCGCCGCTCCGTGCGAGCTTGACCGTGAAGGCCGTGTCGTCCGGCCGCCTCGCATCGGCCTCGCTGAAGGCCTCGAAATGGATCGAGGTCGGCGTCCAGTGCCCGGTCGCATCGCGCACCGCTTCCATCAGCCCGCGCGGGCCGCAGCAATAGATGTGCTCGCGGTTCCTGCGCTCCTCCACGATCGGCCACAGGTCGAGCGCTTTCGCCGGATCGCCATTGTCGTAGTGGAAGACCACCTTGCCCCGAAATTCCGGCGCGCTCAGCTGTTCACGAAACGCGGTCATTTCCGGCGTCCGCGCGCAGTAATAAAGCTTGAACTTCTTGGCCGGATCCTCCTTCAGCGCATGGATCATTGCGATGAACGGCGTGATGCCGATGCCGCCGGCGATGAAAATGAAATTGTCGCCGCGCTGCGGCAGCGCGAATGCATTATCCGGCGCCGAGATGAACCATTCGTCGCCTTCCTTGGTGTTGTCGACCAGATAGATCGAGCCGCCGCGGCCGTTGTCTTCTCGCTTAACCGCGATGCAATAGTGCGTGAGATCGGCCGGATCGCTGCACAGCGAATATTTGCGCATCAGTCCGTTGGGAACGCGCAGATTGATATGCGAGCCGGCGGTGAATGGCGGAAGCTCGCCGCCATCGGCGCGGCGCAATTCGAACAGATGAATGCCCTCGGCGATTTTCTCGGCGCGACTGACGCGTACAGCGATCTCGGTTTGCGGACTTGCAGTCATGGCCAGTGTCGTTTCACGTCCCCTTGGTGGCGAATTCTGGTGCGCTGCAAAATCATAGCGACATGCCACCTAGACAAGCACGCTGGAAGAACTATAGGATAAAAGCTTAGAGGGCTAATATTTTCTCCGGATCAAGCCGGAGCCGCCCGGGAGGCCGGCCGATGATGACCGCAGAGGAAAACGACCTGTTGTGCCGCGTCGAGGGCGATGCGCCGATGGGCCAGATCATGCGCCGGCACTGGATGCCGGCCTGCCTGATCGAGGAGGTCGCCGAACCCGACGGCGCGCCGCTGAAGATCCGGTTGCTGGGCGAGGACCTCGTGGTGTTCCGCGACAGCGACGGCCGGCTGGGCATCATCGACGAATATTGTCCGCATCGCCGCGTTTCGCTTGCCTTCGGCCGCAATGAGGAATGCGGGCTGCGGTGCCTGTATCACGGCTGGAAGATGGACGTTGACGGCAACGTGGTCGAGATGTCCTCCGAGCCGCCGGAAAGCGGCTTCGTCGAAAAGGTGAAGGTCAAGGCCTATCCGGCGCGCGAGTGGGGCGGCTTCGTGTGGACCTATATGGGTCCCGCGGAGACGATGCCGGACTTCGAGCCGCCGGCTTTCGCGCCCACGCAGAATGCGCAGGTCTCCATCGTGAAGATTCACGTCGGCTGCAACTGGGCGCAGATTCTCGAAGGCCAGATCGACTCGGCGCATTCGTCGAGCCTGCATTCTTCCGACATGAAGCCGGCCAAGGTCGATGCTGCGAAGGCGGCCGACACCCATTGGTTGCGGCCGTCCACGGACAAGGCGCCGAGGCTGCAGGTCGAGCGGACGAGCTTCGGCTTCCACTATGCGGCGATCCGCCGCCCGATCGCCAACGCCAATGTCAACGATTATGTGCGCGTGACGGTTTATGTCGCACCGTTCACCGCGCTGATCCCGCCGAACAACGAATATAATGTGGCGACGCTGCTGGCGCCGGCGGATGACCACAACACGGTGTTTCATTTCATCGCCTGGAGCGACAAGGATACGGCCTGGGCGGACAAGGGTGGCATCGACCAGGAGGCGTGGCGCAAGTTCAATGTGGCGCAGCCCGGCATCGATCTCGACCGCAACTTCAACAATCTGCGGACCCGCGCCAACCAGTACAAGCAGGACCGCAATGCGATGCGGCTCGGCGAGTTCACCGGTATCAAGGGCATCCCCAATCAGGATATCGCGATGTGGGAGACCATGGGCCCGATCGCCGATCGGACCAGAGAGCGGCTCGGCGCGAGCGATCTTGCCGTCGTGGAGTTCCGCAAGCTGATGGTCGATGCGGCGCGGGAGATGCGCGACAACGGCATCGCCATCGGGCGCACCACCCCGCATGTCGCGCATGCAAGAATCCGGTCGTTCGAGGGGATCGTGCCGAAATCGACGAACTGGCGCAGCTTCACCGTGGCGCCGGACCCGCAGCACGACCAGGACCGCAGTCAGGAGAAGGTTGCCTAGCGCCGCCGCGGCGCATCTAATCGCAAGACTCAACGTCTCGATCGAAGAAGACGTGTTCACGCAGAGGGAGGAAGTGCATGAAACAACGGACGCTCGGCCCGCTACTCGGGCTGGTCGCCGCCGGCTGGCTGCTCGGCCTGCAGCCCGCGATGGCTCAGGACAAGTTGAAGCTTGCCGTCGGTCAGCGCGGCAACTGGGATACCTCGATTTCCGAGGTCGGCCAGCGCGCCGGTATCTTCAAGAAGCACGGCCTCGAACTTGAGATCGTCTATACGCAGGGCGCCGGCGAGACCCAGCAGGCTGCGATTTCCGGCAGCGTCGATATCGGCGTCGCCGCTGGCATCATGGGCGTGCTGAGCGCCTATTCAAAAGGCGCCCCGGTCCGCGTGATTGGCGCCGAGACCACTGGAGCCGCCGACCTTTACTGGTATGTGAAATCGGATTCACCGATCAAGTCGCTGAAGGACACTGACGGCAGGACCCTTGCCTATTCGACCAACGGATCCTCGACCCATGGCATCGTCAGCGCCTTCATGAAGCAATACGGCCTGTCCGCAAAGCCGACCGCGACCGGCGGCCCTCCCGGTACGCTGACGCAGGTCATGTCGGGCCAGATCGACGTCGGCTGGGCGGCGCCGCCGTTCGGACTTGACCAGCTCGACCAGAAGCAGATCCGCATTCTCGCGAGCGGCAACGATGCCGACGTGTTCAAGGGCCAGACCGTTCGCCTGCTGATGACCACGGCGCCGGTGCTGCAATCCCGGAAAGACGTCATCGACCGCTATATGAAGGCGTACCGCGAGACGATCGATTTCATGTATACGGACGCCGGCCTGAAGGTCTATGCGGATTGGCTCAAGATTCCGGAGGCCAAGGCGCGGCGCACACGCGACGATTTCTTCCCCAAACAGGCGGTCAATCCCGACAGCATCGTTGGGCTGGACACCATCGTGAAGGACGCCGTCGCCCTGAAATTCACGGCCAGCCAGCTGACCAAGGAACAACTCGCCGAGCTGATCCAGATCCCGCCGCGCTGAGGCTTGCTTGAAGCTTGGCCACCCCTTGTGGGGCGGGTTGATCACTGAGCCAATGGGCCGCGCCGAAAGCGCGGCCCAAGCCCGGCCACGATGCTCCCATGACTCAACGCATTCGTGACCGATTCCGGGCCGTCAAGCCCCGCAACCGTGCGGTTTCTTGACGCTTTTGCCTGTGTCCCCCGACTTCTGCTAGGTACCTCGCCACGGCCGGCCCGGAGCACAAAGCCGTCTGCCCGGTGCGGTGGTCGGACGCTTCATCGGCCCTGCACGTTTCCAAGCAGAGTTCCGAACGAAACCGCACCGGAATCACAGGTTTGCTCGTGTCCTTCGGATCGAAGTCCGCTCACGTGCAAGCCGCAGATCGAACCGGGCTTCGGATTCGGGGCACTAGTCGGAGTTTGCATGCTTGAAATGCTGCGCTCGATGGCGCGTTTCGTCAGCGAGAAGGTTGGGTGGCACCGGATCGGCTTCGCGCTCAGCGTCATCATCATCGCGGTGGCTGCGGTCGTGCTCTACCGCATGCTGCGCAACATTGACGTCCAGGAGGTCTACAAGGCGCTGCGCGCCACCGACCCGCGCGATTTCTGGCTTGCCGCGCTGTTCGTCGCCTGCGGCTATTTCACCCTGACCTTTTACGACCTGTTCGCCCTGCGCACCATCGGCCGGAAGGACGTGTCCTATCTCACCGCGGCGCTGGCGGGGTTCACGAGCTATTCGGTCGGTCACAATGTCGGCGCCAGCGCCTTCACCGGCGGCGCGGTGCGTTATCGCATCTATTCCGCGCACGGGGTGAGCGCGATCGAGGTTGCGAAAATCTGCTTTGTCGCCGGGCTCACCTTCTGGCTCGGCAATGCCACGGTGCTGGGGCTGGGCATCTTCTATGCGCCGGAAGCTGCGAGCGCGATCAATCACCTGCCGGAATGGTTCAACCGGGTGCTCGCCGGCCTCACCATCCTGGTTCTGGCCGCTTACGTGATCTGGGTCTGGATTCGACCCCGCGCGATCGGGCGCAACGGCTGGCAGGTCGTTCTGCCGGGCGGCCCGCTCACGTTGCTGCAGATCGTGATCGGCATCGTCGACCTCGGCTGCTGTGCGGCCGCCATGTATCTGCTGCTGCCCGACCAGCCGCATATCAACTTCATCATGCTCGCGGTGATCTTCGTGTCCGCCACCTTGCTTGGCTTTGCCAGCCATTCGCCGGGCGGCCTCGGCGTGTTCGACGCGGCGATGCTGGTGGCGCTCTGGCAATTCAATAAGGAAGAATTGCTGGCGAGTTTGCTCCTGTTCCGTCTGTTATATTACATCATCCCGTTCGCGCTCGCGCTCGCGGTGCTGGGCGGACGCGAGATCGTCAAGGGCATGTCTGCCAATCGCGTCCCGCAACTCAGCAATATTGCCTCTGACGTGTTCGTGGCGCCGCCGGCGGGCGAGCCGCAGAAGCCTTCCAATGCCGACGGACAGAAGCAGTGAACGGGACAGCGGCGCAGGCGGGCCGCGAGAGCGCGCCGGCCGATCCCAATGGCTGATCGCCGCGATCGCGATCGCCGCCATCGCCATTCCGGCTTTTCGGGGTGACCTGAGCGCGGCGATCGCCGTTCCGGCCGTGGCGGCGGTAATCGCGGTGGCGTGGTATGTCGGAAGACGAGCGCGAAGCGACGGTGAAACCGGGCAGGCCGCCTCGACCCCGGCCCAGACGAGCCAGGAGCCGTCCACCGATCTGATTGCCGCGCTCCCGGACCCGGCCGTGCTGCTCGATCGCGACGGCCGGGTGCTCGCCATGAATGCCCTGGCGAGTGCGATGGCACCGGCTTTGCGGCGTGGCGAGCCGGCCTCGCTCGCCCTGCGGCTACCCGAAGTGGTCGAAGCGATCCGGCGCGCGGCGCTCGAGGGCAAGGCCGAACGGGTCGAGTTCTCCGAGCGGGCGCCGTCCGAGCGCTGGTTCGAGCTGTACGTGAACCCGCTGCGAAACGATGCCGCGGCCAATGTCCCGACGCGGCTGCTTCTGACATTCCGCGATCTGACCCCGATCCGGCGGGTCGAGGAGATGCGGGTCGACTTCGTCGCCAATGCGAGCCACGAATTGCGCACACCGCTCGCGGCGCTGTCCGGATTCATCGAGACGCTGAAGGGGCCGGCGCGCAACGATGCCGCGGCCCGGGAGCGCTTTCTCGATATCATGGAAGCCCAGGCCAGGCGCATGGCGCGGCTGATCGACGATCTCCTGTCACTGTCGCGCATCGAACTGTCAGCGCATGTGCGCCCGAAAACGCCGGTCGAATTGCTGCCGCTCGTGCGGCAGGTGGTCGATGCCTTGCAGACGCTGGCGCGGGACCGCGGGGTCACCGTGACCGTCGACGCGCCGGACCAGCCGCTGATCGTGTCGGGAGACCGCGACGAACTCACGCGCGTCTTTGAGAATCTGGTCGAGAATGCGCTGAAATACGGCGCTGCCGGCAAGCGTGCGGAGATCGCGCTGTCGCGTGCCTTCACCGTCACCGGTGTGGAGGAAGCTGTGGTCGCCGTGCGCGATTACGGTCCAGGTATTGCCGCGGACCACCTGCCGCGGCTCACCGAACGCTTCTACCGGGTCGATGCCACCGCGAGCCGCGAACAGGGCGGGACGGGCCTTGGTCTTGCGCTGGTCAAGCACATCATGAATCGCCATCGCGGCCGCCTGACGATCGAGAGCCGTGCGGGCGAGGGCGCGACCTTTACCGTCCGCCTGCCGCTGGCTCCCGCCGCCCGAGCTGAAAAAATCCTATAACTATCAGCACGTTGCGCTGTCATCTGGCCGTCATCCAGGCGTCATAGAAGCTTCGGCAAGTCGCCCCTAGACAGCGGCGTGACCGGACCGGAATCCGCCAGTCTCAGACCGGCCGGCACGCAACGAAGGAGAGAGACCTTGAAACACCACACCTTGGCCGGCGCGTTCGCGCTCATGGCAGCAACCGCGATGGTCGCTGGCGCCGCCGAAGCGCGCGACCAGATCCGCGTGGTCGGCTCGTCCACCGTCTATCCGTTCACGACCGCCGTCGCCGAGCAGCTTGGCAAGACCGGCGGCGTGAAGACTCCGGTCGTTGAGTCGACCGGCACCGGCGGCGGCATGAAGCTGTTCTGCGCGGGCCTCGGCGTCGAGCATCCGGACGCCACCAATGCCTCGCGCCGCATGAAGAAGAGCGAGCTGGAGATGTGTCAGAAGAACGGCGTGAAGGACGTCGTTGAACTGACCGTCGGCTATGATGGCATCAGCCTCGCGCAGTCAAAGGCAGGTCCGGTCCTGAAACTGACGCTGGCGCAACTGTTCCTTGCCATCGCCAAGGACGTTCCCGGCCCGGACGGCAAGTTGATCGCCAATCCCAACAAGACCTGGTCCGACATCGACAAGTCGCTGCCGACCGTCAAGATCGAGGTGCTCGGCCCGCCGCCGACCTCGGGCACGCGCGACGCACTGCACGAACTGCTGCTTGAAAAGGGCGCCGAGGGCGTTCCGGCGCTTGCAGCGCTGAAGAAATCAGACCCGAAGGCGTTCGAGCGGGCCTGGAAGTCGATCCGCGAGGACGGCCCCTATGTGGAAGCCGGCGAGAACGACAACCTGATCGTCCAGAAGCTTCTGGCCAACAGGAACGCGTTCGGCATTTTCGGCTTCTCGTTCCTGGAAGAGAATGCCGCAAGGCTGCGCGGCGTGCCGCTGAACGGCGTGGAGCCGACCTATGACAACATCGCCGCCGACAAGTATCCCGGCTCGCGCCTGCTCTTTGTGTATGTGAAGAAGCAGCATGTCGGCGTCGTTCCCGGCATCGACAAGTTCGTGGCCGAATTCGTGTCCGCCAGGGCGATCGGCGAAGACGGCTATCTCGCGCGCAGGGGCCTCGTGACGCTGCCGAAGGCGGAGGCCGACAAGGTCCGTAATTCGGTCATGGATATGAAGCCGCTGGCGCTCGACAATCTCGGCACCTAGCGCGTGCCGAACATCCGGGCAGTCGCCGCCGCGGCTGCCCGTTCCCTGCAGGGCACGGACCGCATGACATCATCCGGCATGCCCAGGTTCAGACGATGACATCGTTGTATTTCCTCGGCCTCCTGGCGCTTGTTCTTGTCGGCTATCTGCTCGGCCGCTCGCGCGCAGCGGCGGCCGGCCGGTCGGAACCGCTGCATTCGCGGCCGGGCTATCACGGCGCCTTCGTCGTGGTCAGCATCCTGGTCCCGATGCTGCTGATCTTCGCGGTCGCGGCGCCGATTTCCGAGCATATCGTCAATACAAGGGCCATCGGCGCGCTCGACCCCGCGCTGCTCGATAACGATCTCAAGCGCGGCGCCGCCCTGCGCGACATTGTTGCGGTCGCCTCCGGCCGCTATGCCGGCGAGCCGAGTGCCGCGCTCCGGAGTGCCGCCGAGCTGTACGTCACCCTTCGCACCTGGACCGACACGATCATCCTCGCAGCGGGGTGGATTTTCGGCCTTCTCGGCATCGCCTATGCGCTTCGTCTCCTGTCGGCGCGATTCCGCGCCCGCAATCACGTGGAACGCGTCGTCAAATACGTCCTGCTGGCGGCGGCCTGCGTCGCGGTGCTGACCACCATCGGCATCGTGTTCTCCGTGCTGTTCGAGACGCTCCGGTTCTTCCAGAAAGTGTCGCCAATCGACTTCCTCACCGGTCTGCAATGGAGCCCGCAAACCGCAATACGCGCGGACCAGGTGGGATCCTCGGGCGCATTCGGCATCGTGCCACTGGTGGTCGGCACGCTCCTGATCACGCTGGTCGCCATGCTGGTCGCAGGTCCCATCGGCCTGTTCGCGGCGATCTACATGGCGGAATATGCGACGCCGCGGTTCCGCGCCTTTGCCAAGCCGGTCCTGGAAATTTTGGCCGGGATCCCGACGGTGGTGCTCGGCTTTTTCGCCGCGCTCAGTCTCGCGCCATGGGTGCGCGCGGCCGGCGAGACGCTCGGCCTGGACGTCGCCTCGGAAAGCGCGCTCGCCGCCGGCATCGTGATGGGAATGATGATTATTCCCTTCATCTCCTCGTTGTCCGACGACGTCATCAATGCGGTGCCGCAATCGCTGCGGGACGGTTCCTACGCCATGGGGGCGACGCAATCGGAAACCGTCAAGAAGGTGATCCTGCCGGCCGCGCTGCCAGGCATCGTGTCGGCCTTCATGCTGGCGATCAGCCGCGCCGTCGGCGAAACCATGATCGTGGTGATGGCCGCCGGCCTTGCCGCAAACCTCACCTTCAATCCGCTCGACGCGGTCACCACCTTCACGGTGCAGATCAAGACCATTCTGGTCGGCGATCAGGAATTCGACAGCGCCAAGACCCTGTCGGCCTTCGCGCTCGGCTTCGTGCTGTTCTTCTTCACGCTGATGCTCAACGTCATCGCGATGCAGATCGTCAAACGGTATCGGGAACAATATGACTGACACCATCCTTCCCGGCACGCGCTTGATCGATCTGCAAACCGATGCAGCCCGCGCACGCATCAGGGCGCGCTACCGGGCCGAGGCGCGGTTTCGCCTGTACGGGCTCGCGGCCATCGCGGTAACGACCCTGTTTCTGGTGGTCGTCCTGTCCGACATCGTGATCAAGGGGCTGCCCGCCTTCACCCAGCACGCCCTTATGATCAACGTTACGGTCGATCCGGCGCAGATCGATCCGAAGGGCGCGCGAAACCCTGCGGATATCCGCGGCGGCGATTTCGAAGCGCTGGTTCGCAATGCCCTGCGCGCCGAATTCCCCGACGCCAGGACCCGCAGCGAGCGCCGTCAGCTTGACAGCATCCTCTCCATGGGCGCCGCCGATGAATTGCGCAGCCGCGTGGTGGCCGATCCGGCGCTGGTTGGACAGACGATCGCGGTGCCGGTGCTGCTGTCGTCGGATGCCGACCTGTATTTCAAGGGGATCGGCACCGACATCGTCCGCATATCGGGGCTTGGCACGGCAACGCCGAGCGGCGTTTCCGGCGACATCGAGATCACCTCGACCGCGGGCGACTTCGCCAATGCGCTGGCGCTGGTCAAGCAAGCGTTGACCGCCCGTGCGCGCTCCGAGCGCAGCGAGGCCGAGCGGCTGCAGGCCCTGTCCGGCCGTGCCGCGGCACGCAGGACAGAACTCGATGCCGCGCTCGCATCGGCGCGCGCCGCCAATGACGAGGCGAGGGTCGCCGCGCTGGAGCACCAGGTCGCGGCGACGGCCGAAGAGACAGCGACGCTCGGCGCCCGCGCCAGGGAATTGTTCGACAGCGTTGCCGCACGCGAGGCCCGCTACAAGAACGATGCCGGACCTGAGAGCCTCAACGAGCGGATGCCGAGCCTCTTGGTCGCCCTCAATGGCGGGGTCGTGAGGGTCACGCAGGTCGGCGCCGATCGGGTCAGGGGCGAGGTCTATCTGCCGCTCGATTCGGCAAGTCCCGCAGCGCCCAATAGCTGGCAGGTCGTGACCTATGCCACGCCCGAGGGCAGCCGGCGCCTGAACGATCGTGTCGTGACCTTCCTGGAGCGGCTCAAGGAAAAGGGCGAGGTGCAGCGGCAATTCAACTGGCGCTTCTTTACGGCCGGTGACAGCCGCGAGCCCGAGCTTGCCGGCATCCGCGGCGCGCTGGTCGGCTCGGCGCTGACCCTCCTTGTTACGCTCGTGCTCTGCCTGCCGATCGGCGTCGCCGGCGCGATCTATCTGGAGGAATTCGCGCCGAAGAACCGCATCACCGAAATCATCGAAATCAACATCAACAATCTCGCCGCGGTGCCATCGATCGTGTTCGGCCTGTTGGGCCTTGCGGTGTTTCTCAATTTCTTCGGGCTGCCGCGATCGGCGCCGCTGGTCGGCGGCCTCGTGCTGGCTTTGCTGGTGCTGCCGACCATCATCATCGCCTCCCGCGCCGCGCTCAAGGCGGTGCCGCCCTCGATCAAGGAAGCGGCGCTTGGCGTCGGCGCCTCGCACCAGCAGGCGATCTTCCACCACGTCTTGCCGCTCGCCATGCCGGGCATCATGACCGGCACGATCATCGGCATGGCGCATGCGCTCGGCGAGACCGCGCCGCTGCTGATGATCGGCATGGTCGCCTTCGTCGTCGAGACGCCGTTGAGCGTGACCGACGCTTCGACTGTGTTGCCGGTGCAGATTTTCCTGTGGTCCGATCTGCCCGAAATCGGCTTCCAGGCGCGGACCGCGGCGGCGATCATGGTTCTGCTGGCTTTCCTGTTTCTGATGAACGGGACCGCGATCATCCTGCGCAAACGCTTCGAGCGGCGCTGGTAATTTTTGGAGTGGGAGATGCTGCGTATGGATGCAATGGTGCAACCCGCCGCCCCGGGCGGTGCCGAGACGTTATCCGTGCCGGGCAAGGCCAAGGTCGTCGCGCGCAACGTCAACGTCCATTACGGCGACAAGCACGCGTTGAAAAACGTCAGCGTCGACATTCCGGAGCGGTCGGTGATGGCCTTTATCGGTCCGTCCGGCTGCGGTAAGTCGACCTTCCTGCGCTGCATCAATCGCATGAACGACACCATCCCGGCGGCGCGCGTGAGCGGCAGGATCGAGATCGACGGCCTCGATATCTATGACAAGGCGCTCGATGTCGTGCAGCTGCGGGCGCGCGTGGGGATGGTGTTCCAGAAGCCGAACCCGTTTCCGAAATCGATTTACGAAAACGTCGCCTATGGTCCGCGCATTCATGGCATCGCGCGATCGAAATCCGAACTGGACGAGATCGTCACCTCCAGCCTGCAGCGCGCCGGGCTTTGGGAGGAGGTGAAGGACCGGCTGAACGATCCGGGCACCGGTCTGTCCGGCGGTCAGCAGCAGCGCCTGTGCATCGCCCGCGCCATCGCGGTGGGACCTGAAGTCATTTTGATGGACGAACCGTGCTCGGCGCTCGACCCGATCGCGACCGCCCGCATCGAGGAATTGATCGACGCGTTGCGGCGGAATTTCACGATCATCATCGTGACCCATTCGATGCAGCAGGCGGCGCGCGTGTCGCAGCGCACCGCGTTCTTCCATCTCGGCATTCTTGTCGAGGAGGGAGCGACCGAAACCATGTTCACAACGCCGAGCGACCGCCGCACACAGGACTACATCACCGGCCGCTTCGGCTGACCGGACGGCCGCGAGAGCACGACAAAAGAGAGGGACCGATCCATGTCCAGCCATATCACCAAGGCGTTCGACGCCGACCTGCAGGAGCTCAACCGCATGGTGGCGGAGATGGGCGGCCTTGCCGAGAAGGAGATCGCCGATGCGGTGCAGGCCCTAACGCGACGCGACGTCGAACTGGCGCGCCGGCTGATCGCCGCCGACGCCCAGATCGACGCCTTGCAGCACGATATCGAGGAGCGCGCCATCCTGACGATCGCGCGCCGCCAGCCGATGGCGATCGACCTGCGCGAAGTGGTGAGCGCGCTGCGCGTCGCCAATGAGATCGAACGGATCGGCGACCTCGCCAAGAATATCGGCAAGCGCGTCCTCGACCTCGATGGCGAATTTCCCTCGCTCAAGCTGATCCGCGGCGTCGACCATATGGGCAGCCTGGTGCTGGCGCAGCTCAAGCGCGTGCTCGACGCCTATGCCGCCCGCGATGTCGAACAGGCCATGGATGTCTGGAAGCGCGACGAGGAAATCGACGCCATGTGCGTCTCGCTGTTTCGCGAACTTCTCACCTATATGATGGAAGACCCGCGCAACATCACCTTCTGCATCCACCTGTTGTTTTCGGCGAAGAACATCGAGCGCATGGGTGATCACGCCACCAACATCGCCGAAACCGTGCATTACATGATCAAGGGCGAGCCGATCGGGCTGGAGCGGCCGAAGGGGGACACCACGAGTTTCGCGCCGCTGGCGGCGCGCGGGTGAGGGAAGGACCGGCATGAGCGGGCAAGGCGCGCGCATTCTGATCGTCGAGGACGAGGAGCCGCTGTCGCTCCTGCTGCGCTACAACCTCGAAAGCGAAGGCTATGAGGTCGAGACGGTCGCGCGCGGCGACGAGGCCGATACGCGGTTGCGGGAAAGCACGCCCGATCTCGTCGTGCTCGACTGGATGCTGCCCGGCCTGTCCGGCATCGAACTCTGCCGCAGGCTGAGGGCGCGGGCGGAAACGAAGGAGCTGCCGATCATCATGCTCACCGCGCGCGGTGAGGAAAGCGAGCGCGTGCGCGGACTCGCCACCGGCGCGGACGACTATATCGTCAAGCCTTTCTCCGTGCCGGAACTGATGGCGCGCATTCGGGCATTGCTCCGCCGCGCGCGGCCCGAGCGTGTTGCCGATGTGCTGACGCTCGGCGAAATCGAGCTCGATCGGGTCAAGAAGCGGGTGTCACGGGCGGGGCGCGATATCGAACTCGGGCCGACCGAGTTTCGTCTGCTGGAATTTCTGATGGAGCGCCCCGGCCGGGTGTTCACGCGCGAGCAACTGCTCGACGGGGTCT
>JBIQKQ010000083.1:0-14871 GCA_044506365.1 Hyphomicrobiales bacterium
CTGATCGAGTGACGACGCAAATGCGACGATCCCCCAGCGGGAGCAGCGCCCATAGGTCGGCTTCATCCCGACAATGTCCGTAAAGGTGGCGGGCTGGCGGATCGAGCCGCCGGTATCGGTGCCGGTCGCGCCAAGACACAGACGCGCGGCGACGGCGGCCGCCGAGCCGCCGGACGATCCTCCGGGGACGAGCGGGGTGTTCGCGCCCTTGCGCCGCCAGGGGGACACCACCGGCCCGAGTGCCGAAGTCTCGTTCGACGAACCCATCGCGAATTCGTCGTTGTTGGTCTTGCCGAGCATCACCGCGCCGTCGCGCCAGAGCTGCGCGGTGACGGTCGATTCGTAAGTCGGAACGAAATTTTCAAGAATCTTGGAACACGCGGTGGTCCGCACATCCTTCGTGCAGAACAGATCCTTGATGCCGAGCGGAATGCCTTCGAGCGGTCCGGCATCGCCGGATGCAATCCTCGCGTCGGACTGCCTGGCGCATGCGCGCGCATGATCCGGCGTTTCGAGTACATAGGCATTGAGCGCGCGCGCCTTCTCGACCGCGGCGATATGCGCTTCGGCCAATTCGGATGCGCTGAAGTTTTTCTGCCTGAGTCCGTCGCGCGCTGCGGCGATCGTGAGGCTTACTAGATCGCTCATGCGTCGCGACTGTCGCAGGCAAATGCATTCGGAGCCGGCGCCTTCTGGCGAACGACCTTGGTGCCGTCCGGCTCTTCGACAACTTCGATCTCGCCGGGAAGCGGCAGCCCCATCTGCCGCAGGTCATCCTCGCTGTGGCCTTCCGGCATCTCGCCCCTGGCGATCTGCTGAAGCAGCTGCCAGCGGTAATACATATCCGCTTCTTCGCAGGCGAGACACATCACACGACCACCTTCACTCGACCACCTTGGGAACGGCGAAATACGGCCCCTCGGTCAGTGGCGCGTTGCGCAGGATATCGTCCGCGATGCCGCCCTCGGTCACCCTGTCCTCGCGCTTCTTCATGATCATCGGCGTGACCGAAGTCATCGGCTCGACGCCCTCGACATCGACTTCGGCAAGCTGTTCGACGAAGGCAAGAATGGCGTTCAGCTCGCCGCGCAGATGCTCCACCTCCCCGTCCGCGACCGCAATCCGGGACAGATGGGCAATCTTTCGAACGGTCGCGGCATCGACCGACATGCAGTGTGACTCCAAAAGGGGATTTGATCGAGGAAGCTATAGCAGAGCGCCGATCGCGCGGGCAACGGAGCCGCAAGGCAGACGTCGAGCTGCGAGGCGGACGTTAGGTGACGAAACGCGCACATGCGCGCGAAACCCGCGCGATTGTCCAACGCCACAGCCACGCGAATCGTGCCGACATGTCTAAATTCGTGACGGCGCCCTTGCAGTATGTTGCCTCGATGCTCCGAACGCCCCCATGTACACATTGTGAGCGTGAAATGTCGCCGACCGGCGCGGCCGTCCGAATACCGTCGCCCCACAATTTACCCCGATGGGATGATTGCTTCGACAAATTTTTCGGTGTTAAACCATTAGAGTAATAAATTTCGATCCTGCCGACGCAGCCCGATCCCACGAGGGTGCTATGGTGCTGACGCTCAACCAATCCCAGCCCGAAGAAACGCTGGAGATTCTCGAACGCAAGAGTAGCGCCGGGGTCTGGAACCTCGATTTCGCGACCGGCAAAATGGTGTGGTCGGACGGATTCTACGAACTGCTGGGGCTGGCTCCCGGCGCGGTCGAGCCGTCCTATGAGGCCATCGTTCAGCTGATGCATCCCGATGACCGGCGGCCCGCGGGCGAATTCGACCGGATCGTCAGCGAAGGACTGCCGCTCGACCGCGAATTGCGGATCATCCAGCCGAACGGCAAGCTGCGCTGGCTGTCCAACCGCAGCGAAGTCCAGCTCGACAAGAGCGGCAAGCCGGTCCGCGCATTCGGAGTCCTGCTCGACGTCACCTCGCAGCGCGAAGCGTTGCTGTCCAAGGAAGCGGCTGAATCGCGGTTTCGCGCGCTGGTGGCCGCGACCAACGCGTTCGTCTGGACCGCTGACGCTGAGGGTCAGCTCCGCGATATCCGCAACTGGCGCGAGTTGCGCGGCGAGAATCCCGCGGAATTGCTGGGATCGCGGTGGATCGATCTGGTGCACCCGGACGATCGCGAAAAGACGTCGCTGGCCTGGACGGAAACGGTGACCAACAAGCGCGACTATGTGATCGAGCATCGGATCAGGCAGCCAGAGGGCGACTATCGGTGGATGCTCTCGCGCGCCGCGCCGATCATGCTCGAATCCGGCACGGTTCGCGAATGGGTTGGCATTTCGCTGGACATTCACGAGAGCAAGGTCTGGCCGGCCGCCAGCGACGTGGACAGCACCGTGCTGACCGGCGCACAGTTGCGGGCCGCCCGCGGTATCCTCAACTGGTCGGTGCGCGAGCTGTCGCAAGCCGCCCGCGTATCGAGTTCGACCATCCGCCGGCTAGAGGAGATGGACGGGCCGCCGCCGGGGCGGGAGGAAGCGCTTGCGCCGCTGCAGGCCGCCCTGGAAAGCGCCGGGGTGGAGTTCCTGTTCCCGCCAAGCGGCAAGCCGGGGGTCCGGCCGCGCTGAGGTTGCGGGGAACCGCCTGACCTCGCGCCCAGCCGCACCGCGATCGCGAAAGTCGGACCCATGCAATTCCGGAGGGGCGGCGATCCCGGCAGGATTCCATTTTCGGCGAAAATCCGCAGACTTCGGGCCGATGTTTAATCGAATATGACCATCAACATGCAAAATGTGCATAGCTGCACCGCAGCATCAGCTCTGTTGCATCGCAACATGAATCCCTATCTTGGTTACAGAATCAGATGCCGTTCTTCTGATGTTTCAAAGGGATGAGAGCCATGTTCCTCGCACACTTCTTCCGCTTCCTGCGCCAGTGGCGCGCCTACGGGAACAGCCTTCAGGAGCTGTCCCGGCTGGGCGACCGCGAGCTCGCAGACATCGGAATCAACCGTTCGGACATTCCCCGGATCGCCTGGGAGGCCGCCGAGCGCACCGCCTGATTGAATTTTCAGTCGGAACAACTGAAAGCGCCCGCAATCCTTGCGGGCGTTTTCGTTTGCGCAATTGGGTGATTGCCCGGGACCTCCGCTTCCCCTAGGGAGGCGCCATGTCGCGTTCAAACCCGGTTCATATCGTCGGCGGGGGCCTCGCCGGTTGCGAAGCCGCCTGGCAGTTGGCGACTCACAACGTGCCCGTCGTGCTGCACGAAATGCGCCCGCTCCGTCAGACCGCCGCGCATCAGACCGACAGCCTCGCCGAACTTGTCTGCTCCAATTCGTTCCGCTCCGACGATCGCGAGACCAGCGCGGTCGGGCTGCTGCATGAGGAGATGCGCCGGCTCGAATCGCTGATCCTGCGCGCCGCCGACGCAAATCAGGTGCCGGCCGGCGGCGCACTGGCGGTCGACCGCATCGGTTTCTCCGCCGCCGTGACGCAGGCGATCGAAACGCACCCCCTGATCGCGATTGACCGCGCAGAAATCGACGGATTGCCGCGCGACGACTGGGACAGCGTCATCGTCGCGACCGGCCCCCTCACCTCGCCCCCGCTTGCGGAAGCGATCCGCGATCTCACCGGGGAAAGCTCACTGGCCTTTTTCGACGCGATCGCTCCGATCGTGCATCGCGAGACCATCGACATGTCGGTCGCCTGGCTCCAGTCGCGCTACGACAAGACCGGACCCGGCGGCTCGGGCGCCGATTACATCAACTGTCCGCTCGACCGCGAGCAATACGAAGCCTTCATCGACGCGCTCCTGGCAGCGGAGAAGGTCTCCTTCAAAGAGTGGGAAACCTCGACACCCTATTTCGACGGCTGCCTGCCGATCGAGGTGATGGCCGAACGCGGGCGCGAGACGCTGCGGCACGGACCGATGAAGCCGTTCGGTCTCACCAATCCGCATCAGCCCGACCGCAAGGCCTATGCGGTGGTGCAACTCCGCCAGGACAACAGGCTCGGCACGCTGTTCAATATGGTGGGCTTCCAGACCAAGCTGAAACACGGCGAGCAGGTCCGCATCTTCCGGACGATACCCGGCCTCGAACGCGCCGAATTCGCCCGGCTCGGCGGGCTGCATCGCAACACCTATCTGAATTCTCCGCTCCTGCTGGACGAGCGGTTGCGGCTTCGCGCGATGCCGCGCCTGCGTTTCGCCGGCCAGATCACCGGCTGCGAAGGCTATGTTGAATCAGCGGCGATCGGCCTTCTTGCCGGCCGCTTCGCCGCCGCCGAACGGACCGCCGTTCCGCTTGTGTCGCCGCCCGCCACCACGGCGCATGGTGCGCTGCTCGCCCACATCACCGGCGGGCATATCGAAACAATCGATGCCGGTCCGCGCAGCTTCCAGCCGATGAACATCAATTTCGGGCTGTTCCCGCCACTGTCGCAGACGCCGACCCGGTCCGCCTCCGGCGAGCGGCTGCGCGGCGCCGCCAGGACGCTTGCGAAGAAGCGCGCGCTGTCCGCACGTGCGCTGAGCGACCTCGACCGCTGGGCCAGTGGAGGAGTGACGGCCGCCGCATGAGTCTCTTCCGCGACCCGGAGGCCCGCCGCGTGCTAGAAGCCGGACCGACCAACTGTCTGAGCCGAATGACCGACCCCGACACCACACCGTCCGAACTCGCCGGCCGCTTCACCAGCCACGTCGTGCTCAAACAAGACGTCTTCTCGACCGTCGAGCGCGGCACCTTCGTTTCCGCAAACGGCGAGGTCGAAGCCGTCCTGCGACGGATCGATCTCGTGCCATGGTGGAGCTACGGCATCGCGCGCCATTTCCTGAAGCGCGAGGCGCGCGGACTGGCCATCGCCGGCTCCATCGGGATCGCCCCACCGCTTTTGTATCTCGGCGACAAGGTGCTGGTGCGCGGCTGGATCGATGGGCTGCCGCTGCATATCGCCAAGCCGGAAGGCGACGCGCATTTCTTCCGTTCGGCAAGACGCGCGCTTGGCGCCATTCACCGCGAAGGGCTGACGCATAACGACCTCGCCAAGGAACAGAACTGGCTGCGGACGCCGACGGGCGATGCCTCGCTGACCGACTTCCAGCTCGCGACGCACTTCCGGCGTCGGGGCCGGATGTTCCGCTTGGCCGCTTACGAAGACCTGCGGCACATGCTCAAGCACAAACGCCGCTACGCTCCGTCCTCGTTGACCGCGACCGAGAAGCGCATCCTTGCGCGCAAGACCTGGCCGACCCGCGTCTGGATGGCGACCGGCAAGAAGGTCTATTACTGGATCACCCGTGGCCTGCTCAATTTCACCGACCGCGAAGGCTCGGGTCCGCGTTTTGTCAATGACGCGCCGCGTCTGACCGCAAGGCTGAAGCAGCATGATGGCGTGCGCGACGCGATCATCGTGCCGTTTCCCGACCGCCGCACCGGTACAGGCCTCTATGCCTTTGTGGAGGGCGAGCGGCTGAGCGAGAACGACCTCGTGCGATTTCTGGCCGACAATCCGCAGCGCGTCGTCGCGCCCGAGCGCCTGCAGGTGGTGGACCGCCTGCCGCGCAACGTCGGCGGCGATATCCGCACCGACATCCTGCAGCTCGTGGCCATGAACCAGATCGACCTGATCGATCCCCTGCTCGCGAGCGACTCCGAAAAGGAAGTGGTGGCCCGCATCATCGCAGGGCGTCAGAATCTGCGGGACCGGTTCGCGTTCTAGCGCAGCGCCTGTCTCGCATTCGTCATTGCGAGGAACGAAGCGAGGAAGCCTTCACTGATCGATCCGGGGCGACGTCGCTTCGCTGGCGATGACCACAATTTGCTCCCGCTCATAGCCACCGCGTCAGATGCTTCGACGCGCGCCACAGGATCCATTGCTTGCGCCATTGCGGCAGCGATGCCCGGCCGTCCACCACAAGCACGAGCGGCAGGAAAGCCGGCAGCACCGCCGCTGGCAATTGCGCGATCAGATCGCGCGCGGCGCTACGATGGCGCTTGGCGAGAGCGGCAGGATCGAACGCATCCGCCTCTGCCGCGGTAAGCTGCGAGGCCGCGGCGGCCACGCCGGCGTGATGCGCCGCCAGTCTGACTGCATCATCCGGTGCGGGGACGAGTATCCTCGCGGCGATCAGAAAGATTGCGCCTGCGGTTTGCGATGCGGACAGTTCGAACTCCGCCTCGGTCCGTTCTCCGTCGGCATAGAGGTCGCGCCGCCGCGCATCGATCAGGCCGAGTGCCTCTGCCGTGCCGGTGCCGTGACGCCGCAGCAGCGATCTCATCGCGTCGGCAACCGGATGGCCTGACGCATCGCGATCGTCGTGCAGAGCCTCGTGCCACCATTGCAGCCGTATTTCGCCGGCAACCGGATCGCGGACCCGATGCGCAACCGCCGCGGTCTCGAGATCGAAGGCGTAGAGCGCGAATAGGTCAGGACGGCTCGCAGCGGGAGCGAACAGGGCCGCGAGAAAGCGATCCTTGTCGGCGTCCCGCACCAGCGCTTCGCAATAGTCGGACGGCTCCGTCATGCGTTTTCCGGGCCTGCTCCGCGCGGGCTAATCGATCGCAATCAAAGCCGCGGCGACGCGTCGCCCCTCTTCGAGCAGGATATTGTAGGTATTGGCGGCCTGACCGGTGCGGCTGGTCTCGGCGGAAATCCGGTGCGCGGCGAAAAGTTGCATCAGCTCGGCGGGTAAGGGCCAGCGTGTGTGCCCGGTTCCGATCAGGACAATGCCGATTCGATCTGACTCGGCGATCACCGGGGCCAGCGTTTGTGCTGTGATGCCCGCGGGATCGTTCACCGGCCAGGCCCAGATGCCGCTTGGAAGCAGCAGCAGCGAACCGCGATGCGACATGCCGGCAAAGCGAAAGCCGCCCCGACCATAGGACTCGATCGGCGCCGGCCGTGGAAAATGCGCTGGTTCGTCCGGCCGGTCCAAGCTCGGCGCTTCAGGCTCACCGCTTGGCGGCGGCGGGCTTCGCCGCAGCTTTCGCGGTCGCCGGCTTGTCGGACCCAACATCGGCAACGAATGTTTCTGGCGCGGGCTCGTCGGCCTCCTGGCGGCCGTAGCCGACGCCGAGATAGATCAGGATCGGCGCCGCGATGAAGATCGAGGTATAGGTGCCGACCAGCACCACGCCGAACAGCATGGTCGCGGTAAAGGCGTGAATCGCGTGCCCGCCGAAGAAGAACAGGGCGAGCAAAGCCAGCGTCACCGTGACGTGGGTGATCACCGAGCGCGACAGGGTGGAGTTGACCGAAATATTGAGCAGATCGGCGATCGACATCTTCTTGTAGCGCCGCAGCATCTCGCGGATGCGGTCGTAGATGACAACGGTGTCGTTGAGTGAATAGCCGAGAATCGTCATTAGCGCCGCGATGCCATTGAGATCGAAATCGATCTGCATCAGCGACAGGAACCCGATCGTGAGCACGAGGTCGTGCACGTTCGCGATCATGGCGCCGAGCGCAAACTGCCATTCAAACCGGAACCACAGATAGATGAAGATGCCCAGGATCGCGACCAGCAATCCGAAGATGCCGTAGGCCAGAAGTTCGGTGGAAACGCGCGGGCCGACCACCTCGATACGCCGGACCTCGATGCCATCTCCCAAAGCGGCACGCACCTTTTGCGCGGCCTCCTGCTGGGCGACCTCGCCACCCGGTTGCTGCGGGATGCGGATCAGCACGTCGGTCGGCGCGCCGAATTGCTGAAGCTGCGCATCGCCGAGATTGAGCGAGCCGACCGTGGCGCGCATCTTTGCGAGATCGGCCGGGCCGGACTTCGACTGCACCTCCATCAGCGTGCCGCCGACGAAGTCGACGCCGAGATTGAGGCCGTTGAAGAAGAACAGCGCCATCGCGGCGATCGACAGGATCGCCGAGATCGGAAAGCTGATGCGCCGGAAGCGCATGAAGTCGAATTTGGTATCGTCCGGGACGAGACGAAGAAGAGGAATGCGCACGGGCGTTCTCTGATATCAGATCGGGATGGTGCGCGGGCGCCACCAGCGCACCCACAAGGCCACCATCAATCGCGTCAGGGTGAAGGCGGTGAACACGGTGGTCATGATGCCGATGCCGAGCGTCACCGCAAAGCCGCGCACCGGACCGGTGCCGATATAGAACAGCACGGCGGCGGCGATGAAAGTGGTGATATTGGAATCGAGAATGGTCGCGAGCGCGCGGGTGAAGCCGGCATCGAGCGCATTGAGCGCGCTGCGGCCCGCCCTCACCTCTTCACGGATGCGCTCGTAGATCAGCACGTTGGAGTCGACGGCGATGCCGACGGTGAGCACGATGCCGCAGATGCCGGGCAGCGTCAGCGTGGCGTTGAGCAAGGACAGGATGCCGAAGATCATCGCGACGTTGATCACCACCGCGATGTTGGCGAACAGGCCGAACAGGCCGTAGGTCGCAAACATGAAGATGATGACGGCGAGCGAGCCGATCCAGGCGGCGCGCATGCCGTTGTCGATCGAATCCTGGCCGAGGCCGGGGCCCACGGTCCGTTCCTCGATGATGGTCAGGGGCGCCGGCAGCGCGCCGGCGCGCAGCAGGATCGCGAGGTCGTTCGCTGCCTCCACGGTGAAATTGCCGGAAATCTGGCCCGAACCGCCGATGATCGGCTCACGGATCACGGGAGCCGAGATCACCTCATTGTCGAGCACGATCGCGAAGGGCCGGCCGACATTGGCCTGGGTCGCCTCGGCGAAGCGCCGCGCGCCATTGTTGTTGAAGCGGAAGTTGACCACCGGCTCGCTGGTTCGCTGGTCAAAGCCCGGCTGTGCATCGACAAGGTCTTCGCCCGACACGACCACGCGCTTCTCGATCACATAGGGCTGGCCGTTTTCGGACTTGCTGCCTCGCAACAACTCGGATTCGGGCGGCAGCTTGCCCATCTCGGCCTGTTCCGGCGTCGTCGTCATATCGACCATCCGGAAGGTGAGTTTCGCGGTCTTGCCGAGCAGTTCCTTGAGACGCTGAGGATCCTGCAGACCCGGCACTTGGACCAGCACGCGGTCGACGCCCTGGCGCTGAATCGATGGCTCGACGGTGCCGAGTTCGTTGACGCGCCGCTCGACGATTTGGATCGACTGATCGACCGACTGGCGGATCCGCTCGACCAAGGCAGGTTCGGTCACCGTCAGACGGAACAGGCCGCCGCCCACATTCGTGACCTCAACGCTGCGCTGACCGGTGGCCTGCAGCAGGCCGCCGAGTGGCTGCGACAGTTCCTGGAATTTCTGCATCGCCAGATTGGGGTCGACGCCCTCGCGAATCCGGAATTCGACGCTATTGCCGCGAACGGTGACCGCCGCCGGGCTGCCGAGCCTGTTCTCGCGGACCACGCGGCGCACGTCGTCGCGCAATGCCTCGACCTTCTCCTTGCGCACCGCGGCCGAGTCCACCTCCAGCAGGATGTGCGACCCGCCCTGCAGATCGAGGCCCAGCACGATGTGGCGCTGCGCCCATTTCGGCCATGCTTCGACGACCTCTTTTGGAAAGAAATTGGGAATCGCGAAGCTGCAAATCAGCAGCGTGATCGCGATGATCGCCGTCATCTTCCAGCGCGAAATGTAAAGCATCGGCCTTTGGTCCGTATTGCCGTCCGTTATGGCGGGAACGTCAGGCGCGCCCCTCTACGCCGGAAGTGCCGTTTATCCCTCGCTCTTGGCCGGCTCGCCCTTCACCGGTTCGCCCTTGGCGCGCACATCGCTGATCATCTGGCGCATCTGGCGAATCTTGACGCCGTCCGCGACCTCGACCTCCAGCTGGTCGTCGTCGATGACCTTGGTCACCTTCCCGATCAGGCCGCCTGAGGTGACCACGGTGTCGCCGCGGCGCACATTTTTCACCATCTCCTGGTGCTGCTTCACACGCTTCTGCTGTGGCCGCAGGATCAGGAAATACATGATGACGAAGATCAGAACGAAAGGCAGCAGCGAAACCAGCATCGAATTGGCATCGCCACCGGCCTGCGCATAGGCGGGCGTAATCAGCATCGAACGGCCTCTTTTGAGCGTGTCGTTCGGCGCGAAACACCGCGCCCAAAACGGCGCGGACTATAGCGACCGCTCGTTCAATTGCAATGTCGCGCGGGGTTTCAGCCAAGATGCCGCAAGCACGCTGCAAATGTCTGGCCTTGCAGGCCTTTTTTCATGCAGCTAAGGGGTGCGCCACAGCATTGCAAGAGGATCCGCCGCCGCATGCGCAAAGCCAGGAAATCTGCAAAGCCCAGCCCGGCGCGGGTGGCTCCGCGAGGCAGGTCCAAGGTGTCGCCCAAGGTGACGCCCAAGGCCGCGCCTAAGGGCAGGTCCAAGAAGACCAGGGCGGCGGGCCCGGACCCGGACCCATTCGGCCGTATTGCCGAGGCGCTTGAACGGCTGTCGCCGGCGCCCAATCCGGGCGCCGATTTCGCCGCCGCCGATGCCTTCGTCTGGCATGCCGATGGCGGCCTCCTCGTCCCGGTGAAGCGCGTGAACCGCGTCGATCTCGGTCTGCTCAAGGGCATCGACCGGATGCGCGACACCCTGATCGAGAATACCGAGCGGTTTGCCAAGGGCCTGCCGGCCAACAACGCGCTGCTCTGGGGCGCGCGCGGCATGGGCAAGTCCTCGCTGGTCAAGGCCGCCCATGCGAGCGTCAATGCCGCGTCAAGCGAGCCCGGCCAGCTCAAGCTGATCGAAATTCATCGCGAGGATATCGAGAGCCTTCCGACTCTGATGGCGATGCTGCGGGAGGCGCCGTTCCGCTTCATCGTGTTCTGCGACGACCTGTCCTTCGATGGCGACGACACCTCCTACAAGTCGCTGAAGGCGGTGCTGGAAGGCGGCATCGAGGGCCGGCCGGAAAACGTGATTCTGTACGCCACCTCCAACCGCCGCCATCTGATGGCACGCGACATGATGGAGAACGAGCGCTCGACCGCGATCAATCCGGGCGAGGCCGTCGAGGAAAAGGTGTCGCTCTCTGATCGGTTCGGGCTGTGGCTCGGCTTTCACAAATGCAGCCAGGACGAATTCCTCGCGATGGTCCAGGGCTATGTGGAGCATTTCCGCATTCCCGCCGATCCCGAAGAGCTGCGGCGCGAGGCGCTGGAATGGGCGACGACGCGCGGCTCGCGGTCCGGACGCGTAGCGTGGCAATTCATCCAGGATTATGCGGGCCGCAAGGGCGTGCGGCTGTCGTGACTGGTTCGCGGGGGCGCCGCACCTACGTCGCGCCCCGCAATGACAATCAGCTCGCGCCGGTGAGGAACTGCATCGGGTCGACCGGGGTCGCGCCCTTGCGGATCTCAAAATGCAGCTGCGGCGATGAGACATTCCCGGTCTGACCGGACTTTGCAATCGTCTGCCCGCGCTTGACGGTATCGCCGCGCTTGACCAGCAACTCGCTGGCATGGGCGTAGGCGGTGACATGGCCGTTGGCATGACGCACCAGCACGAGATTGCCATAGCCCTTCAACTCATTGCCCGAATAGGCGACCACGCCGTCCTCGGACGCCTTGACCGGCGTGCCCTCCGGCACCGCGATATTGATGCCGTCATTCTGCTGGCCGGTCGGCTTCGGACCGAAGCCCGCAATCACGCGGCCGCGCACCGGCCAGCGGAAGCCGGGCGAACTGCCCGCCGCTGCCTGATCGTCGCTGTCGGCCTTTGCCTGCTCGACCGGCGTCTCCTTCACCGGAGCGATCGCACGGGCGGATGCCATCGGCTGGGCATGTGCTTCGGCGACCCGCTGCACCGGCGGCATGGCCGGCGTCTCGCGCTGCGCGACCGGCGCGGGCGCGGGCGCTTGTGCCGGCCGCGGTGCCTGCGCCTGCGCCGCGCGGGATGTACCCGGAATGGTGATCTGCTCGCCCATGCGCAGCTTGTGGTGCGGCGGCAGCCGGTTGGCCTGCGCGATCGCGACCGGGCTGACATTGTAGCGGCGGCCGATGCTGTACATGGTCTCGCCGGGCGCGACCGTATGCACATGCCCCTGCGCAGCAAGTGCACGCGCGGGCGGCGCCTGACGCACACTGCCGGTCGTGACCGGCGCGGCAGCCTGCGGCTGGCGCGGGGCGGGCTGGGCCGACGCCTGCTGCACGGAGGCCGGCTGCGCACCGGAATAGCTGTATTTCGGAATGACGAGGCGCTGGCCCGGATAGATCGGCGTTCCGGTTGTCATGCCGTTCGCCTCGGCGATGGCGATCGGCGGTACCCCGTAGCGCCGGGAAATCGTCTGCAGCGTGTCGCCCTGCCCGACCGTGATCGGCGTGCCGCCGTTCCAGTCCCAGCGGTTTCCGGGTTGCGGCTGCGCCGCCGGGCGCGGCGCCACCGAGCCGGTCATCTCGGGCTGCGGTTGATACGGCGTGACGCCGCGGCCGCCGCCAGAGACGCCCTGCGGCTGATAGCCGGCGGACTGTGCCACCGGCGCGGGCTGGCCGTAGGACTGCTGGTAGTGCGGCGCGCCCTGCTGGTGATAGGGCTGCGCAGGCGGCAGCGGCTGGCTGTGGATCTGGCTATGGGGCTGCTGCGCGGCGACCGAACCGGTCGTTGCCGGCTGCGACGAAAACGGATTGGAGAACGGCTGATCGATGCGGCTGACGTCGCTCGAACACGCGGCGGTCGCAAGCGCGAGCGCAGTGCAGACGGCCAGACGCGACACGGCAGGCGAGCGGGCGGGCTCAGCAGAACGCATCTTACAAACTCACTCACGCTACAAGACAGTGAGCGAAGTTAAACACTCGCGAAGTAAATAAGGCTTTAAGCCAAGCCGAAACGTAAAGGTTAAGCAAACGCTTCGCCGCGCCAAAGCGGACGATCCATTTGCCGGTCCGCTCACAACTCCTTCGCCTGCCCTTGCACCAGCGGCACGAAACGCACGGCGATCAGGTCCTCTCGCTCAATGCCGTCCGGATTCTTCCGAAGCCGCACGATCCGCTGCGGCGCGTCGCGCGGGCCGAGCGGCAGCACCATGATGCCGCCATCGGCAAGCTGTTCCACCAATGTTTCCGGGATCGTCTCGGCCGCCGCCGTTACGATGATGCGATCGAAAGGTGCAAGGTGCGGCGCGCCCTCGAAGCCGTCGCCGAGGATCACGTCGATATTGGTATAGCCCACGCGGTCGAAGGTCTTGCGCGCTTTCTCGGCGAGGGTGCGATAGCGCTCGACCGACACCACACGCGCCGCGATGCGCGACAGCACCGCGGCCTGATAGCCGGAGCCGGTGCCGATTTCGAGCACGCGGTGATGCGACTCCAGTTCCAGCAATTCGGTCATGTAGGCGACCACATAGGGCTGGCTGATGGTCTGGCCGCAATCGATCGGCAGCGCGTGATCCTGATAGGCCTGCGCCTTCGTATCCTCGCTGACAAACATCTCACGCGGCACTTCGTCCATGGCGCGCAGCACCGCGGCATCGGTGATCCCACGACGCCGCAGCGTCAGCAGAAATTCCATGCGATCCATTTTCTTGCTCTTCGACGGCCACATGACATGTCTCTCCTCGCTCATTCCCGCCCCCGGGGGCCGCGCTTCGCGCGGTCCGCGTGAAAACGCCGGTGGGAATCGAGCGTCCGTGGCTCTGTATCCCCGCCTTCGCGGGGACGAGCGGATAGAGTGTGGCGAGACAACGCGAACGTAAAGAGTCTAGTCGAATCCTTCCGCAAGCCGCGTCATGAAATCGTGGTCGGTCTGGTCGAGCCGCAGCGGCGTCACCGAAATGCGGTTCTGGGCCAGCGCCGAAAGGTCAGTACCGTCGACCGGCTCGGGCCTGCCCTTCCTCGAAAACGCGATCCAGAAATACGGGTTCGACCGGCCGTCGAAGCGCGGCTCGATCCGCAAGAGCTCCTGGTTGCGGCGCCCCTGCGCGGTCACCGACACGCCCTGCACGGCATCGGCATGACAGTCGGGGAAATTGACGTTGACCAGCGAGCCCTTCGGGATCCCGGTCGCCAGCACCTGCCGCACCACGTCCGGCCCGAATTTGCGTCCGGTATCCCAGGGCGGATTATCGCGGTTTCCCGGGCCATAGGCCTGCGAGAGCGCGATCGAGGGGATGTTGAGCACGGTGCCTTCCAGCGCGCCGGCGACGGTGCCGGAATAGCCGACATCCTCGGCCGCGTTCTGGCCGCGGTTGACGCCGGACAGCACAAGGTCCGGGGGGGTATCGGTCATGATGTGGCGGACCGCCATGATCACGCAATCGGTCGGCGTTCCCTTGACCGCGAAATGACGCGGACCGATCTCGCGCAGCCGCAGCGGATCGTTCAGCGAGAGCGAATGCGACACACCGGAATTGTCGGTCTCCGGGGCGACCACCCATACCTCATCGGACAGCACACGCGCGATGTCCTCGCAGACGCGAAGCCCTTCGGCATGGATGCCGTCGTCGTTGGTGACGAGAATGCGCATTAGATCGACCCGCGCACGCTGCTCTGTTCCCCTCCCCCTTGTGGGGAGGGGTCGGGGGTGGGGGGCGGAGTTGTCGGGGCGTATGTCGAAGGTTGCGAGGCACATGACCACCCCCCTCCCCAACCCTCCCCCACAAGGGGGGAGGGAGTTGAGAGAGCGCGTCGCGCGGCAACGAAAACCTGCATTCTCATCGCTTCTTCTCGATCACTGTCATGCCGCCCATATAGGGCCGCAGCGCGTCAGGCACCACGATCGATCCGTCGGCCTGCTGATAGGTCTCCATCACCGCGATCAGTGCGCGGCCGACGGCGACGCCCGAGCCGTTCAGCGTGTGGACAAAGCCCTTCGCCTTTCCGTCCTTGCCCTTGTAGCGCGCGTTCATGCGGCGCGCCTGGAAGTCGCCGCAAACCGAGCAGGACGAGATTTCGCGATAGGCGTTCTGGCCCGGCAGCCAGACCTCGATGTCGTAGGTCTTCTGCGAGGCGAAGCCCATGTCGC
>JBIQKQ010000084.1:0-3577 GCA_044506365.1 Hyphomicrobiales bacterium
CGGAATGCCGAGATTTGCCACTGCCGCCGAAGCGGCCGCCGCCGCCCGCGCTTTCGACCTCAAGCGCCTGCCCGGCGATTTCATCGATGATCCCTATCCGTATTTTCACGCGCTGCGCGAATACGACCCGGTTCACCGGATGCCCGACGGCAGCTACATCATCACCCGCTACGACGATTGCGAGACGCTCTACAAGGACGCCAGGACCTATTCGTCCGACAAGAAGGTCGAGTTTCTCCCAAAATTCGGCGACACCCCGCTGTTCGAGCATCACACCACCAGTCTCGTATTCAATGATCCACCGCTGCACACTCAGGTGCGGCGCGCCATTGCCGGCGCGCTCTCGCCGCGGGCCATCGCCGAGATGGAGCCTGGCCTGATCGAACTGGTCGACCGGCTGCTTGGGCAACTGGAACGCAAGGGCAAGGTCGACCTGATCGAGGACTTCGCCTCCGCCATTCCGGTCGAGATCATCGGCAATCTGCTTGGCGTGCCGCACGAGGAGAGGGGACCGCTACGCGGCTGGTCGCTTGCAATCCTCGGCGCGCTCGAACCCGTCCTGACCGACGCGCAGACCAAAGCCGGCAACGACGCGGTGCGCGAGTTTTTAGCCTATCTGAAAATCCTGACCGACGACCGGCGTGCGCGCCCCGGCGATCCAAACAAGGACGTGCTGACCCGCCTGATCATCGGCGAGCACGAGGGCCGCAAGCTGACCGAGACCGAACTCCTCCAGAACTGCATCTTTATCCTCAATGCCGGGCACGAAACCACTACCAACCTGATCGGCAATGCGCTCCACACCCTGTTGCAATGGCCGGACGAAAAAGCACGGCTTATGGCGCAGCCCTCATTGATGAAGACGGCGGTGGAAGAAGTGCTGCGCTTTGAAAGCTCCAACCAGCTCGGCAACCGCCGCGTCGTCGCCGACACGGTGCTTGGTGGGGTGCCGATGAAGGAGGGCGATCTGATCACCATCGCGATCGCCGCCGCCAACCGCGATCCCAAATATTTTCCCGATCCCGACCGCTTCGATGTCGCCCGCACGCCCAACCGGCATCTGGCCTTCGCCAGCGGCATTCACGTCTGCGCCGGAATGAATGTTGCCCGGCTCGAAGGCCGTATCGCGCTGGACCGCTTTCTCGCGCGCTTTCCGGAATACCGGCTGGACGGTGAACCCATCCGCTCGCCGCGCGCGCGCTTCCGGGGCTTCGTTTCGCTGCCGGCGGTGGTCGGCTGACGGGTGGCGCAAACGTAAGGCGTCGGCGGGGCAGGGATCGTCTCCGTGTTCAGGCGCCCAGCCATCTGGCCGACCGCCTGATCTAATTTTGCTGGGAGACGACGCCGACCAGGCCCCTTGCGGGTAAGGCGAAAAGCTTTTCCCGAAAGCATCTTCAGTCCCGAAGCATCTCCGACAGCCTCGCCGATTCTTCGCGGGTGAGGTCGCAGTTGAGCAAGGTCGGACACAGCCGAACAATAAGCGGAAAAATAGACGTCTTCGATCATGAGGCCTGATCGCCCGCGCTTCGCAGCGGTCTGTACGCCAAACGACGCGTTGGTCGTGAAAGTGACTGCGCCTTTGCGGTTTGCGCGATCATTGTTCGGTATCGAACAGACAGGATTATTTTGCCCGCTCTAGATTGATCTTCCCGAGGCAATTGTCTCAGAGGAGTTGGCGTATGTTGCGTTGCAAAGAAGTGCTGGATGATAAATTGGTGAGCAGTGTCGGCGACGCCTACGATATGGCGCTCGCGTATCTCCATGATTGGTCCATTCCGCTTAGTTTGAATGACGACCGCTTGAAAGAAATGCTTGCCTCCATCTTGTTGGATCTTGCCGCGTGCGGAGAAACCAACAAGCTCCGGCTTGCCAACCTGGCAATCGGCCGGATTCGCGAGATGGCTGAGGCAACTGAGAGGTCGTCAATTTTTGCGCGGTGACGCGTGCGTTGCCAGAGCGACGGCGATGGTGACGCTGCTTCGACGTGTAGTGATCGCTGACGAAACGAGACGCAGGCATCGCCTTGATGGATCGGAACCAATCTGAAGCTCATGCTTTAATCGACGAGGCCGCGCAAACCGCCCGCGGCAATTTCAATCCTGGGAAGTTAGACCCGTTCGGACCTGCGGCTCTCGCATGTGGAGCGGCGCTTAATCAGCACACTCGACGCGAGCATTGTCGGTCTGCCGGCCAGCCAGGAGCATGTCGTGTGCAATACCCTCTCGCAGGGCCATCGGGACAATCGGCTGCTTGCCGCGCTTTCGGCCGAAGCTCTCGGATCGCTCGAACGAGATTTGCGACAGGTCTCGTTGCAGCACGGAACGGTGATCTTCGAGCCAGGCGCCCCAATGGATCGGGTCTATTTTCCGCAATCCGGGCTGATTTCGCTCCTGGTTATCACCGAAGACGGCACCTCGATCGAAACCGCAACGATCGGATGGGAAGGTGCACTCGGGCTGCACCGCGCGCTCGGCCCGCGCTTTTCATTCACGCGGGCTGCTGTGCAGATCGGAGGTCGCTTTTCAGTGATCCGCGGCGACCGCTTCGAGCAGGTTGCCGGCAACAACTTGGCGATCCACGCGCTGGTCGGGGGCTATACCGAGCTGTTGTGGGCCGAAGCGCAACAGGTTGCCGCCTGCAACGTTGTCCATGACGCTTCGTCACGACTGTGCCGCTGGCTGTTGCAAACCAGCGACCGCATCCAAAGCAGCAGCGTGCCGCTGACGCAGGAATTTCTGGCGCAGATGCTGGGCGTCAGGCGCACCACCGTCACGCTTCTTGCGCAAGCGATGCAGCGCAGGGGCCTGATCAGGTATAGCCGCGGTCTGATCGAGATTCTCGACCGCGACAGTCTTCAGGGCTGCGCCTGTGAATGCTACCGCGTAACCCGTCTTGACAGGCTTCCACGTGCGGTCGGTGTGAAGCTCTAAAGCGGACGAGAGTTCGACGGTCCAATGATGGCTGCACGGAGCGTTGGCTGATGAAGCAAATCCATTTTTTTCATAGAGATTGCCGGCGGAGCTGCCGGACGGGCCAGGCTTCGCGCGCGGCTGGCGCGTAATGACCTTGTTCAATCGAGCTAAATCAATACGCGCCATCGGTGCGCCAGGTCGGGTTGCAGGATCAAAATTTGCGGGATGCCTGATGCCGACCTACGATTTCCATCTTCGCGACAATGAAGCGCTTGTCGATACCGATGGCACCGATTTCGCCAATGTCGGAGCTGCGCGCGAGCATGCCATCGGCGTTGCTCACGAACTTATGTGCAACAGCCGCGGCATCCCTGACCGCGACTGGTCGTGCTGGACCATGTCGGTCAACAACGAGAATGGCGACGAACGAGAATGGCGACGAATTTTTTCGTTCACACTCTGATTGCCGGAACGGCAATGCGGAGAAGGGCGATTGCCGTTCAATCACCGCTCGAGAAGTCAGCTTGCGCGTCGGTGCTCACCGCTTGCGCACGAAGGTCTGGCGCCGTGTCGGCGGGGCCGCCATGGCATTGCCGCGATGGCGGAAGCTGATGCGGCCGCGCGAGAGATCGTAAGGCGACATTTCCACGATGACGCGGTCGCCG
>JBIQKQ010000084.1:3587-14852 GCA_044506365.1 Hyphomicrobiales bacterium
CACGCCCCGCAACCGTGAAAGCGACGGCGGCGTGCCCCGGAAAAGCGGTCCCGGCAGGCTCGCCGGGACCAAGGAGAGAGGCTATCTGCGGCGGAAGTTCGGCCGCCGCTGCTGCGGCGAGGGCGACGGAGCGTCGCCCTTGTGGCGGAAGCTGATGCGGCCGCGCGCGAGGTCGTAGGGCGACATTTCCACGATCACGCGGTCGCCGACGCCAGTCCGGATGCGGAATTTCCGCATCTTTCCGGCCGTATAAGCGAGGATTTCGTGCTCGTTGTCGAGCTTGACGCGGAAGTTTCCGTCCGGCAGCACCTCGGTGACGGTGCCGTCAAATTCGAGCATCTCTTCTTTCGACATCCAGTGGTCCTTCTCAGAATCCGGTTCAGCGCGGTGCGTCCGGCCGCCGGCCTTCGCGGCGCTCAGACCGGTCCCGCATGAATCCCACGGAAGATATCGCACCGTCCGCCTTTCCGCCATTGCGTTCGGCAGGATTTCGCGGCAGGCCCTGCGCGGCCTTGCGGGCGTTGCGGCCGCGGCGGCGACGCTTGCGGCCGGGCTGAGCGGCGCCATCCCGGTCGTCATGCCTGCCGTTGCCGTTCGCGCCGCGCTGGCCAGCCGGACCGCGGGCTGGGGAAGCCGCCCCGGCCTGCCTTCCGTCGCGCGCAATCGGCACCGCCTTGCCGGACGCCGGCAGCGCCATCCGGATCAGCTTCTCGATGTCGCGCAGATAGGCGCGCTCCTCGTGATCGCAGAAGGAGATCGCAAAGCCCTCAGCGCCCGCGCGGGCGGTGCGGCCGATGCGGTGGACGTAACTCTCCGGCACGTTGGGCAGGTCGTAGTTGATGACATGGGTAATGCCGTCGACATCGATCCCGCGCGCGGCGATGTCGGTTGCGATCAGCGTCCTGATCTTGCCATCGCGGAAGGCGGCGAGCGCGCGCTCGCGCTGGCCCTGCGACTTGTTGCCGTGGATCGCTTCGGCGGCAAGGCCCTGCTGGCCGAGCTGGCGCACCACGCGGTCGGCGCCGTGCTTGGTGCGGGTGAAGACGATGGCGCGGTCGATCGGCTCGGTCTTCAGGATGTCGGCGAGCAGCGCTGCCTTTCCGGATTTTTCGACATGCACGACCCGCTGCGACACCCGTTCCGCGGTCGAGGCCTGGGGGGTCACCGCGACCCGCGCCGGATCGCGCAGCATCAGGCGGCCAAGGTCCTCGGTTTCGCGTGCCATGGTGGCGGAGAAGAACAGCGTCTGCCGCTGTGCCGGGAGTTTCGCGACGATGCGGCGGATGTCATGGATGAAGCCCATGTCGAGCATGCGGTCGGCTTCGTCGAGGACCAGGACCTCGACCTTGTCGAGGGTCAGCGCCTTCGAATTGACAAGATCGAGCAGCCGTCCCGGCGTTGCGACCAGAACATCGCAGCCATTCGACAGAGCTCTGATTTGTCGGCCCAGAGGAACGCCGCCAATCGCCAGACACACGGTGACTTTCAGGTGGCGACCGTATGTCTTGAAGCTGTCGACAATCTGGCCGGACAATTCGCGGGTCGGGCTAAGCACCAGCACGCGGCAGCTTTTGCGCTCGGGCCGCTGAAGCCTGTTCGCCAGGTGATTGAGGATCGGCAGTGCAAAGGCCGCGGTCTTGCCGGTGCCGGTCTGGGCGATGCCGACCACATCGCGTCCGGCTAAAACCTGAGGAATTGTCTGGGCTTGGATCGGGGTAGGGGTTTCGTAGCTCTCTTCGGCGAGAGCACGGGTGATGGGCTCGGCGAGCCCAAGGTCGAGAAAAGGAGACAATGTTTGTTCTTTCATGCAGCTCGAACGCCGGATCCCTCGATGGGAGGCGGACGCATCGCGCGGGTTCGAAGACATCCCGCGTGGTCAGGGCTGCCGGCTATAAGGAGAGTGTTGGCGGGCCGAAAGTCTTTGCACGATGGTGCAATCTGATTTTCGTTCACGCGGCCCGCGGGCGGCTCAAAGGACTGAGTCGCCTCGATGGGAGCGATATGGACTGCCCGCGCGTTTCTTGCAAGGCGAAAACGTCGCTGGTAACCGTCCGATTGACATTAGTTACGAATGAAACTAAGTTTGTGCCTTAGAAGCGCAATAATCAAGACCGTCCGGTAGGGGTGGCGCCCTCAACACGGGAGGACAGATCATGGCCGAGATCGACACTGCGCCGCGCGTCCGCCGGCAAGCTTCCCCTGCAGCCGTGACCGACCGCATGCGCACCGAGCCGCTGGTGGATGCGGCCGAATATATGTCCGGCTTTGGCAATTCGTTCGAGACCGAAGCGCTGCCAGGCGCACTGCCAATCGGCCGCAACTCGCCGCAGAAGATCAATTATGGGCTCTATGCCGAGCAACTCTCCGGTTCGCCTTTCACCGCGCCGCAGGCGACCAACCAGCGCTCCTGGCTCTATCGGATCCGCCCGACCGTGCGCCATACCGGCCGCTTCAAGAAGATCGATCGCGGACTGATCCGAACCGCGCCGGAACGCGACGACACCGACCTGACGATCGGCCAGCTGCGCTGGAGTCCAATTCCGATCCCCAAGACGAAGCATACCTTCGTGACCGGCCTTCGAACGGTCACCGTGGCCGGGGATTGCGAAGCAATGAGCGGCATGGCCGCGCATGTGCTCATTGTCACCGAGTCGATGGTGCGCGAGCATTTTTTCAACGCCGATGGCGAGATGCTGATCGTCGCCCAACAGGGCAATCTGCGTTTTCGCACCGAGTTCGGGCTGATCGAGATCGCGCCCGGCGAAATCTGTGTAATCCCGCGCGGCGTCATCTTCCGGGTCGAACTCGTCGACGGTCCGGCGCGCGCCTATGTATGCGAGAATTATGGCGGTGCCTTCACGTTGCCGGACCGCGGCCCGATCGGCGCCAACTGTCTCGCCAACCCGCGCGATTTTCTGACCCCCGTTGCGGCCTATGAGGACGTCGAGGAGCCCTGCACGCTGTATGTGAAATGGGGCGGCGAACTGTTCGAGACAAACATGCCGCATTCCCCGCTCGACGTTGTGGCGTGGCACGGAAACTATGCACCCTACAAATACAATCTGCGGCATTTCTCGCCGGTCGGCGCGGTTCTATTCGATCACCCCGATCCTTCGATCTTCACGGTGCTGACCTCGCCATCGGAGACCCCCGGCACCGCCAATATCGACTTCGTGATTTTCCCGGAGCGCTGGGGCGTTGCGGAGAACACGTTCCGTCCGCCTTGGTATCACCGAAACATCATGTCGGAATTCATGGGCCTGGTTTACGGCGTGTATGACGCAAAGCCGGAGGGCTTCGTGCCGGGCGGCTTTTCGCTGCACAACACCATGCTGCCCCATGGCCCCGATGTGGACGCCTTCGAACATGCGAGCAATGTCGAACTCAAGCCGGTGAAGCTGTCGAATACGCTGGCCTTCATGTTCGAGACTCGCTTTCGCCAGCGCGTGACGAAATACGCGGCAGAACACGAAGCCCGGCAGGACGATTACATCGACTGCTGGAAAGGGCTAAAGAAGCACTTCGATCCGAACCGCCGCGAGCCACGCTGACATGAAACTTGCTTCGCTGAAGAGCGGCCGCGACGGCCGCCTTGTTGTTGTCTCGCGCGACCTGTCGCGCTGCGCCGATGCGTCGGCGGTGGCGCCGACCCTGCAGGCCGCACTCGACGATTGGGACGCGGTGATCCCGCGGCTGACCGAGATTTCGGATTCGCTCGAGGCAAACCGCATCGCCCACATGCCGTTCGATCCGGCGAAAGCCGCGTCGCCCTTGCCGCGGGCCTATCAATGGCTCGACGGTTCGGCCTATGTGAACCACGTGGCGCTGGTGCGGCAGGCGCGCGGGGCGGAGGTGCCGGAATCGTTCTGGACCGATCCGCTGATGTATCAGGGCATCTCCGATGTCGTGATGGCGCCGCGCGATCCGATCCCGCTCGCCGACGAGGCCTTTGGCGCCGATATCGAGGCCGAAGTCGTGGTCATTCTCGGCGATGTCCCGATGGGACCGACCCGCGACCAGGCGGCAGAGGCGATCCGCCTGATCATGCTGGTCAATGACGTCACGCTGCGCAACATCGTGCCGCAGGAATTGCCGAAGGGCTTCGGCTTCCTGCAGTCGAAACCGCCGTCGGCCTTCACACCCGTTGCAGTGACGCCGGACGAACTTGGCAAGGCCTGGGACGGCGCCAAGGTCGATCTGCCGCTCCTGAGCTTTATCAACGGCAAGCCGTTCGGCAAGCCGATGTGCTCCGTCGACATGACCTTCGATTTCCCCACGCTGATCATGCATGCCGCACGGACACGGCCGCTGAGCGCCGGCACGATCCTCGGCGCCGGCACGGTGTCGAACCGCGACGCCAATGGCGGCCCTGGCAAGCCGATCGCCGAGGGCGGGCTCGGCTATTCCTGTATCGCGGAAATACGCACGGTCGAGACCATCCTGCACGGCAAGCCGTCGACGCCGTTCCTGAAATATGGCGACAAGGTCCGGATCGAAATGGACGACAAGGACGGCCGCTCGATCTTCGGCGCGATCGAGCAGGAGGTGGTACGATACACGCCTCAGCGCTGTTCCCTCGTCCTGATGAGCGGGCGTAGCCCCGCGCTCGCATGGCGGGCGAATGAAAAGAAAACTCTCATCCTTCGAGACGCGCCTTGCGCTTCTCAGGATGAGGCGGGAGTGAGACGACGATGGCCAAGGGCTTTGCTTCGACCGGCGATACCGCCGAAAAGACCATTTCGTTCGACGAGATCGGTCGCGACCTCTATGCGTTCACGGCGGAAGGCGATCCCAATTCTGGCATTATCGTCGGCGACGACGGCGTGATGGTGGTGGACGCGCAGGCGACACCGGTGATGGCGCTGGAAGTGATCGAGCGCGTGCGTAAGATCACCGACAAGCCGATCAAATATGTCCTGCTGAGTCATTATCACGCCGTGCGGGTGCTCGGCGCCTCGGCCTATACCGACGCAGAAATCCTCGCCTCCGACGCAACGCGCGATCTGATCGTCGAGCGCGGCCAGCAGGACAAGGATTCCGAGATCGGCCGTTTCCCGCGTCTGTTCCGCGCGGTCGAATCGATCTCCGGCTTGACCTGGCCGACCATCACCTTCCCGCTGCAGATGTCGGTCTGGCTGGGAAAGCGCGAAGTGCGCATCATGCATATCGGACGCGGCCATACCGCGGGCGACGTGATCGCCTGGGTTCCAGATGCGAATGTCGTGTTCTCCGGCGATCTCGTCGAATACCACTCCGCCTGCTATTGCGGCGACGCGCATCTCGCCGACTGGCCGAAGACGCTCGATCGACTTGCGCAGTTCAAGGCCAATGCGCTGGTGCCCGGTCGCGGTGCGGCGCTCACGACCCCCGACAAGGTCCAGGCCGGGATCGAAGGCACGCGCGATTTTCTCGCGACGCTCTACACTTCGGCGCAGAACAGCGTGAGCAAGGGACTGTCGCTAAAAGACGCCTTCGCCGCCGCACGCGAGGCGATGGACCCGAAATTCTCCACCTACGCGATCTACGAACACTGCATGCCGTTCAATGTCGCGCGCGCCTATGACGAGGCAAAGGGTATCGATCACCCGGTAATCTGGACCGCCGAGCGCGATCGCGAAATGTGGTCGGCGTTGCAGGGGTAAGCGGAACGAGGAGAAGAACCCGTGGCCGCCAACGAACCCAAGTCGCTGTTCCACTTCGGCTACAGGCGCTCGCCGGATCAGGATTCCGCAAAACCCGTGCGTCATACAGTGGCGATCGTCGGCGCCGGGCCGGTCGGTCTTGCGATGGCAATCGATCTTGCGCAGCGTGGCGTGGCTTCGGTGCTGCTGGACGATGCCGATCGGATCGGGGAGGGGTCGCGCGGTCTTTGCTATTCCAAGCGAACGCTTGAGATTCTGGACCGCCTCGGCGTCGGCGAAAAGCTGGTCGAGATGGGCGTGACCTGGAAACTCGGCAAGGTGTTTCTCGGCGACCGGATGGTCTATGCCTTCGACCTGTTGCCGGAGGACGGCCACAAGATGCCGGCCTTCATCAATCTCCAGCAATTCTACCTGGAGAAGGCGCTGGTCGACCGCGTGCAGGAATTGCCGGGGATCGACCTGCGTTGGCGCAATCGCGTCACCGGCCTCGAAAAGCGCAACGACGGCGTCACGCTGACGGTGGAGACGCCTGACGGCCCGTACCAACTCGACGCTGCCTGGGTGGTCGCGGCTGACGGAGCGCGCTCCACGATTCGCGATCTGCTCGGTCTCGAATTCAGAGGGCACACGTTCGAAGAGAAATTCCTGATCGCAGATCTGCGCATGCCGGCGGACGACATTCCGACCGAGCGACGCTTCTGGTTCGATCCGCCGTTCCACTCCGGACAGTCCGCGCTGATGCACCGGCAGCCCGACGAATCATGGCGCGTCGATCTGCAGCTCGGGCCGGATGCGAATATCGAACAGGAACTCAAACCCGAAAATTACACGCCGCGCATCCGCAGGATGCTGGGTGATCGCGACTTTCACGTCGACTGGGTGTCGATCTACCGGTTCAACTGCCGCCGGATCGATCGCTTTGTGCATGGCCGTGTGGTGTTCGCGGGCGATTCGGCCCATCAGGTCTCGCCATTTGGCGCGCGTGGTGCCAATTCCGGCATCGAGGATGCCGAGAATCTGGCGTGGAAGCTCGTTTCGGTTCTGCAAGGCGAGGCCGACGAGCGGCTGATTGAGAGCTATGATCTGGAGCGAGCCCAGGCTGCCGACGAGAATATCGGGCATTCGACCCGTTCGACCGATTTCATCGCGCCGCGCTCGCCAGCCGAGCGCACGCTGCGCAATGCTGTCCTGTCGCTTGCTCCGCACGCGGACTTTGCCCGGCGCATGGTCAATTCGGGGCGCCTGTCGGTGGCAAGCATCTATGACACGCCGCTATCGACTCCGGATGAGGAGTCCTTCGGCGGCTCCGCACAACTGGGCGGTCCGGCAGTCGATGCCGCGATGACGGCGCCGGATGGCTCGGGCTGTCATCTGGTCGAACATCTCTCGGATGGCTTCGAACTTCTGTATGTTGCAGACGGCGCGCCGCCGGAGATGCCGGACCGCATCAAACTGACGGTGATCGGCAGCGACCTGCTCGATGCGCATGGCTATTTTACCGATCGCTTCGATGCGCGGCCCGGGACCGGATATCTGCTGCGTCCGGATCAGCACATCTGTGCGCGCTGGCGGCGCCCGACCGCTGAAAAGATTGCCAGCGCGCGAGACCGCGCGCTCGCTCGCTGACGAGCTAGGCCGGCATGCGCATCGACGCAAGCATCTCCGTGCATGCTTCCACGCAAAGCTGGCAGGTCTTGGCGCAGAGCTCGCAATGCTTGTGCGTGTTGGCATGGCGCTGGCATTCGCTCGCACAGGTGCGCGCGAAAGCGATGCAGGTGGTGAGCTGTGCTTCCAGGAGCTGCCGGTGACCAACCTTGTTGGCGCGCGAGAGAATGCTGCCGGTGGCGGCGCAGACCGCGGCGCAATCATGGTTGAGGCGGATGCAGGTGATCAGGCGTTCGACATGCCGTTCTGCGAGGCAGGCATCGGCGCAGGCGGTGCAGGTCTCGACGCAGGCAAAACACGCTTCGATACAGCGGCTGAGAGCGTCTGCATGGCTCGGCTGTTCGGGATGCGAGCGGAACATCGATCGGACGGCGACGGCGGACATGAGTGCATTCCTTATGAGCGCGTGCCCGATAACACCGTTCTAGGTGATCGGTTCCAGCGCCGGGAAAGTTCCGCATCGGAACGAATTTCAGAAAAGTTCCCTCAGCCCCCATCCCATAGTTGCGCTTCACTCACGGAGTCATGCGATGCCACTCGTGACCGCTTCCCGTTTCAAGGATCCGGACCAGGCCTTCGTGATGCTGATTGAAGCGCGGCGCGGCCTGTCCGAGCGCGAAGCCGCTGAACTCGACGCCAAACTCGTGCTGATCCTCGCCAACCATATCGGTGATATCGAGGTGCTGCGCGCCGCGATCGCCTTTGCAAAGCGGGAGACGCCCGCGGATTGAGGACGTGCTCACTCCCGCGGCTTGTCCTTGATGCTGTCGATGATCGCGCTGACCCGCGTCACCGGATCCTTGGAATCGAGATCGAGAATCTGCCGCACCTTCTTGACCAGTGCCTCGGATGTGAAGGGCTTGGTCAGGAGATCGACCTCGGCATCCAGCCGGCCGTGATGAATGATGGCGTTGCGGGTATAGCCGGTGGTGAACAGGACTCTGAGGTCCGGACGGCGGCGACGCGCCTCGTCGGCGAGTTGTCGCCCGTTCATGCCCCCGGGCAGCACAACGTCGGTGAACAGCAGCTGGATGTTCGGATTGGCATCCAGGAGGCGAAGCCCGCTCGCGCCTTCATGGGTCGAAATCACTTCGTAGCCCTCGTCGCGCAGCACTTCGGTGGAGAAGCGGTTCACTTCCTCGTCGTCCTCGACCAGCAGGATCTGTTCCGGCCGCTGGGTCGATGCGTCGGCGCCGTGGGCCGGCTCGTTGGGTAGCCAGGGCTCGACCGCGTCCTCGTCCATCAGGCGCGGCAGGTAGATCTTGATCGAGGTGCCTTCGCCGGGCTCGCTGTAGATCTGGATGTGCCCGCGCGACTGTTTCACGAAGCCGTAGACCATGCTGAGCCCGAGCCCGGTGCCGGCGCCGGTCGGCTTGGTGGTAAAGAACGGCTCGAATGCGCGGTCGACCACGTCCTTGCTCATGCCGCCCCCGGTATCGCTGAGCGCGATCAGCACATACTGTCCCTGCGGAATATTGGCCGCGTTCGCCGCGACATAGGCTTCGTCCAGATAGGTATTGGCGGTTTCGATGGTCAGCCGTCCACCGTCCGGCATCGCGTCACGCGCATTCACCGCGAGATTGAGCAGGGCGTTTTCGAGCTGGTTCGGATCGACCGCGGTCTTCCACAGGCCGCCGGCCAGGACGGTTTCGACGGTGATGATTTCGCCGATGGTCCGGCGCAGCAATTCTGACATGCCCTGCACCAGCCGGTTCACGTCGACCGCCTTTTCCTCCAGCGGGTGCTGGCGCGAGAACGCGAGCAGGCGCTGCACCAGCTTGGCCGCACGCTCGGAGGCCTGCCGGGCGGAGTTGAGCGAGCGGCGCAGCCGGTCGTCGCTCTCGGGAACGCGGCGGAGCGCGAGGTCGACATTGCCGAGGATGGCGGTGAGCAGGTTGTTGAAGTCGTGCGCAACGCCGCCGGTCAGCCGGCCGACCGCCTCCATTTTTAGAGCCTGCTGCAGGGCGAGTTCGGTCCGCTCGCGGCGCGCGACCTCCTGCTGCAACCGGGCATGCGCAACCGCCTCACGGCGCGTTCGGCGGAGCGCCACGAGGCCGAGCCCGATCAAGGCCAACATGGCGGGTAGGCCGAAAATCAGGTGGTTTGCGAGTGCCTTCAGCCAGTCGCGAATGATCACGTCGCTCTGGATGCCGGATACGACATAGATGTTGTAGCGCGGCATCTTGCGATAGGCGAACAGCCGCGAATGGCCGTCGAATGACGACGTGCCGGCGACGAAGCCCTCGTCCGGGTGTTCCCGGATGCTTTTCATCATCGTCGAGTCAGGTGCGAGCTGCGTGATACGGTCCGACAGGTCCGGAAAGCGCGCCAGGATCGCGCCATCGTCACGGATCAGCGCAAAAACGCCTGGCGGCGGCAGCTTCGCGTAGAAGTTGACGAAATATTCGGGAGCGATCGAGATGGTGGTGACCCCGCGGAAACTGTCATTCGGCCCGCGGATGCGGCGACTCAGGGTGAAAAACGTCGTGTCGGCAGCGCGCGCCTTCAGCACCTCGCTGACATAGGTCCCTGCATCCGGGCTGGCTTTGTGCACGCGGAAATAGTCGCGATCGGACAGATCCACCTTCGGGATCGGAAACACCGTGCCGGAGACCAGCGGCGCCCCCGAGGCCGAGATCACCCAAAGGTCGCGCAACTGCGGCAAGGTATCGGTAATCGATTTCAGGCGCGCGTTGAACTCGCTCTCGCGCTTGCGGATATCCGCTTCCGTGGTTCCGGCAATCGTTTCATCGAGATAGCGCGCGCTGAGTTCGAACGTCTCGAACACTTTCAGCGCGTGTTCGTAAATGGTGTTGAGATTGCGCTGCACGCGATCGCGCCCTTCGGCGAGATGCTCGTGGTAGGACAGCCAGGCGCCAAATGCGAAAATTGCGATCGGCAGGATGATCGAGGCCGCCACAAGGAGGCGCAGGGGCCGGGTCGCTGCGGCGAGGTCCTTGTTTGCTCTCTTCTCTCCCCGCGCGGCGCTCGCCTTTGAACTGGGTATTTCGATCATTGGAACCGGGTAGGACGGCGGGCGAAGTGGCCCTGCATCCTACCGGCGCTATCCTGCCTTTCCAAGCGCAGGGGTGCCGCGCTCAGCCATGCAACGGGAACTTTGGATCCATTCGAGCGCTCAGCGCTTGCATTCGATCGCGACAAACTCGTCGCAACCGCTGCGTCCGCAGGCGCCGCTGGTCGGCACCGCGCCGGTAATCTCATCGCGCTCGACTTTGCGGTAGGATGCGGCAGCGGCGAACTGCTTCGACTGGCAGTAGGCTGCGGCAGCTGCAGCGCCGCACGCTTCCCCTTTCGCGAGGCAGCGATCCACCCCATAGCCGTCCGGACTGTTGGCGATGATGAAGATACGCTTCTCCGCAGCGTCTGCGTCGGACGGGAAAGCCGGCAGAATGAGGGCGCAGAGGCTGAGTGCCAGCAGGAATCGCATGGGAAGCGCTCGTACCATTCCAGAGGTAACCGGTTCAACTTGCGCCCAAATCACTAAGGCTTTGTTAACCGGATTTTGTTTGGCGCCATCCCCTTGACGGGACGGCGCTTTTCCCACATTTTGCAGAAATGACCGTCCGCAACGCAATTTTCGGCATTTGCCGGGAGATTATTCGCTAGCGCCCGAACGCTGGCTGCGGCTGTCTTTTTGTCCATCGCGATGATCAGAACAACCCGGGCCGGCAGGGGCCTGAGGACCTATTGACGATGGAGTTGAAGCTCTACGATACGCTGTCGCGCGAGAAGCGGGTGTTTCGCCCGCTCGATCCGGCCAATGTGCGCATGTATGTGTGCGGGCCGACGGTCTACGACCTCGCCCATATCGGCAATGCGCGGCCGGTAATCGTGTTCGACGTGCTGTACCGGCTGCTGCGCCACATCTACGGTGCGGACCACGTCACCTATGTCCGCAACATCACCGACGTCGACGACAAGATCAACGCGCGCGCGG
>JBIQKQ010000085.1:0-14697 GCA_044506365.1 Hyphomicrobiales bacterium
TCAGTCGGCGCAATTGGCAAAAGGCATATTCGCGCCGGCCTCGCTCACGGTGAGCGACCTGTTCGCAGGCGCGCTGGTGCCGGGTCTCGTGCTCGTCGCACTTTATGTGGCCTACGTCGTGCTGGTGGCGTTCATCGCGCCGAAAGCTGCACCGGCGATCAAGCCCGATGAAGCGGCAGCAGATGGGTCGACCGCTCATTGCCTCATCACGGCTCTGATCGCGCCGCTTGCGCTCATCGTCGCGGTGCTCGGCTCGATCCTCGCCGGCATTGCAACGCCGACTGAAGCGGCCTCCCTCGGCGCCGTTGGCGCCGTACTGCTCGCCGCATTACGCGGTAAGGGCGCGTTTGGCGAGGCATTGGTCGCAACCGTGATGAAGACCGCGCAGATGACCAGCATGATCTTCGTCATCCTGATCGGGGCGACCATGTTCGGCCTGGTGTTCCGCGGTTTTGGCGGCGACGACCTTGTGCACCGCGCGCTCAGCGATTTGCCCGGCGGCACCGCCGGCGCGATCCTCGTCGTGATGGTCGCGATGTTCCTCCTCGGCTTCGTGATGGACGCGTTCGAGATCATCTTCGTCATTGTGCCGATTATCGGGCCGATCCTGCTTGCAATGCCGGGCGTCGATCCGGTCTGGCTAGGGATCATGATGGCGATGAACCTGCAGACCTCGTACATCCATCCGCCGCTCGGGCCGACCCTGTTCTTCCTGCGCGGGGTGGCCCCGCCCGAAATCACCACCCGGCATATTTACGTCGGCATCATCCCGTTCGTCGCGATCCAGCTTGCGGCGCTGGCCGTGCTGTGGTTCGTGCCGGGACTGGCGACCGCTCTGCCGCGCGCGCTCTATGGTGGGTCATGAAGGCTGCAACGCTGTTCGATCTGACCGGGGAGGTGGCGCTGGTCACCGGCGCGTCGTCCGGGCTTGGCGCGCGGTTCGCCCAGGTGCTGGCGGCGAACGGGGCGAAGGTCGCGCTGGTCGCGCGCCGCAAGGACAGACTGGATTCGCTGGGCGACCTGATCGCTGCAGCGGGCGGCACGGCGATCGCGATCGGAGCCGATGTGCAAGACCGCGCCGCCATGTTGCGTGCTTTCGACGAGACGCAGTCCGCGTTCGGCACGGTCACCATCCTCATCAACAATGCCGGCGCTGCTCAGTCGGTGCGTGCGCTTGACATGAGCGAGGAGGAATGGCGGCGCATCCTGTCGCTCGATCTCGACTCGGTGTTTTTCTGGGCGCAGGAGGGCGCGCGCCGCATGCTCGCGGCAGGCAAGAAGGGCACGATCGTGAACATCGCGTCGGTGCTGTCCTTCGGTGTCTCCAAGGGTGTCGCCGCCTATGCGGTGGCTAAGGCGGGGGTGGTTCAACTCACCAAAGCGCTGGCCCTGGAACTTGCCTTCAAGGGCGTGCGGGTCAATGCCATCGCCCCCGGCTGGTTCGTGACCGACATCAACCGCGCGTTCCTGCAAAGCGACACGGGCGAGGCGATGAAGCGCGCCATTCCGATGGGCCGCTTCGGCAATGACGGTGATCTCGACGGCGCGCTGCTCCTTTTGGTGTCGAAGGCCGGAGCCTACATCACCGGCGCGACCATCGTCGCGGACGGCGGCCAGGTGATCGCCCTCGACTGAATAGGCTTTCACGCTCACCCGTTCGTTCCTGCGCAAGCGGGAACCCGGAGTCATTTGCGCGTGCGGCGTCTGGGTCCCTGCTTTCGCGGGGACGAGCGGAGACCGATGAACCAGACCCATCACGATTGCGAATGCGTCGGTTGCATTCAATTCGCTTGAAGTGAATGCGCGCTCGCATCACTGTGCCGCGCCACAGGAACTCGCCCCATGGACGGCCTTGCCGGAAGCCGCCCCAGCCTCGTCGATTCGCCCTATGCCTGGCTGCGGCTGGGCGTGGCGCTTTTGCTCGGCACGGTCGGCAGCGTCGGCATGTGGTCCTATGTCGTGGCGCTTCCCGCGGTCCAGACCGAATTTGCCGCGACACGCGCCGACGCCTCCGTGCCCTACACCTTGGCCATGGCGGGCTTCGCGGTCGGTAATCTCATCCTGGGACGGCTGGCGGACCGGTTCGGCATCGTTACGCCGATTCTGCTCAGCATCGCCTCGCTTGGCGCCGGCTATGCGGGTGCCGGCCTTGCACCAAGCCTGTGGCTTGTCTCCGCCGCGCATTTCCTGATCGGCTTCGGCAGCGCCGCGACCTTTGGTCCGCTGATTGCCGATCTGTCGCACTTCTTTGAAAAGCGGCGCGGCATCGCGATCGCGATCGTCGCCGCCGGCAACTATCTCGGCGGGGCGATCTGGCCGCCGGTCATCTCGCATTTCATTGCCAGCGACGGCTGGCGGGCAACCCATATCGGCATCGGAATTTTCTGCGGGTGCGCGATGCTGCCGCTCGCCGTGATGTTCCGGCGTCGTTTCGAATTCCATGGCAACGGCTCCGCGCAGGCGCGCAGCTTCGTAGCCCCCAACATCGGCGTGTCGCAGAACACGTTGTTCGTCCTTCTGTGTATCGCCGGTGTTGGCTGCTGCGTCGCGATGGCGATGCCGCAGGTCCATATCGTCGCCTATTGCGGCGACCTCGGCTACGGGGTCGCGCGCGGTGCCGAAATGCTGTCGCTGATGCTCGCCTTCGGCATCATCAGCCGGATCGCTTCGGGCTTCATCGCCGATCGTTTCGGCGGGGTCGTTACCTTGCTGATTGGTTCGGTGATGCAGGCGGTCGCGCTGTTCCTCTATTTTCTGTTCGACGGCCTGACATCGCTCTACATCATTTCGATACTCTTCGGTCTGTTCCAGGGCGGGATCGTGCCGAGCTATGCGGTGATCGTCCGCGAATACTTCCCGCCGCAGGAGGCGGGCGCCCGTCTCGGCGCGGTGATCATGGCGACGGTGGTTGGCATGGCGCTCGGCGGCTGGATGTCCGGCTACATCTTCGACCTCACCGGCTCCTATCGCGCGGCGTTCCTCAATGGGCTCGCCTGGAATCTGCTCAACCTTGCGATCGCGCTCTGGTTGCTGCGCGCGGGACGTCGCGGCGCGCGGGCGGCGGTGGCCTGATCCCGATCACACCTGTCGCCGATGACAGGGCAGCCTGCGCTTGAGCGAAGTACATGCAGCTCTGGGGGTTGCGCATCCTCCTTGCGTCCCGCAAAATGGCCTTGCCCGAATCCGCCTCGGCAGCGGCACCTCCAAGCCCTCGACAAATGACGGGGGTGCCCCTAAATGGTCAGTAATGCTGACCTATCTGCCAGCTTGATCAAGTTTCTTGCTCAAGTTTAACGAGCCGCACGGGCTAGCGAGCGACGCTTCCGGTGCGCACATGAGGCACAAAGGATCGCGCGCATGACTTTGCGGCAGGTCAGTCTTGACGACAAATACGACCTGACGAAACAGCAGGTCTTCGTCACAGGCTATCAGGCGCTGGTACGGCTCTGCCTGATGCAGAAGGAACGCGACCGGCAGGCGGGGCTCAGCACCGCAGGCTACGTCACCGGCTATCGCGGCTCTCCGCTCGGGGGGCTCGACAACCAGTTCATCCGCGCGCGCAAATTCCTCACGCCGAACGACATCATCATCCAGCCCGGTCTCAACGAAGACCTTGCGGCGACCGCGCTCTGGGGCACGCAGCAGGCTGAACTGCGCGGCGAAGGCAAGTTCGATGGCGTGTTCGGCATCTGGTACGGCAAGGGCCCCGGCGTCGACCGCAGCGGCGACGTGTTCCGGCATGCCAATTTCGCCGGATCATCGAAACATGGCGGCGTGCTCGCACTCATGGGCGACGATCACACCGCGGAATCCTCCACCACCGCGCACCAGTCCGAGTACCACTTCGTCGACGTGATGATCCCCATCCTGAATCCCGCGGGCGTGCAGGAGATCATCGATTACGGGCTCTACGGCTTCGCCATGTCGCGGTTCTGCGGCACATGGGCGGCGCTCAAATGCATGCATGAGGCGGTGGAATCGACCGCGGTCGTCGACGGCTCGCTCGACCGCGTCAAGATCGCGATCCCGCAGGATTTCGTCATGCCTGAGGGCGGGCTTAACATCCGGCTGCGCGATACCATCCTCGGTCAGGAGGCGAGGCTCTACGACTACAAGCGCGACGCGATGCTCGCCTTCATCCGCGCCAACAAGCTCAATCGAATTATTACCTCGGGCGGGCCGGACGCGAAGATCGGCATCATCACCACCGGCAAGGCCTATCTCGATGTTCGTCAGGCGCTCGATGAACTAGGCATCGACGAAGTTCGCTGCAACCAGCTCGGGCTGCGCATTTTCAAGATCGGATGTCCGTGGCCGATTTCGCGGGACGAACTGATCGACTTCGCCAAGGGGCTCGACCTCATCATCGTCGTGGAGGAGAAGCGCGCGCTGATCGAGGTGCAGGTGCGCGAGGAGCTTTACGGCACCGCCAACCAGCCGCTCTGCATCGGCAAGAAGGACGAGCGCGGCAACTGGCTGTTCCCGATCAAGGGCGCGCTCGATCCGAACGAGGTTGCGATCACCATCGGTGACCGGCTACTGGCGCGCGGGCATGACGACGCGATCGCGACCAAGGTGTCGCAGCTCAAGCAGGCGCAGCATGCGCTCGCCGAATTGCAGGAGGTGGCGGCGCGCACGCCCTATTTCTGCTCGGGCTGCCCCCACAACACCTCGACCAGGGTCCCGGAAGGCATGCGGGCCTATGCCGGCATCGGCTGCCATTACATGGCGCAGTTCATGGACCGCAATACGCTCGGCTACACCCATATGGGCGGCGAGGGCGCGAATTGGGTGGGCGAGGCACCATTCTCCAATCGCAACCACGTGTTCCAGAATCTCGGTGATGGCACCTACAACCATTCCGGCTATCTGGCGATCCGCGCGGCAATCGCCTCGGGCGTGAATATCACCTACAAAATTCTTTACAACGATGCGGTTGCGATGACCGGCGGGCAGCCGCACGAAGGCTCGCTGACCGTGCCCCAGATCGCCCAGCAGGTCGCGGCGGAAGGTGTCAAGCGCATCGCCATCGTCAGCGACGATCCGCGCAAATATCCGCGCGGCATCGACTGGCCGAAGGGCATCACCTTCCATCATCGCGATGATCTCGACGAGGTGCAGCGCGAGTTTGCGACGGTGCCGGGCACCTCGGTGCTGATCTACGACCAGACTTGCGCCGCTGAGAAGCGTCGCAGGCGCAAGCGCGGCACCTTCCCCGATCCCGACAAGCGCGTGATCATCAACGAACTCGTTTGCGAGGGCTGCGGCGATTGCGGCGTGAAGAGCAATTGCGTCTCGGTGCAGCCGCTGATGACCGAATGGGGAAGAAAGCGCACCATCGACCAGTCGAGCTGCAACAAGGACTTTTCCTGCGTGAAAGGCTTCTGCCCGTCTTTTGTGACCGTGCACGGCGCCAAGCCTAGAAAGGGCAGGGCTGTTGCCGAGGGCGAGGTGTCCGCGATACCCGCGCCGGTCCTGCCGAAAATCGGCGAGCCCTACGGCATCATCGTCACTGGTATTGGCGGCACAGGCGTCGTCACCATCGGCGGTGTCCTCGGCATGGCGGCGCATCTCGAAGGCAAGGGGGTCGGCATCATCGACATGGCCGGGCTCGCGCAAAAGGGCGGCGCGGTCTACAGCCACATCCGCATCGCCAACAAGCCCGAGGATATCCATGCCATCCGCATCGCCGCGGGCGGCGCCGATCTCGTGCTCGGCGGCGACATCGTGGTCGCCGGCAACAAGAAAGTGCTGGCGGCGGTCAGGCACGGCGCCACCCGCATGGTCGTCAATCTTGCGGAGTTTCTGCCGGGCGACTTCACGCGAAATGCCGATTTCTCACTGCCGATGGAACGGCTCAAGCGTGCGATCCTCGCGGCGGCGGGCCGCGACCGCGTCTCCTTCATCGACGCGACACGGCTGGCGACCGCGCTTCTGGGCAATTCGATCGCGGCCAACATGTTCATGGTCGGCTACGCGTTCCAGCAAGGCGCGCTGCCCCTCTCGGCGGAATCGATCGAGCGCGCAATCGAGATGAACGGAGAAGCGGTGGCGATGAATCAGGCCGCTTTCCGCTGGGGCCGCCGGGCCGCGATCGATGCCGCCTCAATCGAAGAACTCATTCCGGATGCGGCTGCGGAGGACGAGAACCGCAACCTATCGCAGAGTCTGGACGAGATTGTGGAGCGTCGTGTCGCGTTCCTGACCGCGTATCAGAACGCGGCCTATGCACGCCGTTACCGCGATCTTGTCGCAAAGGTGCGCGCGGCCGAGGAAACGAAGACTCCCGGTCGCAGCGGCCTTACCGAGGCGGTGGCGCGCAATCTGTTCAAGCTGATGGCTTACAAAGACGAATACGAAGTCGCCCGGCTCTATACCGACGGCACATTCGCAAAACAGATCGGGCAGGCCTTCGAGCCGGGCAGCCTGCGGTTCGAGTTCCACCTCGCGCCGCCGATCCTGGCGCGCGCCGACAAGACGACCGGCGAGCCGCGCAAGATGAGCTTTGGCCCGTGGATGATGAAGGTGTTCGGCCTATTGCGGCGCTTCAAGTTTCTGCGTGGGACCGCGTTCGATCCATTCGGCTATACCAGCGAGCGTCGCACCGAACGGCGCCTGATCGCCGAATACGAGACAATGCTGTCGGAATTGCTTGGAAAACTCGACGCGCATAATCATCCGCTTGCCGTCGGGCTTGCCGCCATCCCTGAGAAAATCCGCGGCTTTGGTCATGTCAAGCTGCGCAATCTCGAGGCCGCCAAGGCCGACGAGGCCGCCCTGCTCGAACAGTTCCGGGCAGGCGCCGCGCCGATGCTGAACGCCGCGGAATAGACCGCGCCCACCCTTCCACTTTCGGCAGGCTTGACCGGCCCACCGCCCTGTTTTCTTATCCTGCAGGCGGGACAAGCCGGCAAACGGCGGCCGCCACTCGCGGGCAGGCGGGGATCTGGGGAGGGGGTCTTGGCAAAGGCGCACGACGCTGCTGCGGATACGTTCCCAAAGCTGCTGCTTCATCACGCGCGTGTGCGGGCCGAACATCCCGCATTGCGGCATAAGGACATGGGCATATGGCAGACCTGGACCTGGTCCGATCTGCTGCGTGAAACCCGCGCGATTGCGCTCGGCCTGTCAAAGCTTGGTCTCAAGCGCGGCGACACGGTCGCCATTGCCGGCAACAACCGGCCCCGCCTTTATGAATCCATCCTCGCCGCACAGGCGCTCGGCGCGATTCCGGTTCCGGTCTATGCCGACGCCGTCGCGACCGAGATGGCCTTTGTGCTCGACCATGCCGATGTCACGGTTGCGGTGGTGCAGGACCAGGAGCAGGTCGACAAGATCCTGTCGGTGCAGGACCAGCTGCCGAAACTGCGTCACATTATTTATGACGAGACACGCGGCCTGCGCGACTACGATCACAGCCGCTTGCACGATCTCGGCGCGATCATCGCGGAGAGCGAAGCGGTCATCGCCGGCAACGCCGAGGCCTCGGCCCGCATCGACCGCGAGATCGTGGCCGGCAGCGCGGCCGATCCGTCCATTATCCTTTATACCTCCGGCACCACCGGCCGCTCGAAGGGCGTTGTGCTCTCCGCAGGCCGCTGCATCGCCGCGGCGCAGGACACGGTCACGTTCGATAAGCTGACCGACCGCGACGTGGTGCTGGCCTATCTGCCGCTCGCCTGGGTCGGCGACCATTATCTAAATTACGCGCAGGCGCTGGTCGCGGGCTTCTGCACCGCCTGCCCGGAATCGCCCGATACCGCCCAGCAGGATCTGCGGGAAATCGGCCCGACCTTCTACTTCGCCCCGCCGCGCGTGTTCGAGAGCCTGCTCACGCGGGTGATGATCCGCATGGAAGATGCGGGCTATCTCAAGCGCCGCATGTTCCAATATTTCATCGGGGTGGCCCGGCGCTACGGCGAGAAGCTCTTGAACGGTGAGCCGGTGCCGCTCGGCGGACGGCTGCTCTACGGGCTCGGCGAGTTGCTGGTCTACGGTCCCTTGAAAAACGTGCTCGGCTTCTCGCGGGTGCGGGTTGCCTATACGGCGGGCGAGGCGATCGGGCCGGAACTGTTCTCGTTCTATCGCTCGCTCGGACTCAACCTGAAACAGCTTTACGGTCAGACCGAAGCATTCCTCTATGTCACCTGTCAGGCCGACCGCGACATCCGCGCCGACACCGTCGGTCCGGCGGCGCCCAATGTTGATATCCGCATTTCCGATTCCGGCGAGGTGCAGTTCAAATCCCCCGGCATGTTCCTCGGCTATTTCAAGGAGGCCGACAAGACTGCCGAGGTGATGACGCCGGACGGCTATGTGAAGACCGGCGATGCCGGTTTCTTCGATCAGACCGGGCACCTGAAAATCATCGATCGCGCCAAGGATGTCGGAAAGCTGTCAAATGGAGCGCTGTTCGCGCCGAAATACATCGAGAACAAGCTGAAATTCTATCCGAACATCCGCGAGGTCGTCGCCTATGGCGACGGTCGCGAGTTCGTGACCTGCTTCATCAATATCGACATGACGGCGGTCGGCAACTGGGCCGAGCGCAACAACGTGGTCTATGGCTCGTATCAGGAGCTCGCAGGCAATCCGCGGGTCTATGCCTTGATCGAGCAGCATGTCGCCGAGGTCAACCGCTCGCTCGCCGCGGAAGAGGCGATGGCCGGCGCGCAGGTCAGGCGGTTCCTGATCCTGCACAAGGAACTGGACGCCGACGACGGCGAGATGACCCGCACGCAGAAGGTGCGGCGCGGTTTCGTCGCCGAGCGCTACGCGCCTCTGATCGATGCGCTTTACGATGGATCGACGGAAGCCGACATCGCGACGGAGGTGACATTCGAAGACGGCCGCAAGGGCATGGTCCGGGCGCGCGTGAAGATCGTCGACATGAAGACGGAGCCGAGCTCCGTGCGCATGGAGAAGGCGGCGTGATGTTGCTCTTATTTATACCTCCCCGTGAAAGGGGGAGGTCGGTCCGCGAAGCGGACCGGGTGGGGGTCCTTCGCCAGGTTGACCCCACCCCGACGCTCGCGTTCCGAGCGTCGACGCTCCCCTTTCAGGGGAGGGATAAGAACGGCAGGGGCGGCGGATGAGAGCGCCCGCGCCATCCGACATCGCGGCCGGCGAAATTCTGCTCGCGGTGGAGAATGTCTCGCTCTCCTTCGGCGGCGTGAAGGCGATTCGCGACGTTTCCTTCGATATCAGGAAGGGCGAGATCCGCGCCATCATCGGTCCGAACGGCGCCGGCAAGACCTCGATGCTGAATGTGATCAATGGCTTCTACACCCCGCAGCAGGGCAAGATCACGTTCAAGGGCAAGGCGCGCGCCAAGATGCGCCCCTATGATGCGGCGCGCGGCGGCATCGCCCGCACCTTCCAGAACGTCGCGCTGTTTCGCGGCATGACAGCGCTCGACAACATCATGGCCGGCCGCACGCTGAAAATGCATCGCGGCCTGTTCTGGCAGATCATTCGCTTCGGGCCGGCGCTCGCGGAAGAAGTCGAGCATCGAAAGCGCGTGGAGGAGATCATCGACTTCCTTCACATCGAGCATATCCGGAAAGTTCCGGTTGGCCGGCTGCCTTACGGTCTGCAGAAGCGCGTCGAGCTTGGCCGCGCGCTGGCGATGGAGCCGGACCTCCTTCTGCTCGACGAGCCGATGGCCGGCATGAATCTCGAAGAAAAGGAAGACATGTCGCGCTTTGTGCTCGACGTGAACCAGTATTTCGGCACCACGATCGCGCTGATTGAGCACGACATGGGCGTCGTGATGGACCTGTCCGACCGCGTCATCGTGCTCGATTACGGCGTCAAGATCGCCGATGGCACGCCCGACGAGGTGAAGGCGAACAAGGCTGTGATCGATGCCTATCTCGGCGTGGCGCATTGAGGGCGAGCGATGAGATGTGAATCAGCCAAGCGCCGCGCCCTTACCTCTCCCCTGGGGGGAGAGGCCGCCCGAGCGAAGCTCGGGCGGGTGAGGGGGGCTATACGTCGTTCGGCTCCCCCTCACCCGCCTCGCGCTTTCGTCGCTCGGCACCCTCTCCCCCGAGGGGAGAGGGAAAGAGAAAGCGAGGCCACTTAAATGGACCTCCTCTACAAGATCTTCATCGATCCCTTCGTGCAGATGGGCGGCGCGCCCGACCTGCTCATCCAGACGCTGTGGGAAGGGCTCGTTTCAGGCGTGCTCTACGCGCTGATCGCACTCGGCTTCGTGCTGATCTTCAAGGCCTCGGGCGTGTTCAATTTCGCGCAGGGCATCATGGTTGTGTTCGCCGCGCTCACGCTGGTCGGCTTGCATGCCAAGGGCGTGCCGGCCTTTCTCGCGCTCGCACTCACCATCGTCGTGATGCTGCTGCTGGCGATCGGGGTCGAGCGGCTGATGCTGCGTCCGCTGGTCAACCAGCCCGACATCATCCTGTTCATGGCGACCTTCGGTCTCACCTATTTCCTGATCGGTTTCGGCGAGATCATCTTCGGCGGTGAACCCAAGGTGATGATCACCAGCGAACTGTTCCTGCCGAAGGGATCGATCGAATGGAAGGTGTTCGGCGGATTCGTATCGTTCCAGAAGCTTGATATCGCGGCTGCGGTGATCGCCTCGATCATGGTGGCGGTGCTCGCCGTGTTCTTCCAGCGCACACGAATCGGTCGGGCGCTGCGCGCGGTCGCCGACAGCCACAAGGCTGCGCTGTCGGTCGGCATCTCGCTCGAACAGATCTGGGTCATTGTGTGGTTCGCCGCCGGCATCGTTGCGCTTGCGACCGGCATCATGTGGGGGGCGCGCTCCGACGTTTCGTTCGCCCTGCAGATTCTTGCGTTGAAGGCCCTGCCGGTCCTGATCCTCGGCGGCTTCACCTCGATCCCGGGTGCGATCGTCGGCGGCGTCATCATCGGCGTCGGCGAGAAGCTCGGCGAGTTCTACTGGGGCCCGCTGCTCGGCTCCGGAATCGAAAGCTGGCTGGCCTACATGATTGCCCTGGTGTTCCTCCTGTTCCGGCCGCAGGGGCTATTTGGCGAGCGCATTATCGAGCGGATTTGAGGAAGGCGCTGATGGGCATCACATCTCTTTCGTTTCGTCATGGCCGGGCTTGTCACGGCTATCCACGCCTCTCCTGGTGTGGTGGAGACGTGGATGCCCGGCACAAGGCCGGGCATGACGGGCAGGGAGCCGCGTAGTGTTCTACCGCGAGACCGGCCAGTACAAGACCGACTACGCCGCCGACATGGCGCTGTTTCCGATCCGGCAGGATCGGATCGGCATGATCCTGATTGTGATCGTCGCGTTTGCCGTGATCCCGCTCACCATGTCGAGCTTCACGCTGTCTGCGGTGATGATCCCGGTTCTGATCTTCTCGCTCGCCGCGATCGGCGCCAACCTGCTGACCGGTTATACCGGGCTGATATCGCTTGGCGCCGCCGGCTTCATGGGCGTCGGCGCCTATGCGACCTATAAGCTCACCACCTGGTTTCCAGGCGCCAATATCGTCCTCTTGATCCTGTTGTCGGGATTTGTAGCGGCGGCCGTGGGCGTGGTGTTCGGGCTGCCATCGCTGCGCATCAAGGGCTTCTATCTCGCGGTCGCGACACTGGCCGCGCAATTCTTCCTGTCGTGGTGCTTCGTGCGCGTGCCTTGGCTCGTGAACTATAATGTTTCGAACGCCATCGAGGTGCCGACGCGCACCATGTTCGAGATTCCGATAACCGGCCCGAATGCCACGCCGGTGGTGCGCTATCTTGTGGTTCTCACCGTCGTCGTGGCCTTGACCTGGATCGCTTCCAACATCGTTCGGGGCCGCATCGGCCGGAGCTGGATGGCGGTGCGCGACATGGATATCGCGGCCGAGCTGATCGGCATCCGGCTGTATCGCACCAAGTTGCTGGCTTTCGCCATTTCCTCCTTCTACTGCGGCGTCGCCGGTGCGCTGATGGTGTTCCTGTGGCTCGGCGCCGCGGAAGCGGATTCGTTCAACATCAACCAGTCCTTCATCATCCTGTTCATGGTGATCATCGGCGGGCTGGGAAGCCTGATCGGCTCGTATTTCGGCGCCGCGTTCATCTGGGGCCTGCCGATCGTGCTGCGGGCGGCGCCGGAATTCTTCGGGATGTCTGTTCATGCCGCGACCGTCGAGCACATCCAGTTCATGGTGGTCGGAGCGCTCATCATCTTTTTCCTGATCGTGGAACCGCACGGGCTGGCGCGGCTCTGGCAGATCGGCAAGCAGAAATTGCGGGTGTGGCCTTTCCCCTATTGACAGGGCACACTCGGCGCAATCCCGCGAGCGGGTATCCGTTCCGGGCGAACAAGACGACCGGCGGTCGCGCCGGCGATATGAAGGGAGAAACGCAATGCGTCTCAAACATGTTGCCATCGGCGCGGCTGTTGCTGCGTTGCTCGGCAGCGCGGCTCTGCCGTCCCCGGCGGTCGCGCAGGACTCGATCTATGTGCCGCTCCTGACCTACCGTACCGGCCCGTTTGCGGGCTCCGGCATTCCGATTGCCAATGGCATGAACGATTACCTGCAGATGCTGAACGAGCGTGACGGCGGCATCGGCGGCGTGAAGCTTGCGATCGAAGAATGCGAGACCGGCTACGACACCAAGAAGGGTGTCGAATGCTACGAGCAGGTGAAGTCGAAAAAGCCGGTTGTGATGAATCCGTATTCCACCGGCATTACGCTGCAACTGATCCCGAAGGCCGCCGTCGACAAGATTCCCATTCTGTCGATGGCCTATGGGCTGTCGGCATCGGCGGTCGGCAACGAGTTCCCGTGGGTCTTCAATCCGCCCGCTACCTACTGGGATGGTCTGTCGATGATCTTCCGCTACATCGGCGGCAAGGAAGGCGGCCTCGACAAGCTGAAGGGCAAGACGATCGGTTACATCTTCTTCGACGGCGGCTATGGCCGCGAGCCGATCCCGCTGCTGGAGCAGTTCGCCAAGGATTACGGCTTCAACGTGAAGCTCTATCCGGTGCCGGCGACCGAAATGCAGAACCAGTCGGCGCAATGGCTGAGCGTGCGGCGCGACAGGCCGGACTGGATGATCATGTGGGGCTGGGGTGCGATGAATCCCACGGCCGTGCGTGAGGCCACCCGGATCAACTATCCGATGGACAAGATGGTCGGCGTGTGGTGGTCGGGCGGCGAGGACGACGCGCGCGGCGGAGGTCAGGAAGCCAAGGGCTATCTGACGCTGAATTTCAACGGCCTCGGAACGCAATACCCCGCGCTTCAGGACATCAAGAAGTTCGTGGTCGACAAGGGCAAGAGCCAGGTGGTCGGCGACAAGTTCGGCGAGAATCTCTACAATCGCGGCGTTTACAACTCGGTGCTGATTGCCGAGGCGATCCGCAATGCGCAGAAGGTCACCGGCAAGAAGGTGGTGAATGGCGACGACGTGCGGCGCGGCTTCGAGACACTCAAAATTTCGGCGGCGCGCTGGAAGGAGCTCGGCCTGCCGGATTTCGGCGCCCCGATCGAGAACGTGTCCTGCACCGACCATAACGGCCATCATGCGGCCTATATGCAGCAATGGGACGGTTCGAAATGGGTGAAGGTGACCGACTGGATCGCCCCGATGAAGGAGCGGGTGCGTCCGTTGCTGGAAGCCGCGGCCAAGGACTATGTCAGCAAGAACCAGCCCTGGCCGAAGCGCACGGAGCCTTGCGACAAGTCGTCGTGATGTCCTTGGCGCCACAAACTCTGATTACCCTCCCCCTTGTGGGGAGGGTCGACCGCTTTCGCGAAGCTAAAGCGGTCGGGGTGGCGGGCTTTCAGAGAGCACAATGACGAGCCCACCCCGCTTGCTTCGCGCGCGACCCTCCCCACAAGGAGGAGGGTGGAAAAGAGTTTGAGGAGAGGGTGAAGAGCCGCCATGTCGACCGCCGCTGCGCAACCAACACCTGCACCCGCCACGGACAAGATCCTCTCCGTGAACAATATCGAGGTGCTTTACGACCACGTGATCCTGGTCCTGAAGGGGGTTTCGCTCGAGGTCGACAGGGGCGGGATCGTGGCGCTGCTTGGCGCCAATGGCGCCGGCAAGACCACGACGCTGAAGGCGATTTCCAATCTCCTGCATTCCGAGCGCGGGGAGGTCACCAAGGGCTCGATCGTGTTCGAGGGCGCGCAGGTGCAGTCGCTGTCGCCGAATGAACTCGTGCGTCGCGGCTGCATCCAGGTGATGGAAGGCCGGCATTGCTTCGGCCATCTCACCATCGAGGAAAATCTGCTCACCGGCGCCTTCACCCGCAAGGACGGGCGTGCCGCCATCAACCGCGACCTCGAAATGGTCTATGGCTATTTCAAGCGCCTGCGCGAGCGCAAGACGTCGATGGCGGGCTATACCTCGGGTGGCGAGCAGCAGATGTGCGCCATCGGTCGTGCGCTGATGTCGCGGCCGAAGATGATCCTGCTGGACGAACCGTCAATGGGCCTTGCGCCGCAGGTGGTCGAAGAGATTTTCGAAATCGTGCAGAATCTGAACGAGAAGGAGAATGTGTCGTTCCTGCTCGCCGAGCAGAACACCAACATGGCGCTGAAATACGCGCGCTACGGCTACATCCTCGAAAACGGCCGTGTGGTGATGGACGGCGACGCCAAGGCGCTGTCGGAGAACGAGGACGTGAAGGAATTCTATCTTGGCATCGCCGAGGGCAAGCGAAAGTCGTTCCGTGAGGGCAAGCATTACAAG
>JBIQKQ010000086.1:0-14609 GCA_044506365.1 Hyphomicrobiales bacterium
CCTTCAGGTCCGACAGCTTGATATGTTCGTTGGCTGAGTGCGCGTTCGCCTCGAGGATCGAGCGCGGGCCCGCGCCATAGAGTACCGTCGGAATGCCCGCGGCACTGTAATGGCGCGCGTCGGTATAGAGCGGCACGCCCATTTCCTTGATCGCGGTCTTCAGTTCGCGTTTCGCGTGGCGCTGGATGGTTTCGACGATCGTCTTCACGCCGCGCCGCGGCTTCAGCGGCTCGGCCAGGATCACGCGCCGGCATTCGATCTTGATCCCCTTGCCCGCGCCCGCCCGCTTCACAAGGGCGATCAGCTCGCGCTCGACTTTCGTACCCTTTTCTTCCGGGATGAGACGCCGGTCGATGCGCATGACGATCCTGTCGGGCACCACATTGGTATTGATGCCGCCGGATATCAGTCCGACGGTTATTTTTGGTGAGCCAATGCCGGGCAGCTTCGATCTGATCCGGTTGAGGCGCTTTCGCTCCTTGTAGATCGCCGTAAGGATTTTCGTCGCCGCTTCGAGCGCATCTGCACCGCTCTCAGGCATCGCCGCATGCGCCTGCTTGCCGCGCACGGTGACTTCGAGATGCAGCACGCCGTTATGCGCGGTGACAACGGCGTAGGAGAAGCCGGCGGAAAACGCGATATCGGGCCTGGTGAGCTTCTGTTTCAGGAGCCAGTCAGGACCGACATAGCCGCCGCTTTCCTCGTCATAGGTCAGGTGCAGTTCGACCGTGCCGTTCAGCCCCTCCGGTTTGTCCTTGAGCGCCAGAAGCGCGAAGGCATAGGTCGCAAAGTCGGATTTCGACACCGCCGCGCCCCGCCCGTAGACCGCGCCGTTCACTTCCTCCGCGCCATAGGGATCATGCGTCCAGCCCTCGCCCGGCGGTACCACATCGCCATGCGCGTTCAGCGCGATCACCGGTCCCCGCCCGCCGCCGAAAGTCTCGCGCACGATCAGGTTGGTCGCCGAGACCATGCCGTGCTCTATTGCGATCTCGTCGGGTACCCGGTGTCGCTCGACCTTGAAGCCGAGCCCTTCGAGCAACTGCGCCGATTCCTCGGCATGGCGCGCGCAGTCACCCGGCGGATTGTCGGACGGCACCCGCACCAGCGCTTTCAGGAACTCGACTTCGCGCGGAAAATTGGCATCGATAAAATCGGTCATGCTGCGCCCTTTGCCGCCAATATCTCGATGAAGCGTACCAGCGCCGCAACGCTGAGCCCCATATCGGCTTCGCTGGCGAATTCCGCCGGGTTGTGGCTGATGCCGCCTCTGCAGCGCACGAACAGCATGGCGATCGGGCAAAGCTTCGCCATTGACAGCGCGTCGTGTCCGGCGCCGGACGCAAGGCGGAACGGCTGATAGCCAAGGCTCGCGATTGCATCGGCCATCACGTCCTGCAAGAACGGCGTGCAACCGGTGGTGCGTGTCGCGTGGGCGGGTTCGAAATCGATGTAAAGCCCGCGCAGCTTCGCGATCCGCACGGCCGCCGCCTTCATCTCTTGAATCGCTTCTTCACGCACGGCGTCTGTCGCCGAACGGATATCGAGTGAAAAGACGACGCGACCGGGTATGACATTGGTTGCGCCGGGAAACGCCTCGATGCGTCCCACAGTCGCAACCATGCTGTCGCCCGCATGGTTGCGTGCGATGGTTTCGACAGCTGTCATGAATTCGGCAACGCCCGCTAGCGCATCGCGCCGCAGATGCATCGGCACGGTCCCAGCATGGCCCGCTTCGCCGCGTGCGACGACCCCGATCCTGCTTTGTCCAATGATGCCGCTGACCACGCCGAGCGGAAGATTCTTTGCCTCGAGCACCGGTCCCTGCTCGATATGGACCTCGACATAGCCCACCACATTCGAGGCATCGTATGCGGCCGCAGCAATGCCGTCCGGGTCCTTGCCGTAATCGCGAAGTGCATCCGCAAACGTGACGCCGTCGGCGTCCGCGATTGCGAGCGAGGCGCAATCGAAAATGCCCGCGCACGCAGCCGAAGACGACAGCGTGGTTCGGAAGCGCGACCCCCCCTCATCGCCGAAAGCGAGCACGTCAATGCCGAACGGCAGCGCCGCATTGCGGGCGGCAAGCGCCCGCACCGCCAGGATTCCGGCGACGACACCGAGCGGGCCGTCGTATTTGCCGGCATCGATGACCGTATCGATATGCGAGCCAACCAGCAGCCGCTTGTTCAGCTCCGGCCGCCAATGCCCGCGCACCGTGCCGAGCGCATCCTCGGTGATGGTCATGCCCGCCTCGCGCATCCACGCGCCCACGAGGTCGGCGGCTCTGCGATGTTCGGGTGTGAGATAGAGGCGGATCAGCCGTTTTGGCTCCGCCGATATCGCCGCAAGCTCGGTGAGCATGGCTTCTGCGCGCGCACCGATTGCTGCGACCTCCTCTGCAGTCATCATGGTCAATGCGCGCTGAGCCAGCGCCCCAGCTGCGCGCGCTCCTCGTCCGTCATGTTGGTCTGGTTGCCGAGCGGCATCGCCTTGTTGCGGACAGTCTGGATCATGATCAGCTGGTTAAAGCGTTTCAGATCGGCCAGCGTCTCAAGCGTAACATTCTTGGGCGGCTCCTTAAAGCTTTCATGCGTCGGTCTGCGCGCATGGCACGCGATACAATGCTTGGTCGTCAGCGCCAGCACCTCGGCGTCGGTCACCGGCGGTCCGCTCTCGGCCGCCTTGCGCGGCGCGGTGACGAAGATCGCGCAGATCAGCGCGAAGGCCGCGATCGGCGCCGCCCAGCCGTATTTCTCCCAGGGCTCGCCGATATCGATCTGATTGAGGATGTGACGGAACAGCGCCCCGGTGAGCAGGATCAGCGCCACCACCAGCCAGGCCTGCGGATGCGCCGACAGGAACGGATAGTGCGGCGACACCATCATCAGGAGCACCGGCAGCGTGAGATAGTTGTTATGCAGCGAGCGCTGCTTGGCGACCTTGCCGTATTTCGCCTCCGGCGCCTCGCCGGCCAGCATCTGGGCAACCATCTTCCGCTGCCCCGGGATGATCACCATGAAGACATTGAAAGCCATGATGGTGCCGATGAAGGCGCCGACATGGATGAACGAGCCGCGTCCCGAAAACACATGGGTATAGAGAACGCTCGCCAGCATGATCAGCAGGAATACCGATGCTGCGAGCGGCACCGTCCGCTCGCCCCACAACCGACAGAGTCCGTCGTAAAGCACCCAGCCCACCAGCAGCGAGGCTATCGAGATCGCGATGGCCTGCCATGGCTCGAGCGGCATGATCGAGGGGTCGATCAGATACGCGCTGGCGTGGACGTAATACTGGATGATCAGAAGACCGAAGCCGGTCACCCAGGTGAGATAGGCCTCCCATTTGAACCAGTGCAGATGCGGCGGCAGGTGCGGCGGCGCGACCGTGAATTTCTCGACGTGGTAGAAGCCGCCGCCATGAACCTGCCAGGCGGTGCCAAACACGCCAGGGCTCTTTCGCTCCTTCTGGTTCAGCGAATAATCGAGCGCGATGAAATAGAACGAGGTGCCGATCCAGCCGATGCCCACGATCATGTGAGCCCAGCGCAGCAGAAGGTTGCCCCATTCGCCGAGAAAGACGTCCATCGCGTGCCCGACTATCCCTGCTCATCCCCGCGACAGCGGGAATGAAGCCCGTTCGGGCCCCTGCTTCCGCGGGGACCAGCGCAGAGAGTAAATTCGCGGGTCACAGACGACAAACGCGTCACAGGGAAACTACGGGATCAGGATCGACGATCCGGTGGTTTTCCGCCCCTCCAGATCCTCGTGCGCCTTGCGGGCGTCCTTGAGCGCATATTTCTGATTGACAGGGATTTTCACGGCGCCGCTCGCGACCACGTTGAACAGATCGTTTGCGGTCGCGACCAGATCCTCGCGCTTGGCGACGTAATTGTTGAGCGTCGGCCGAGTGCAGAACAGCGAACCCTTGGTCTGCAGAATATTGATGTTGAACGCCTCGATCTGGCCGGAGGCCGAGCCGAAGCTTGCGAACATGCCGAGCGGGCGAATGCAGTCGAGCGAGGCCGGGAAGGTGGTCTTGCCGATTCCGTCGTAGACGACGTCGCAGAGTTTGCCGCCGGTGATCTCTTTGACCTTCGCGACGAAATCCTCCTCGCGGTAATAGATCACGTGATGGCAGCCGTTGGCTTTGGCGATCTCGCCCTTCTCCTTGCTGCCGACCGTGCCGATCACGGTGGCACCGAGATGGTTCGCCCATTGGCACAGGATCTGCCCGACGCCGCCGGCCGCGGCATGCATCAGGACCGTCGAGCCTTTGGTTACCTTCCAGGTGCGGTTCAGGAGATATTGCGCGGTCATGCCCTTCAGCATCATGCCGGCGGCTTGCTCGTACGAAATCGCCGGCGGGAGTTTCACCGCGCGGTCGGCCGGCAGCAGCCGCTCCGCCGCATAACCGCCGAGCGCGACCACGTAAGCGACGCGATCGCCGACTTTCAGATCGGTGACCCCCTCCCCAACGGCGATGACCTCGCCTGCCCCCTCGTTGCCGCAGACGAACGGCATTCCGACCGGCGAGGGATACATGCCGATGCGGAAATAGGTGTCGATAAAGTTCACCCCGCAGGCATGCTGCCTGATTCTGATCTGGCCGGGCCCCGGCGCCGGGACCTCGATATCCTCAAAGGTGAGGACTTCGGGCCCGCCATGCTTGTGAACTCGGACCGCTGCCACCATCGTCATTCTCCCTGACACCCCGCTCGTCCTGGCGGCGGGCCTGAAACATGGCCGGGATCATAGGCGGCGCCGGCATGGACGCAAGTTTGCGTTTGTCGCGCGCTTCTTTCCGTCCTTCGTTCCGGAGCGCCATCGGAATGACGGAGGTTCGATTGCTCGGGTCGGGTACTATCGGGCTCCCGACACGGTCAGGGTGGTGCCGCTGGTATAGCTCGCCGCGTCCGACATCAGGAAAAGAATGGCCTCCGCGACCTCTTCCGGCCTGCCGACCCGGCCGGAGGGAAGCTGCGGCGCAATCCGGGCGAGCCGGCCCGGCTCGTGGATCTCCGTATCGATTGGCCCGGGCGACACGATGTTGACCCTGATGCCCTCCCCGGCAAGCTCCTTCGACAGGCCCGAGACCAGCCCGTCGACGCCGCTCTTGCTCGCGGCATACCAGACATATTCGCCGGCTGCGCCGAGCTTCGACTGCACCGATGACAGAAAAACCATGCTGCCGCCGCCCTTGCCGTGCTTGGTCGACAGCCGCGGAATGGCGGCGCGCGCGCAGAAAAACGCACCCATCAGGTTGATGTCGACATTGTCGCGCAGCGTCTGCGTCGACACAGCCTCGAACCGGGAATTCTTGCCGGTGACGCCGCTATTGTAGACGAGATGCTTCAGCGGTCCGAAATCATCCACCGCCTTGAACAGGCGTTCGACATCCTCCTCCTTCGCCATATCACCTTGGACCGCGAGACCGCGCGAACCGGCCTGCTCGATATCGTGGACGACCTGCGCGGCGGTTTTTGCATTGCTCTTGTAGTTGATCACGACGTCATAGCCGCGCGCGGCTGCAAGCCTCGCGGTGGCGGCGCCGATACCGCGGCCGCCGCCGGTGATGAGCACGATGTCTTTCATTGCGTCAACTCATCATCTCATTTCCGTGACAGCGCCTTCGGCCGCCGTCGCCGGTTGCGCAGCGCGAGCACGTTGAACACCTCGACCGCCGCGGCAAAGGCCATGGCGAAATAGATATAGCCGCGCGGAATATGAAAGCCCACGCCGTCGGCGACAAGCGCCACACCGATCAATAATAGAAATGAAAGGGCCAGCATTTTTGTGGTGGGATATTTCTGAATGAACGCCGACACCGGTGCTGCCGCAAAATACATCACCAGCATCGCGATCACGACCGCGGCGATCATGATCTCGACGTCCTGCGCAAGCCCGATCGCGGTGATGATGGAATCGAGCGAAAACACGAGATCGATCGCCACCAGTTGCGCCACGATCCAGGCGAAGGCCTGACGACCGGCTTTCGGCGCCATCTCCTCGTAATGCGCCTCGACCTCGGAGTGGATTTCGTGCGTACCCTTGGCGATCAGAAACAGGCCGCCGCCGATCAGGATCAGATCGCGCCACGAGACGTCATTGCCGAGGACCGTGAATAGCGGCGTCGTCAGACGCATGATCCAGGTCAGCATCAGCAGCAGCGCGACCCGGAATACCAACGCCAGCCCGATGCCGATGCGGCGCGCCATCAGCGCATGTTCGGGCGGAAGGCGGGCGATCAGGACCGAGATGAAAACGATGTTGTCGATTCCGAGAACGATCTCCAGGACCGACAGCGTGATCAGCGCAAACCAGGCATTGGGATCGGTCAACAGATGCAGCATGGCATGTCCGGCCTAGTCCTCGGCGGTCGCAAGCCCCACCGTGAGAAAATACACACCGATGGCGGTGAGCGACCATGCCACGATCGGACCGGGATCGAGCGAAGCGAAAAGGGCATAGATGCCGAGCGCGCACCAGGCCACGAGCGCGACAAGATTGAGCGCGCGCAGGTGAGGAACTCGGAACGGATGCAGCACACGCAGCGGCATGAATGTGAGCACGACAAGTACCGCGACCGCCGCCGCCGCAATCCATGGCGGCAGCTTCAGGACAAACAGATGGAAGGCCACGGCGTTCCACAATGCCGGAAAGCCTCGGAAATAATTATCCGCGGTTTTCATCTGTTCGTCCGCAAAATAGAGCGCGCTCGTCACCACGATGGCGATGGCGAGCAATGCGGCGGCAACCTGAGGAAGAAGTCCGCTGATCGCCAGCGCGAAGGCCGGCACGAATACGTAAGTCGTGAAGTCGACCACGAGATCGAGCGCATCGCCCGACCAGCGCGGCAGAATTTCCGCAACCCGGAATCGCCGCGCGAGCGTTCCGTCGACACCATCGATGAACAGTGCGACCGCGAGCCACACGAACATCGTGACAAAGTCGGCCCTCGCGGCGGAGAGCAGAGCAAGCAGCGCGCAGGCCGCGCCGCATGCGGTGAAGACATGCACGAGGAACGGCCGCATCCGGGCGGCGCGCCCCAGCGTCCGATCGCCCCTGTCGTGCTCGTCCGCCACGCGCTAGCGACTTCCCCAGTCGATCTGGCAGATCTCAGCCGACCGGCCGGTGAAATTCCAGTTGCGGCCAAACGCGCGAAAGCGCGACTTGTCTGCCTTGGCGATGGTCACGTCGGGAGCGATCCAGTATCCGCTGTTGCGAATGGTGACGTTCTGAACCTTGGCCTTGCCCGGCACAGGCGTGATCGCGCCGTCCACGATCTTGTCGATGGTGACGAGACGGGTCTGACCTTGGGTGCGATAGCTGATCGGCACCTGCCGCACGCCGAGGAAGCTGCCGACCAGGATCGAGAGGAGATGGGTCGAACCGCCGACCTTGCCGGTGAAGATGCGCGTCAACCCCTTCATCGCATGGATCGATGCGTTCTCGTCCACGAACAGGGCCGCCGTCCAATTTCCCCGCGACATCAGCCCGGGGATCTCGATCATCACGCCGGCTTTCAATCCCGAAAGGTCGACGTCGTTGTAATGGCCCTGGTCGATCCGCACCGCCGCCCAGGTCTGGCAGCGCTCCTCGGTGGGCGGATGTTCGCCGAGCGAGAGCACACACGGGCAAAACACCGTGCAACTGCAGGAGAGGGTCAGTTCGCCCTTCAGAGTCCATTGATCCGCCACCAGCGCTACTCCTCACCTTCGCTTCACCGCTGCCATCCCCAAACCGCGAGGATCGTCAGCCCGGCCGCCGCGAAGGCCACCCCAGTGGCACGGCTCAAATGCGGCGACTTCGTCATCTTCTCGGCCATCATCACGATGCCGAGCACAGCCATCCAAAGCGGGTTCATCGAACCTGCCGCGAACATCAGCAGCATCATCGCCCAGCAGCAGCCGAGGCAATAAAGGCCTTGGCGCGCGCCAAGCGCGAATACGCCACGCGGACGATCGGTCCAGTTCAGGAAGAAAAAGGAGAATGGTCGCTGGCACGCACGCAAGCAGGCCTGCTTCAGCGCCGAAAACTGATAAAGCCCGGCGAGCAGAAAGAGCAGCGCGCCGGCGGGAGCGGCAAGGGCCAGCATTCCGGGCTGTGCCGCGAGCAACGTGACGCAAAGCTGGACGAGCGTCGCGAGCCCGGCAAAGCCGAGCCAGACAGTCAGGTAGCCGGCGATCAGCACATGCGGCGAGACGATGGATTTGCCCTTGCGCTGCGCCGTCTCTGCGATCTCGGCATAGGTCAGGATCATGGGACCGGCGGTTGGCAGCATCATCGCCAGCGTCATGGCAACCCACATGGTGGCGACAAGCAGAATGCTTTCGATGCTGCCAGTTGCCCCGATTGGAACGGCGCGACATATCGCATCGAAAAATCCGCCCGGTCCCGAGGCACCCTGCCAGAGCGCGGCCGTGAGCAAATAGGCCCAGCCGCAGGCCACCAGGACCACCATGCAGGCGGTGGCGATGATGCGCGGGCGCGACAACAGGCCTGCGACCCCGGCAATCGTCGGTCCGGTCGCGGATGGCCTCGTATCGGCGGACGGAGTCATGGCACACCGATACTCCTAACCCAAGGCGCAGCCTTGGGAAATGTCACACTGGCGGGATGGTTTCCGGACCCGTAGATAGGCTTTGGAGGGATCGAGGTGATGACACGATCAGGGTTGAGGGCAGCGGTTGTGGTCGGCGGCGGGCCATCGGGGCTGACGGCCGCGGTCGCGCTGGCCTCGGCCGGATTGCAGGTCGCGCTGGTCGCCCGCGCGGCGCCTGCCGACAACCGGACGAGCGCCCTGCTCGCAAGCTCGGTCGCCGCACTCGAAACGCTTGGGGTCTGGGACGACTGCCGCGCCCATGCGGCCCCGCTCGCCACGCTGCGCATCGTCGATGCAACGCAAAGGCTGTGGCGCGCGCCGGAAGCTCGGTTCGAGGCGCATGAGATCGGTCTCGACGCCTTCGCTTGGAATGTCGAAAATCGTCACCTGGTCGCCGCGCTGGAAGCCCGCGCAGCCGCGCTGCCGAACCTGCATCGCATCTTGGAAGACGCGGCCGCGGTCGAGAGCGGCCCCGCCAGCGTCACCGTTCGCACCACGGGAGGCGCCATCATCGGGGCGCAACTCGCCGTCGGCGCAGATGGTCGGAACTCGCTGTGCCGCAATGCGGGCGGCATCGCCGTGGACCACCGGGACTACCCGCAGGTCGCGCTGACCTACAACGTGTCGCACAGCCGTCCGCATCGCAATATCTCGACCGAGTTTCACACCGAGCATGGCCCGTTCACGACCGTTCCGCTGCCGGGCGACCGATCCGGCATCGTCTGCGTCGTCAGCCCTTCGGATGCCGGGCATCTGCAGTCCCTGTCGGGCGAACCGCTCGACCGCGAACTCGAGCGCCGCTCGCATTCGATCCTCGGCAAGATCACGGCGGAGCCCGGTCACGGCACGTTTCCGCTGGCGATGGAAACCGCTCGGCGGTTTGCCGCGGAGCGCATCGCGCTCGTTGGCGAAGCGGCGCATCGCTTTCCGCCGATCGGCGCGCAGGGGCTCAATCTCGGCCTGCGCGATGCTGCCGCGATCGCCGAGATCGCAGCCGATTATCGCGACGATCCCGGACAGCCCGACGCCACCGACCGCTACGATCGCGAGCGCCGCGCCGACGTCATGAGCCGGTCCATCGGCGTCGACCTGATGAACCGGTCGCTGCTGTCGGACCTCCTTCCGATGCAGGGCCTGCGCGGTATCGGCTTGCATCTGCTCAATACAGTCGGTCCGCTGCGACGCGCGATGATGCGCGAAGGCGTGATGCCGCGCGCAGCCCAACCGCGCCTGATGCGCGGCGAGGCGCTGTAACAGGAGCGATTTTCGAGCGAACCGCATGCTGGGTCGCGTCGGGACATCGCCCGTCAGACAGGACGCGGCGGCGGGCCGTCCTTTTCGCGCTCCCGCGCGTCCCGACACTGCGGATCGATCGGTACCGGAAGAGCGGTCAGAAACGTGCCCTGCCCGCCCCGCACCCGGTGCGCGAACAAGCCGCGCCCGATGAAATGCGGATCGCGCAAAGCCTCCTCCAGCGAGCGCACGATCGTTACGCAACAATCGGCCTTGGCGAAAACCGGCTCCCATTCCGCCGCGCTGCGCCCGGCGATGATGGCAGAGACTGAGTGCATGGTCGCGGCCGGATCGCGCTTGTCATCCACCAGCGCCGCCTCGAGCCCGATGACCGAAGCAAAGCGCAGCCAGAATTGATCCTCCAGCGCGGCGCAGGCGACGAGGCCGCTGCCCTTCGCGGGATAAAGCCGGTAGCGCGGCGAGGCGCCGGTCAGTTCGGCCTGTCCCGAGGCGGCCAGCGAACCGCTCGCCCAGTAGCCCGACAGTGCCCGCCAGGCGAAGGTGAACATGGCATCGGACATGGCGATGTCGAGATAGCAACCGTACCCGGTGAGATCGCGCTGCCGCAGCGCCAGCAGGATGTTAATCACGGCCGGAAAGCTTCCGCCGGCAATGTCAGCGATCAGCGCCGGTGGCACGACCGGTTGGTCCGGCGGTCCCGGCTGGATGGCCAGGAGGCCGGTCGCGGCGATGTAGTTCAGGTCGTGCCCCGCCTCCTGCGCACGCGGTCCAGTCTGGCCATAGCCGGTGATGGAGCAATAGATCAGCCGCGGATTGATCGCGCGGGCCGCGTGATAGCCGAAGCCCAGGCGGTCCATGGCGCCCGGTCGATACTGTTCGACCAGAATATCGGCTTGCTCAAGCTGTCCACGAAGTGCGGCAACCCCGGCTTGCGTCTTCAGATCGAGCGTGAGCAACCTCTTTCCCCGGTTGAGGAGACTGAATGCGGCCCCGGTGCCTTGCCATTGCGGGGCATAGCCGCGCATGTCGTCCCCGCCCGGGCGCTCGATCTTGACGACGTCCGCGCCGGCCTCGGCGAGCATCAGGGTCGCCAGCGGCCCGGGTAGCAGGTTGGTCAGATCGACGATCCGGATCCCCGACAGCGGCTGCGGCATGTTTCCCTCCGAGCGGAGCCCGGAGCATAGGCCGCGCATCGCCGACGTGGCGAGCTCAGAACGGCATCACGGGCAGCCGGCCGGTCTGGACCAGCCACATCACAATGGTCAGCGTCAGCACCGACACCATCGTGCCGATCAGGATCGAACCGGATGCCTCCTCGACCCACACATCGTATTGCCGCGCCAGCACGAAGACATTGAGCGCGGGGGGCAGCGCCGCCATCAGAACGGCGGCATAGGTCCAGGATGCGCTGAACGGTCCGAACAGCGGCAGCATGACGAACACAAGGATCGGATGCAGGACCAGCTTGACCGGAACGATTGCCGGCACGTCCCAGTGGAGCTTGGGCAGCGGCCGCAGCGCCACGGTGACCCCGAGCACGAATAGCGCGCTCGGCGCCGCCGCGTTCTGTAGGAACTGCATCAGCTGGTCGAGCGCCACCGGCGGCTCGAATCGGAGCGCCGCCGAAACGACGCCGAGCATGGTCGCGATAATGAAGGGATGCGCCGCGATGCGGCGGCTGACGAACAGGACCGAGCGCCAGAAGCCGCGCCGCTCGCCGCCGCCGATCTCCATCAGGAACGGGACCAGCGAAAACAGGATGATACTGTCGAAACAGAAGATCAGCGCGACCGGCGCGGCCGCCTGCGGTCCGAGCGTCGCGAGCGCAAGCCCGGGTCCCATATAGCCGATATTGCCGTAACCGCCGGCGAGCCCGGCAATGGTCGCTTCCGGCAGGGTGCGGCGGCCGAGCCTTGCGATCGCGAACGCGATAAAGAATGCAAGGCCCGTCGAGAGCGAAGTCGCGACCACGAACGAGACATTCACCAGTTCTTCCAGCGGTGTCCTGGCGACGATCCGGTAGAACAGGCAGGGCAGCGCCACATAGACGATGAAGAAATTCATCCAGGCGAGCCCGGTATCGGGAATCTGTTTCAGGCGGCCGCAGGCGAGGCCTAGAAAGATCAGCCCGAAATAGGGAAGCGCCAGGTTGAGAATGTCGATCATGCCGGCGCCGAAAGTCCTTTCGCGCAAGTCTTCCGCACCTGCGGCGTTCAGCTTCGCCCGAAAGTGCGGCTTGGCGGTCGGGCGGGCGTGTTCTAGACCTGCCGGGCAGCCGATTTCTAGCGGCGGCTGCCGCATACCTCGCCGGACTTTGCCTCAAGGCTCTCGCTCATGAAGCTGCCCCGCAATTTCTTCAAGCCACTCGCCACCGGTGCCCCCGCTCCGTTGCGCGAACTGCCGGTACGGCTCGAGCGCATGATTCATTTCGTGCCGCCGCATATTGAGAAAGTCACCGCGAAGGTGCCGCAGCTCGCCCGTGAGGTCGATGTCGTGCTCGGCAACCTCGAAGACGCAATCCCCGCCGACGCCAAGACGGCCGCGCGAGAAGGCTTCATCGCCATGGCGAAGGCCGTCGATTTCGGTGCGACCGGGCTGTGGACCCGCATCAACGCGCTGAACTCGCCCTGGGTGCTGGATGACATCACCGAACTGGTCGCAGCGATCGGCAACAAGCTCGACGTTATCATGCTGCCGAAGGTCGACGGCCCCTGGGACATCCACTATCTCGACCAGCTGCTTGCACAGCTCGAAGCCCGCCACGCGGTCACGCGCCCGATCCTGATCCATGCCATCCTGGAAACCGCCGAAGGCGTGATGAATGTAGAGGCGATCGCCGCGTCCTCCCCGCGCATGCAGGGCATCAGTCTCGGCCCGGCCGATCTTGCAGCCTCACGCGCCATGAAGACGACGCGCGTCGGCGGCGGTCATCCCGAATACAAGGTGCTTGCGGATGCCGCCCCGGGTGGCGGCCCACGCCCGGCCTTCCAGCAGGATCTCTGGCACTACACTCTCGGCAAGATGGTCGACGCCTGCGCCGCCGCCGGCATCAAGCCGTTCTACGGGCCATTCGGCGATTTCTCCGATCCGGAAGGCTGCGAGGCGCAGTTCCGCAACGCCTTCCTGATGGGCTGCGCCGGAGCCTGGTCGCTGCACCCGACCCAGGTCGCGATCGCCAAGCGCGTGTTTTCGCCTGATCCGGACGAGGTGGCCTTCGCCAGGAAGATTCTTGGCGCCATGCCGGACGGCACCGGCGCGGTCATGATCGACGGCAAGATGCAGGACGACGCGACCTGGAAACAGGCCAGGGTGCTGGTCGATCTCGCGCGGCTGGTCGCAGCCAAGGATCCTGACCTTGCCGCCCGCTACGGTCTGTAGGCCGATGGTATTTTGCCGGGCGAATTCGTAGATTGGCTCATTGCGCGGTCCCGCCGCCCGCCCGTTAGGGTGCAGCTGTTCAGGCTTTGGCTGCCCAGGTCATTGTCCGATGCGATCGGCGGCTTTTGCCGTCATTTCGAAAATCGTTGTCGCTTCATGGCAAGGTTCTCGACTCGGACCGGGTCGCACCATTTTTTTTCGATACCGACATGAAGCGGCTGATCAATGATTAGCCCAAGTTCATCTGCTCTCTTTGATCTCCGAGCTGAACGAGATCTTCGCCACCTCCGACCAGATCATCGAGCATCATGCGTGCGAGCGCATCAAGGCTATCGGCAATGCCTACCTGCCGGTCACCGAATCCGGACCATGCGACCGACATCACCACGGCGGCAATCAAGATGCTGCGTTATCTCGATCGCCGGATCGCCAATCATCCGATCCAGTGGACCTGCCGCGTCAGCATCCACACCGGAAACGTGGTCGGCTCGGTCTTCGGTGTGCGACGGCGTGAACACCCGCGCCGGATGGAGGCCCTGTCCGAGCCGATGCGGATCACGGTTTCCGAGACCACCTTTCAGATGATCAAATCCACGATCCCCTGCAGCCCGCGGGGCATGCTGCAAATCAAGGGAGCGGACCAGATGAATGCTTACTTCGTCGAGACCGCATCGGCGCCGGGCCGAAGCCGGCCCCAGGCGAGTCGGTTTGGCCGCTGGCGCCGGAACAGTCGCCGGCCTATTTATGGTGTGCCATGACACAGCCCGCAAACAAGGCGCGCGTCGCCAAGTTCCATATCGGACAGGTGGTGAAACACCGGATCTTTCCGTTCCGGGGGGTGATTTTCGACATCGACCCGACGTTCAGCAACACCGAGGAATGGTGGCTGTCGATCCCCGCCGAAGTGCGCCCGCACAAGGACCAGCCGTTCTATCATCTGTACGCGGAGAATGCCGAGACTGAGTATGTCGCGTATGTCTCGGAACAGAATCTCCTGCCGGACACCTCGGCCGAACCGATCCGCCACCCGCAGGTCAGGGAAATGTTCGTGAAGGACAAGCGCGGCTCCTATCGCCCACGTGATCTCACCGTGAACTGACCGGAGAGCGGCCAATGCAGCGAGCGCTCTGCCGCGTCGCCCGGCGCCGTTACTTTTGCTGCTGAAGCCGTTCGCGGCCGCGCTTGGCCAGCTCTTCCTGCAGCTTCTTGTTGCGCTCCTCGATCTCCTTCGGATCGGTCGCCGGTCCGTCATAGGCCTTGGCGAAATCGGCGAGCGGCAGCGCCAGCGTGAACACCGATTGCTGCATGTTATAGGCCTGCACGTAAAGGTTCTGGCCCTTCTTCAGCTTCGCCACCATGTCGGCATTGGC
>JBIQKQ010000087.1:0-14441 GCA_044506365.1 Hyphomicrobiales bacterium
TCTTGGCATCGCCGAGGGCAAGCGAAAGTCGTTCCGTGAGGGCAAGCATTACAAGGGCCGCAAGCGGTGGGTGGCGTAGCCTCTTGACCCTCCCCGTTGCGGGGGAGGGTCAAGGAGGGGGGGGTAACTTCAAATTCAGGAGTGGTTTGTCGGGCTCGCCCCCTCCCGGCTCACTTCGTTCGCCGGCCTCCCCCGCAAGGGGGGAGGCGAACTGAGTATGCGAATGCAGCCCGATCACTACGACTTCCTCGAAACCCGCGATCCGGCCGCGCGTGAGCGGGACACCTTTGCGCAGCTCGCGGCGCAGGTCGCGCGCGCCATGACGGCGCCGGGATGGGCGAAGCATCTTGCCGGTGTCGATTCGACATCGGTCACGTCCCGCGCCGCGCTGGCGAAGCTTCCGCTGCTGCGCAAATCCGATCTGTCGCGTCTGCAGGCAGAGACGCCGCCCTTCGGTGGTTTCAACGTCGCGCCGCCCGCCAAGGCGAAGCGTCTGCTCATGTCTCCGGGTCCGATCTTCGAGCCCGAAGGCCATGAGACCGACTTTGCCGGCGTCGCGCGTGCGATGTTCGCCGCAGGCTTCCGCGAGGGCCAGATCGTCCTGAACTGCTTTTCGTATCATCTGACGCCCGGCGCCTGGATGTTCGAATCCGCGGCCGAGGCGCTCGGCTGTGCGACGATCCCGGGGGGCACCGGCAATACCGAGCAGCAGATAGAGGCGATCGCGCGGCTTCACCCCGATGGTTATACCGGCACGCCCGATTTCCTGAAGATCCTGCTCGACGCCGCACAAGCCTCCGGCAAGGACGCGTCGTCGATCAAGCGCGGGCTTGTGTCCGGTGCGGCTCTTCCGGCCTCGCTGCGGCAGGACCTGTCCTCGCGCGGCGTCGAGGTGCTGCAATGCTATGCCATCGCCGAGACCGGGGTGATCGCCTACGAGACGCAGGCCCGTGAGGGTCTGGTCGTGAGCGAGAATCTCATCGTCGAGATCGTGCGTCCCGGCACCGGCGATCCGGTGCCCGAGGGCGAGGTCGGCGAGGTGGTCGTCACCTCGTTCAATCCGGACTATCCGATGATCCGGCTCGCCACCGGCGACCTGTCGGCCGTATTGCCCGGCCTTTCTCCCTGCGGGCGCACCAACATGCGCATCAGGGGCTGGATGGGTCGCGCCGACCAGACCACCAAGGTCAAGGGCATGTTCGTGCGGCCGGAGCAGATCGCCGAGATTGCGACGCGCCACCCTGAGCTTGGACGCGTGCGGCTTGTCGTCACCCGCGAGGGTGAGCAGGACGCCATGACTCTCCATGCGGAGAGCCGGGGCGGGGAGGGGCTTGCGGAGGCGGTGGCGGCGACGCTGCAATCCGTCACAAAGCTGAAGGGCGCCGTGAAGCTCGTCGCGTCCGGCAGCCTGCCGAATGACGGCAAGGTCATTTCCGACGATCGGCCAGTATCGTAACGGACCCGTTCGGCGTCAGGTCCAAGGGCGCTGGTCTGATAGCGGTGTCGCGTTGCGCGACCATAGCCCACGCCCGCCCCGTCCTGTCTTGCGCGGTTGACAGGGTGCGCGGATGCCCGCGACATGCGCGGCATGACGACGATGACCCAGACATTGAAGCCAAGAGACGCCAAGGACGTCGAGGACGCCGTCGGCTGGGCGCTGGCCGAAGGCAAGACGCTGGAGATTGCCGGGCAGGGCAGCAAGCGCGATCTCGGGCGGCCGAGCCAGTCGGACATTACGCTCGATCTGTCCGGTCTCACCGGCATCACGCTCTATGAACCGGAAGAGCTCGTGCTGTCGGCGCGCGCGGGCACCCCGATTGCCGAGATCGAGCGGCTCGTGGCCGACCATGGCCAGGAGCTCGCCTTCGAGCCGATGGACTACGGCCCGCTCCTCGGTGGTCCGCCATCCGCCGGAACGATTGGCGGCGTGCTTGCCGCCAATCTGTCCGGACCGCGGCGGATCAAGGCGGGTGCGGCACGCGACCATTTCCTCGGCGTCACCGCGGTGTCGGGCCGTGGCGAGACCTTCAAGTCGGGCGGACGCGTGGTCAAGAACGTGACCGGCTATGACCTCTGCAAGCTGATGGCCGGCTCCTGCGGTACGCTCGGGGCCATGACGGACGTGACGATCAAGACCCTGCCGCGCGCAGAAACCGAGGCCACCATCCTGCTGACCGGTCTCGACGACCTGCGAGCTGCTCAGGCTATGGCTGAGGCCATGGGCTCGTCCTGCGATGTCTCGGGTGCAGCGCATATGCCCGCAACCGTGGCCGGCAGCATGCCGGACCTGCCGCGCGTTCAGCCGGTCACGGCATTCCGGCTGGAAGGCGTCGCGCCCTCGGTCGCCCACCGTGCGCGCGTGCTGGCCGACCTGCTAAAGCCTTACGGGATTGCGCACAACAGTGACTCGGCCGCCTCGTGCGCTCTGTGGCGTGCGATCCGGGACGTGCGGCCCTTCGCGGGCGATGATCGGCCGGTATGGCGCGTGTCCACCGCGCCGATGCAGGGCGCGATCGTTGCGGGTGCCGCTGCGGCGGCGGGCGGCGCATACTTCTTCGACTGGGCGGGCGGGCTGGTCTGGATTGCCATGCCGCAATCCGATGACGCCGGCAGCGCCGTGATCCGGCCGGCCGTCGCCGCGGCCGGCGGCCACGCCACGCTTGTTCGTGCGCCTGCCGCGATCCGGGCGGCGGTTGCGGTGTTCGATCCGCAGGAGCCCGGCGTCGCCGCCTTGATGCAGCGGGTGAAGGACAGCTTCGATCCGAAAGGCATCCTCAATCCCGGCCGCATGTGGGCGGGGGTGTAACCATGCAGACTCGTTTCTCGCTTGCTCAACTCGCGGACCCGGACATCGCCGAATCCAACAGGATCCTGCGGGCGTGCGTGCATTGCGGCTTCTGCACGGCAACATGTCCAACCTATGTGCTGCTGGGCGACGAGCTCGATTCGCCGCGGGGCCGCATCTACCTGATCAAGGACATGCTGGAGCAGGGGCGACCGGCGACGGCCGACGTGGTCCAGCATCTCGACCGGTGCCTCTCCTGTCTCGCCTGCATGACGACCTGTCCGTCGGGGGTGCATTACATGCACCTCGTCGATCACGCGCGCAGCCACGTCGAAAAGACCTACCGGCGCCCGTGGCGTGACCGGCTGGTGCGAGCGCTGCTGGCCGCCGTGCTGCCCTATCCGGCGCGGCTGCGCGCGGCGCTCAAGGCGGCTCCGCTGGCGCGGCCGTTCGCCGGCCTGCTGACGGCGATTGGCTTCAAGCCGCTTGCCGCGATGCTGCGATTGGCGCCTAGCGCGGACGCCGTTGCTGTTGCCGCCGCTGCACCGCAGCGCCGCATCCATCCCGCTGACGGACTGCGCAGGGGCCGGGTCGCCCTGCTTCAGGGCTGCGCCAACCGGGTGCTCGGCGAGCACATCAACGCTGCAACGATCCGCCTCCTGAACCGTCTCGGCATTGAGGTGGTGACGCCGGAAGACGAGTCCTGTTGCGGTGCGCTGGTCCATCACATGGGGCGCGAGCACCAGGCGCATGCCCAGGCGAAAGCCAATATCGATCTCTGGATTGAGGAAATCGACGGCGACGGGCTCGATGCCATCGTCATTAACGTGTCCGGTTGCGGGACGACCGTGAAAGACTACGGCTTCATGCTGCGGACCGATGTAGCCTATGCCGATAAGGCCGCGAAAGTCTCAAGCCTTGCCAGGGACATCAGCGAGTATCTGGCCGCATTGCCGCTCCCCGAGCCCGTCCGGCCGACCGGCCTGACCGTCGCCTATCATGCCGCCTGCTCGCTTCAGCACGGACAGCGCATCGTCCGTCAACCCAAGCAGCTGCTGACCCGCCAAGGCTTTGTCGTGAAGGACATTGCCGAGGGACATCTCTGCTGCGGCTCGGCCGGAACGTACAATATCTTGCAAAGCGAGATTGCACAGACGCTAAGGGATCGTAAGATTGCAAACATCGCTCAACTGAGTCCCGACGTGATCGCAGCAGGCAATATCGGATGCATCACTCAGATCGCATCGGGCACGGCGATACCGGTGGTTCACCCGGTCGAGTTGATCGATTGGGCCACGGGTGGCCCGAAGCCGACGGGATTGTCCGGCGGCGCGCAAGCGGTGCCTGGCAAAGGGGACCTGGTGACGGCGGCAAAGACCTCAACACCGGCCTAGCGGCAGCCTAGCGCAAACTTTTCGGAGAGAAGTCATGGCGAAGAAGGCAAAGAAGGGGAAAAAGGCCAAGAAGGCTAAGAAAGCCAAGAAGGGCAAAAAGGCCAGGAAGCTGAGCATGCCCAAGAAGAAGAAGGGCGCAAAGAAGAGCTCTTCCCGGAAAGCAAAGAAAGCGAAGTCAGCAAAGAGAGCCAAGAAAGCGAAGAAGACCAAAGCCAAGAGCGCCAGGAAGGCGAAACGGGCTGCGGCGACCAAGCGAACCACCGCACCGAAGAAAAAGCGAGCGAAGAGAGCCGCCGCGCCAGCAGCCGCGACCGAGGCATCCGAGTCTGAAGCCGCTCCGGCCTCTTCGGACGACCTGGGTGGCTACCGGCCGTTCGGCGAAACCAGCGGCTCCTGAGCGTCGCGGCGAATCTGGAATCGGTAGGGCCCGGCCTGCGTTGCGGCCGGGCCTTTTTGTTTGGGCGGCGGGTTCGTGCACTGGCGATCCGCGCTGGCTGGGCGGTCGCGCTCGATGCGGCGCTTCGCAATCCGCTTCGTTGTTGCGCGTCTTTTTCAAGCGGCAGGGTGAACAGGCGGCGGTGTTCCATCCAGATCGTCGCCGCGACGACCGCAACGGTGCGGGATGGCAAATGCGATCGCATTGCACCCTGCGGACCGTCGCAGGATTTAGCTGCGACCATCCGCGATATGAAACCCAATTGGGGTGACAAGCCCGCCGCATTGCCTTGCGCGCCCCGGCCCAATAGCATTGCCCATCGATGCGGCGGAGCATTCCGCCCCAGGCATTCACGACAATCGGAGGCTCGATCGATGGCTTACAATATCCTCATTCTGGGCGCGGCCTATGGCTCGCTGCTCGCCTCCAAGATGCTGTTTGGCGGCCACCGGATCCATCACGTCTGCCTGCCGGCCGAGGCCGACCTGATCAATGCCGAAGGCTTCATCGTGCGGCTGCCGGTCCGGGGCCGGAAAGACCCGGTGGTGCTGGATTCGCGCAAGCTCCCCGGGAAGGTGACCGCCGGCGGCGCCACCGGCGTGAATCCGGCCGATTATGATCTCGTCGGGCTTGCGATGCAGGAGCCGCAATACCGTTCGCCCGGCGTGCGCGAATTGCTCGACGCGGTGGCGAAATCGCGCGTCCCCTGCATGTCGATCATGAACATGCCGCCCCTGCCGTATATGCGGCGCATCCCGGGACTGGACGGCGATTCGTTGAAGCCGGCCTATACTGACCCGAGCGTGTGGGACAATTTCGATCCGGGCAAGCTGACGCTGTGCAGCCCCGACCCACAGGCGATCCGGCCGCCTGACGAGAAAGCCAACGTCCTGCAGGTCACGCTGCCGACCAACTTCAAGGTCGCACGGTTTGACGACGACAAGGACACCGCGATCCTGCGGCAGCTCGAGAAGGAGATCGATTCGATCCGCTTCGATCCGGGCGACGGCTCTGCCATCGAGCTTCCGGTGAAGTTGCGGGTCCACGATTCGCTGTTCGTGCCGCTGGCCAAATGGGCGATGCTTCTGGCCGGCAATTACCGTTGCATCACGCCGGACGGCATGCGCACCGCGCAGGAGGCGGTGCATTCCGACATCGACACCTCGCGCACTGTCTATAACTTCGTGAACGATCTCGTGGTGAAACTCGGCGCCAACCCGAACGACCTCGTGCCGTTCGAAAAGTATGCCGCCGCCGCGCAGAGCCTGTCACGCCCGGCTTCCGCCGCACGCGCGCTCAACAACGGTGCGCCGTTCATCGAACGGGCTGACAAACTGGTGCAACTCATCGCCAAGCAGAAGGGCCTCAGCCTGCCGGCCATCGATGCGCAGGTGGCGCTCGTCGATCAGCGGCTGGAAGCGAATCGCAAGAAAGCGGCCTGATCTGTTCGAGCGTATCTTCGCGCCGAGGGTCCTGACGGGACGTTCGGCAGGCGCCGGGAAACCTCATGTTTCCCGGCGCTTTTCGTTGCATTCCAGACACAGCTTCAGCGGATTGCGGCAGCTGCATAATTAGTGGGCGCGTTCTGAAGCGAGACCGCCCAACAAGGCAGCAACTGCGTAAACTTTCGCATTGGCGCTAGCCCTTCTTCGTGCCGAATTCGTGCGACTGCAAACTCAGAAGCAGCGGTGACATTGCAAAGCTTGGCGTCCTGTCGCGGACAGTCGCCACGCTTCATGCGCCGGACAAGTCGAATTCGAAGGGGCTAGCCATGAAGAACTATGTCATGCCGGCGATTGTTGCCGCCGCCGTTGCGGCGAGCGCGTCGGCGCACGCGGCCGATATCGCACCGGTCTACAAGGCGCCGCCGGCGCCGGTCGCAACCAATCCGTGGAACGTTGCGATCGGCGGTGCGGTGATGACCGACTATAACTTCCGCGGCATATCGCAGTCCGACCGTGGGCCTTCGGTAGGGGCGTATTTCGAAGGTCAGTACAAAGCCAGCGACATGCTGACATTCTACGCCGCCGTTGCCGGCATGAGTGTCGACCTCCCGACCAATCCAACCGCGGAGATCGACTATTACGGCGGCTTCCGGCTCGCCACCGGCAAGCTCAGTTGGGACTTTGGCGTGTGGTACTACCACTATCCGAAGGAAGGCATCGCAGGCGTTCCGGCCGACACCGATTTCTGGGAAGTTTACGGCAAGGTCTCATGGGCCGTGACCGACCAGTTCACCCTTGGCGGCGCGGTCTATTATGCCGATGACTGGCTCAAAACGGGCGCCGAGGGTACCTACCTGTCGGGGACTGCAAAATATGCGTTCCCGGCGGTCAGCGGCTTCGGCGCTTACGTATCCGGCGAGATCGCTCATTATTGGCTTGGCACCCAGACACTCGTCCTTCCGGCGTCAGACCTGCCTGACTACACCTACTGGAATGCCGGCATCGGCTTCACCTACAAGGCTCTGACCGTCGATCTGCGATATCACGACACGGATCTGTCGCAGGAAGAATGCGCCACGCTGACTGGCAATGTCAGCGGCTTCACCTCGACCGGCGCGCCGGTCTCGAAGTGGTGCGGCGAGGCCTATATCGCCAAGCTGTCTTTCGACACGACGTTGAACGACCTCAAGTAGGCCATAGGCCATGCACGATTTCGGAGCGGCGGCGCAGGATGCCGCCGCTCTTGTTTTTGCGTAACATCTGCGTCCGCTCACTCGGCTGCGGCGGGGGGCTTGGTCTCCGCCAGCCTGTGGGCATCGCCTTCTGGCGCGAAGGCGACGTGACGCCCGTGCAACCCGGTCAGGGTCGACCGGTGGCCGATCGAGATGATTGTCGTGCCCTTCAGTCTGGCATGCAGCAAACCGTACAGCTTCGCTTCGGACGGCTCGTCAAGCGAGGCGGTTGCCTCGTCCAGGAACAGATAATCCGGCGCCTGCAGGAGCGCGCGCGCGACGCCGAGGCGCTGCTGCTCGCCAAGTGACAGCGTGCGATTCCAGTGCGCCTCCTGATGCAGCCGTTCACTGAGATTGGGCAGTCCAACGGCGCGGAGCGCATCGGTCAGCGTCGCATCGTCAAACGCTCCGGATGTCGGGTAGGACAGCGCATTGGCGAGAGTCGTTTCGGGAAAGTAAGGCCGCTGCGGCAGCACCATGATACGCGCGCCCTCCGGAATCACCACGCGGCCCTGTCCGAACGGCCACAGCCCGGCGAGCGCACGAAACAGCGTCGATTTGCCCGCCCCCGACGGGCCGCTCACCAGCACATGTTCGTGCGGTCGGAACTCGGAAGCCGTCGGCGTGAGCAGGGGTGCGCCGTCCGGCTTGTTGACCGACAGATTCTCGATGCGCACCGAACGTGCGTCCGGATCGGAGGCAACGTCGATCTTCGATGCCGACGCCAAAGCCTGCGCGTCATCGAGCGCGCGGTTGAAACCGGTCAGACGGTCGACCACCGCCGCCCATTCGGCCACGCTGCGATAAAAAGTGACGAAGAACGAGAGCGATTCCTGCACGCTGTTGAATGCGCTTGCGGTTTGCGTCAGCGCGCCGAGCGGCACTGCGCCGGAAAAATAGGCCGGGCTCACCACGATATACGGAAGAATGAGGGCCACCTGCGCATGGCTTTGCTGCACGAAAATCACTTTCTTCTGCCGCGAGATCAACGCCATGAAGTTCTGGACGACATGCGTGAAGCGCTCGCCGAGCCGGCGCTTCTCGGCTTCCTCACCGCGCAGCAGCGCAATCTGTTCGGCATTCTCGCGGACGCGAATCAGGCTGAAGCGGAAATCGGCTTCGAACCGCTGCTGCCGGAAATGCAGCGCAGCAAGCGGCCAGCCGATCCAATGTGCGATCAGGGTGCCGACAATCGAATAGACCAGCGCCGTCCAGACGAGATAGCCGGGGATCGCGACCGGCGCGCCGAACAGCGTGAGCGGCGCCTCAGCGGACAGACCCCACAGGATGGCGAAGAATGACAAGAGCGTAACGATTGCGCCGAGCAGACGAACCACGATGGTTAGCGACTTCTCGATGAACTGATTGATGTCATCGGCGATGCGCTGGTCCGGATTGTCTGCTGCATCGCCGAACAACTGCATCCGGTAATGGGTCGAACCGGCAAGCCAGCGTTCGAGATAGACGCGCGTCATCCAGGTGCGCCAGCGAATCTGCAGCCACTGATTCAGGTAGAGTTGGTAGACCGCCAGAATAATAAAGACCGCGGCCAGGACGCAAAAGATGCTGAGTTCGGCCACGAATCGGTCCCAGTTGCGGTCCTGCAAGGCATTGAAAAATCTGGCGTTCCATTGATTGATCAGGACGTTCACGGCAACGATGGACAGTTCGATGCCGACCACCGCGCCGAGCAGCGCCAGGCCCGCGCGCCGATCTTCCGACCGGAAATAAGGCAGCGACAGGCGGAACACCGCGCCGAACAGCCGGACCAGATCCTTCACGCCTTCACCTCTTGAAAAAGCCCATCGCGCAAGGACGACAGCGCCTTAATCCTCGGCAATCCCGAGCCGGGCTGTTCTCGCGGACACATTCTCCGGCATTCACTGCCTCGGGAAAAACTCGCTAGCATGACTTTCGTCAGGCTTGTGCAATCCCGGCAACCCGTCCAAACTATGACGAGACCCGCTTGGAATATCATATACGAACCGGCGGTTAGTCACGAAAACCGGCATCAAAGCCGGGCATAAACGGTCACTTAGGGAGGACCTCATGACCAGGAAAGTCGAAAAGACCTCGCGTCGCAAATTCCTGCTCGCCGCCGGCGCGGCCGGCGCCGCGACTGTTGCAATGCCGCAGGTATCGCGCGCGCAGACCACGGCGCTGAAGCTGCAGACCTCATGGCCGGCGACCGACATCTTCACCGAGATGTGTCAGCAGTACATCACCCGCGTCAATGAAATGGCAGGCGGCCGCCTGAAGATCGACCTGCTGCATGGCGGCGCGGTGGTGCATCCGTTCCAGGTGCTCGACGGCGTGCATGGCGGTCAGATCGACATGGCCCATACCGTGACCGTGTACTGGTACGGCAAGCACAAGGCCGCCTCGCTGTTCGGCACCGGTCCGGTCTTCGGCTTCAACGCCAATGAAGGCCTCGGCTGGATTCACTATGGCGGCGGCAAGGAGCTGTTCGACGAACTCCAGACCAAGATCATGAAGCTCAACGTCAAGAGCTTCTTCTCGATGCCGATGCCAACCCAGCCGCTCGGCTGGTTCAAGAAGCCGATCACATCCGCCAACGACATGAAGGGCATGAAATATCGCACCGTCGGTCTTGCCGCGGACCTGTTCCAGTCGATGGGCCTTGCGGTCGCGCAGCTTCCGGGCGGCGAAATCGTGCCGGCGATGGAGCGCGGCGTGATCGACGGCTTCGAGTTCAACAACCCGACCTCGGATCGCAGATTCGGCGCGCAGAACGTCGCCAAGAACTACATGCTCGGCAGCCACCACCAGGCGACCGAGTATTTCGAGATCATGATCAATCGCAGCAAGTTCAACGCGCTGCCGAAGGAGCAGCAGGCGATCCTGCAGTACGCTGCGGAAGCGGCCTCTTCGGCCAGCGAATGGATGGCGATGCGTCAGTATTCGGACGATCTGCAGGAGCTGATGAACAAGGACAAGGTCAACGTGATGCGGACGCCGCAGAGCGTGTTCGATGCGCAGATCAAGGCCTGGGACGGCCTGATTGCGACGCTCGGCCAGGACCCCTTCATGAAGAAGGTGATGGACTCTCAGAAGGAGTGGGTCCGCAAGGTGGTGTTCTACAACATGATGAATGCGACCGACTACAAGGGCGCGTTCAACCACCACTTCCCGGGCGTTCTCAAGATGTAGGCCACGCGTTCGGCGCAAGCCGGATGTGACAGACGTAACAGGCGGCGCGGTTTTGCGCCGCCTGTGGCTCCGGGGGGAGGGCGGACATGCGTCCGCGGGCAATCGGCTCATGAACCGGTTTCTATTCTTTATCGACTCGCTGAGCATGTGGGTCGGCAAGGCATTCGCCTGGCTGATCCTCATTCTTACGCTCGGCATCAGCTACGAGGTGTTTGCGCGCTACATTTTTCGCGCGCCGACAACCTGGGCCTTCGATTTCAGCTACATCACCTACGGCGCGCTGTTTCTGATGGCTGGGGCCTATGCGCTATCGCGCAACAATCACGTCCGCGCCGACGTGGTGTACCGGTTCTGGCAGCCGCGCACCCAGGCGAGCATGGACCTGCTACTCTACATCCTGTTCTTTCTGCCGGCGATCCTCGCTTTCATCTATGCCGGCTGGAACTACGCGCAGATGTCCATCCGCTTCCGCGAGGTGTCGATCTTCAGCCCGGCGGGCATTCCGGTCTTTCCTCTCAAGACACTGGTGCCAGTCACCGGCGTTCTGCTGTTGCTGCAAGGTATCGCCGAAATCATTCGCTGCGTGATCTGCATCCGCACAAACGCATGGCCGCCGCGACTCCATGACGTGGAAGAGACGGAATCGGTGATCTTGCAGGAGCAGAAGCTGCGTGCGCAGGCCGATGGCGATGAGGCTGCCCCGGCGCATGGTGACAAGGGGACTGGAGCATGACCGATCCGCAAGTCGGCATGTTGATGCTGGGGCTTTTCATCTTCATCATCATGCTCGGGTTCCCAATCGCCTTCACCCTGATGGCGATGGGTGTTGGCTTCGGCTTCTACGCCTATTACACGCCGGGTCAGGAATTCGTTCAGAATCGCATCTTCACCTTGCTGGTGCAGAAAGCCTTCGAGGTGGCATCGAGCGATGTGCTCGTGGCCGTGCCGTTATTCCTCTTCATGGGCTATCTGGTCGAGCGCGCCTCGATTCTCGACCGCCTGTTCCATTCGCTGCAATTGTCAATGAAAAATGTCCCCGGCGCGCTCGCCGTGGCCACACTGATCACTTGCGCGATGTTTGCGACCGCGACGGGCATTGTCGGCGCGGTGGTGACGCTGATGGGTCTGCTCGCGTTCCCGGCCATGCTGCGCGCGGGATATGACGTCAGGCTTTCGGCCGGCGTCGTTTGCGCGGGAGGCTGCCTTGGCATCCTGATCCCGCCGAGCATCCTCTTGATCGTCTATGCCGCGACGGCGGGCGTGTCGGCGGTGAAGCTCTATGCCGCCGCATTTTTCCCCGGCTTTCTGCTGACCGGATTTTATGTGGTCTATGTGATCGCGCGCGCAGCGATCAATCCGGCGCTGGCTCCGAAGCTGCCGAAGGAACAAACCGACGTTCCGTTCGCGACCGTGGCCTGGGCGTTGCTGACGTCGTTCTTGCCGCTCGCGCTCCTGATCATTTGCGTGCTCGGGGCGATCCTGTTCGGTCTCGCGACTCCGTCGGAAGCCGCAGGCATTGGTGCGCTTGGTGCGATCATTCTGGCCGCCGCCTACCGCGCCCTCAATTTCACGATGCTGCGGGACTCGGTCTATCTCACCGCCCGCGCAACGGCGATGGTGTGCTACCTGTTTATCGGCTCCTGGACCTTCTCTGCGGTGTTCGCGGTGCTTGGCGGGCAGGCGGTGGTCGAGCAGTTCTTCCTGTCGCTCAATCTGTCGTCGACCGGCTTTCTCCTGTTGACGCAGTTCTTGATCTTCCTGCTCGGCTGGCCGCTGGAATGGACCGAAATCATCATCATTTTCGTGCCGATCTTCCTGCCGCTTCTGCCGAAGTACGGCGTGGACCCGATCTTTTTCGGCATCCTGGTGGCGCTGAACACCCAGACGGCGTTCAATACGCCCCCCGTGGCGATGGCCGCCTTCTACCTGAAGGGTGTTGCGCCGGCGTGGGTCAAGCTGACCGACATTTTCGCAGGGTCGCTGCCGTTTGTGTTCATGGTGTTCCTCACCATGTTCCTCGTCTATATCTTCCCTGAGATCGCCATGTGGCTGCCAGACTATCTGTACACGCCGCGATGAGGCCGTAGGGAACGATCGGCAGGGAGGATCATGAGCCTGTACACGCTCGGCCTGTGTGATGCCGCCACCGATATTCGCGAGGGCCGCATCACCTCCGTCGAACTCGTCGAGGACTGCCTTGCCCGCATCGCCGATGTCGATCCAGGCATCGGTGCCTGGGCGCATCTCGATCGCGACCACGCGCTTGCGCAGGCCAAATCGCTCGACGAGCATCGCCGCCACGGGCGTGCGACCGGCCCGCTGCACGGTGTGCCGGTCGGGGTGAAGGACATCTTCGACACCAAAGACTATGCGACCGAGTTCGGCTCGGCGATATGGGCGGGCCGCACGCCACGCCTGGATGCGGCTGTGGTTGCGTTTCTGCGCGCGGCAGGCGCCGTGATCCTCGGCAAGACCGTCACCACCGAATACGCCTATTACAAACCCGGCAAGACCAAGAACCCGCACGATCCAACGCGCACGCCCGGCGGATCGTCCAGCGGCTCGGCGGCGGCGGTTGCGGCCGGCATGGTGCCAGGCGCTATCGGCTCTCAGACCAACGGGTCCGTCATACGCCCCGCCGCCTTCTGTGGCGTTGTCGGCTTCAAGCCGACGCATGGGCTGATCCCGCGCAGCGGCGCGCTCGAATTGTCGCGCAGCCTCGATCAAGTCGGGGTGTTCGCGCGCAGCGTCGAGGACGCCGCGCTTCTCGCCGAAGCGCTGGTTGGATTTGACCGCGAGGACCCGGACACCCATCCGCTCGCGCGCCCGCCTCTCGCCGCGGTCGCAGCCAGCGAGCCGCCGCTCCCGCCACGTTTTGCGTTCGTGCGGAGCGCGGTCTGGGATCAGGCCGATGCGACAATTCACGAAGCTTTCGGGGAACTTGTCGATGCGCTTGGCGAGGATGTGGGGGAGGTCGAACTCGGCTCAAGCTTCGACAGAGTGATTGATCTTCACCGTGTGGTCATGGAAGTGGAGATGGCCCATAACCTGCGCCGCGATTACGAGAAGGCGGCAGACCAGCTCAGCCCGCAATTGCGACAACTGATCGAGCGCGGTCGCACATATACCGCCACCGATTATTGCGCCGCTCGCGCCGGGGTCGAGCCGCTGAACGCGGCGCTCGACGCGGTGTTCGACGAATATGATGCGATCCTGACGCCGGCGACGACGGGGGAAGCGCCGGATATCGCCACAACCGGCAATCCGGCATTCTGCTCGACCTGGACCTATCTGGGCACGCCCGCCATCTCCTTGCCGCTGATGGCGTCGGAAAACGGCCTGCCGATCGGCGTTCAGCTTGTCGGCCGCCGGGGCAATGACGCACGGCTCTTGCGCACGGCCCGCTGGCTGGTCAACACTCTCGGCGGCAACGGCCGGCGCGCTCGATCGAAGTCGTCCGGAGGCCGAAAAAGGAAAACATCATGATGCTCAATCTGGTGACCGGCGCGATCGGCATCATCATGCTCTGCGCCTTCAATGCGTTCATGCTGGTCTGGGTGCCGGCGCCGCCGCTGATCGCCATCGTCGTCGGCGTCACGCTGCTGCTGCTCTACGATTTCGTGCAAACGCTGCGGTTCGGCGAGAGCGGCCCGGGCCGTTGAGCCGGCCGAAACGAAAAGGCCGCCCTCACAGAATCGTCGTCCCCGCGCAGGCGAGGAGCCATATTCCAGAGCGGTGGTGATGCGAGCAACCCGGCGACGATGACGTTGGCGCAACGGTTATGCGGCCGACGCGGTGGTTATGGGTCCCCGCCTGCGCGGGGACGACCAAGCAGAAGCGCTTCACCTCGTACAGGCGGCAGCGTGGCATCTAGCGGCTGATCCTGAGGAGCGCCCGAAGGGCGAGTCTCGAAGGATGGGGCCGCCCTCTCCTTCGAGACGGCGCTACTCCTCAGGATGAGGGCGGAGGAGGCGCAGC
>JBIQKQ010000088.1:0-14394 GCA_044506365.1 Hyphomicrobiales bacterium
CACATCAGCCGGATGAAGGCGGAAATTGAGACGGTCAGCGCGGCCTTGCGCGACAGCGAAAGCCGCGAGCAGTCCGCACGCGAGGAATTGCGCGAGGTGAGACGCGGATTTGCCGACAGGGATGTGACGCTTGGCGCCGCCGAAGGAGAGATCGCGGTGCTTCAGCGCGACCTTGCCAACAAGGAGGCATCCTTGCAGGCTTTCGCGCGCGACATCTCATCGCTGCGCGACGAGCTTGCGGCGCGAGACACCGCTTTGCGCACATTGCAGCAGGACGTCGGCGCATTGCGCAGCGCGCTTTCTGCGAAGGAAACCGCTTTCGCGGGGGCCGAGAAGCGCATGGCTTCGATCGAGGCGGAGCTGCGCGACAGCCAAGTGCGCGAACGCGAGGCGCGCGAGGCGCTGCTCCGAATCAGGCGCGGGTCGGATGACAAGGATGCGACGCTCGGTTCTTTCGAAAACGAGATCGCCGGACTAAAGCGCGAGCTTGCTGCGCGCGACGCCGCGTTGCGTAACGGCGAGCAGGAGCTTGCGACGCTGCGCGGCGAACTTGCCGGCAAGGACGCCGCGTTGAACCGCGCCGAGGCGGAGATCGCCGCGATCAAGGCGGAAATCGCCGCGCTCACGCCCCTCCTGCTGCAGGCCGAGAAGGATAAGGAAGCCGGCGGGCCGCGCCGCGTCGAAGTGGTTCCGTTCGCTCCGCCGCCGCGTCAAACCGCGTCGCAGCCCGGGCGGCAGCCCGCGCAGCAGCCGGCCGCGCCGAAGCTGGCGGAACCGGCGGGGCAACCGCCGCAACCCGCACACCTGCCGCAAGCTGCCCCGAAGCCGCTCCGTGCGCCGATCGACGTCATTCCCGCCCCGTCCCGGCTGCTCCCGCCGACCATCCCGAAGGCGCAGCAGCAGCAGAACGATGACAGCGTGCGACGCGCCGTGACCGAGATCGCCGATGCGGGACGCCGGGTGGATGAACGACACGAGGGCCCCAATCAACGCCTGCGCGCGATCTACGCCCCACTGGCGAAGAACACGACCTGAGCAGATTGGCTTTCGTCACCGCCGGATGGGAGAACGGCCTTGCGCGAACGCGCGCGGGGTTGAAAACTCCGGTTCCCTGTCCTCGCCGGGTTCAACATGTCTCGTCCCCATGTCCTCATCGCAGGCGCCGGAATCGGCGGGCTCGCCGCCGCCCTTGCGCTGATATCGCGCGGCATTCGTGTCAGTGTGTGCGTACAGATTTCGGCCAATGGCGCGCATGCGCTGTTTTCGCTGGGGCTCGAGCCCACCCTCAGGCAGGTCTGGTGCGAACCCGCCGGCAAGGAAATCCGGCTCTGGAGCACCGGCGAAACCTGGAAACTGTTCGACCTTGGCGCAGTGTCGCGCAAACGCTATGGCGCGCCTTATTTCATGATTCACCGCGCCGACCTGCATCGCATCCTGCTTGATGCCGTGACGGCGGCGGCCGACGCGATCTCGCTGAATGCGCGCGTGAGCGGCTTCGAGCAGGATGAGGACGGGGTCACGCTGCTGTGCGAAAGCGGCCTGCGCGTGCGGGGGGACGCGCTGATCGGCGCCGACGGCGTTCACTCGCGCATCCGCAGTGTCTTGTTCGGGGAGATGCCGGCGCGCTTCACCGGCCTGCTGGCCTGGCGCGGGCTGATCCCGATGGACCGGTTGCCCGAAGGGCTGCGCCGTCCGGTCGGCACCAACTGGGTCGGTCCCGGTGGTCATGTTGTGCATTATCCGCTGCGTGGCGGCGCGCTGATGAATTTCGTCGGCACGGCCGAACGCGACGACTGGCGTGTCGAGAGCTGGACCGAGCGCGGTACGACGAGCGAGGCGCTGAACGATTTCCGCGGCTGGAACGAGGACGTGCAAGTCCTGATCCGCAATATCGAAACGCCGTATAAATGGGCCTTGCTTGGCCGCGAGCCGCTCAATCGGTGGACTGTCGGCCGCGTTACGCTGCTCGGCGATGCCGCGCATCCAACACTGCCGATGATGGCGCAGGGCGCCAACATGGCGATCGAGGATGGTGTCGTGCTGGCGCGCTGCCTCGATGCGCACGACGATATGCCCGAGGCGTTACAGGCTTACGAAGACGCGCGGCGCGAACGCACGTCACGGCTCGTGCGCGCGGCCAACGACAATGCCACCCGCTTCCACAATCCCGCGCTCGGCAATGCGGAAGGCGCGGCGCGCTATGTCGACACCGAATGGCAGGAAGAAAGAGTGAAGCAGCGTTACGACTGGGTGTTCGAATACGATCCGGTCAGGGTTGCGATCTGATTGATTGCCGGCGATTCACTGCGCCGACTTGTCGCCATAGCCGGTCGTGTTCTGCCGCGTCCGCCCGTCTTGAATATCGGTCGACGGCTGCGGCGCGCCCGAGCTTTGCTGCTGGCTCGGCGATGTGCCGCCCGTTGTTCCGGGAAGGCCGAAGATCGCAATCAGGCCGACGGCAACCACGAGGGCGAGCCCGCAAAGCGCTGCAAACCCGATCCAGCCGCTGCGGCTGGCTCTGCGGTCCGGCGGATTTTGTTCATGCTTTTCGATCATGGCCGCGTGCCTCGCTTGTCTTGCGAGGCAACGCGGCGCATCCGGCCTGGTTCCGGCGTCCTACGACAGCCCCCGTCTGCGGACACTGCCGGTTGCGACTCCACAACTTCTGCGGCGGCATTTCCCATGCAGCCAAAGGAAAGTGAGTTACTGCCCGGCCCATGTGCGCAGAGCGGCCGAGGTGACGGCGCCCCCGACGACGCAAGGAAGACCGAGCGCCACGTTGCCGGTCGCCGCCGCGCCGATACAACCGAGCGCGATCGCACCCTCCCCGATCCGGCCGGCGGTCATCATGTCGCGTTTGCTGCCGGGCCCCTTGCGCTTGAGGTCCTCGATCGCGCCAAGCGCCTCCTTGCGGATCGCCGATAGCTGCATGGTATCCGCGGCGTCGGTAATCTCCTTGACGATCTTGGCCGTCTCCTCGGGCTGCTGCCGGGCGCTGCGTTTGAGCATGGTGAGAAGCTTCGGATCGCGCGCCGAATTGCTGGCGAGCGTGTATTTTGCCATGACGCCCAGCGTCAGCTTGTCGACATGGTCGCGATCGTTCGACCAGGGCAGCATGCCGACGATGCGCAGGATCGGCCCGTAATCGCCGGTCGCAAAGAAGCGGCCCCACAGCATGTCGAGCACCTCGGGCGAGGCCTCGATCGCCCAGTCGACCATCGGACCGCTTGGCTTTTCGCGGGTAAACAGCCGCTTGAATTTCTCGGCGGCAGAGGGCGGCTTGCGCTCGACCGTCGTACCGAGCGTCGGCAGCGAGCCGTCGATGAATTTTGCAATCATCACCTTGCGCGCGGGCATCCGGAAGGCGTGTTCGGCCAGGACATGTTTCCAGTGCGGCAGCCCCGAATGTGCGATCGCCCGCGCCATCGCCCAGTCGTCTTCCGGATTGATCGGAAAGCTTTTCGCGATCAGGTCTCCGGCGATGTCAGGATTGCTCCCGATCACCCCGGCGATGAAGCCAACAAACGCGCCGGCGCTTTCCGGGTCGCGCAAGCCGCCAAATCTGCTCATGGCCTTCACCGCGAGCGGCAGCCGCTGCGGGTCCGGCTTGTGGCGATAACCGTTGATCCAGGTCAGGACCTCGTCCGACGAGATGAAGTCGGCCGGACGCTGCGGCGCAGCGCTGGCAAAATGCGGGATCAGACCTGTGATCGCCAGGGTGGCACTCACAAGGATACCGGCAAGACGGAAATGCATGTCCCTCCCTCGGAGGAGGTAAGGGAGCGGAATGTTTCGCCGATTTGATGACGCTGGCTTGGCAGGATTCGGCGGCGGCGCCGCAATCGTGCCGCAGGCATGGAGGCGCGATGGGAGCGAAAAAAGCCCGGCGTGGTGCGCCGGGCTTTCCTGGGTGTCCCTGTGCGCTGGCCGCGATCAGGCCTCCTGGACCGCCGAGAGCAGCCAGCCGCCGCCGCGCGAGCGCATGAAGGTCCACAATTCAGTTCGCTCGAACGGCTCCTTGTCGCCGTCGACCACCTGGCCGGTGGCGCGCTGGGTCGTGTAGTCCACCGAACTGTAACGCATCGCGACGGTCGCATATTCGGTGCCGCCTTCGCGCCACGCCTCCGCGAGGTCGCCCTGCAGAAGCTTGACGTCGCTGATGGTGTTCACCACGCCGCGGCTGGCATTCTCGTTCAGTTCCTCGGCGAAATAGCTGACGACTTCGGGGGTCGCGAGCATACGCAGCTTCGCGATGTCCTCGGCCGAATAGGCCGCCTGGACCGCAGACAGCCGCTTCTCGAAGGCGTCGAAATCCTCCGGCGTCAGTTCAATCGTGTCGCCGCTGCCGAGCGCGGGCATCCCGCTGCCGCCGCCATAGGCCGGCTGCGGCGACCGTTCATGCGGCGCGGCATCTCGCAGCGAGGGACCGGCGGCGGTTGCATAACCCGGCTGCTGACGGCGCTGCCACCAGGCCCAGAGCAACCGTGCAACGACCACCACCAGCACGATCTGGATCAGCAGCCCGAGGACGCCGGCAAAGGACGATAATCCGCTCAGGAACCCGCCGCCGAACAGAAGGCGGAGCAGCCCCGCGCCGAGGAAGCCCGCCATCATGCCGCCCATGAAACCACCGCGGCTGAACATGCCGCCGGCCTGCGCCGCGCCGGCCTGTCCGGCATTGCCCGGGCGCTGGGCCTGAGGCTGCGTCACGGACCGGTTGATCGGGGACGCGGCATTGGGCGCGGTCGTGGTCGAAGGCGGCGCCTGATAGGTCTTGCTGCCCCGGCTGCCAAATCCGCCGAAGCCGCCACGGCGAGCATCGGCGTCCATGACCGTCGCCGCCAGCAAGGCGACGGCGGCAAGGCCGCTCAGGATGTAACGAAATTTCCACAAACCGGGCATCAAGGGTCCTCCCAGACCAAGAATCGCAGGCGCGTATATAAGTAACCCCGCAGATGAAGATAAGTCCCGCGCCGTGTCGCGCCGGCACTGGAGCGGGGCGCGACCGCCTGACATAATATACGCAGCGATGGAAAGGGGGGTGCGACACGCGCCCGCAACTGGGGGAACTACCGATGCAGATGCCGCGATTGAACAGGCCCGCGGTCCGCGCGCTTGCGGCCGGGATCGTCCTGCAAGTGTTCTTCTGGGGCGGTTACGGCGTCCAAGGCAATGACACCGGCGGCATTATCCCGTACCGGCCCGGCGCCGACGAGCACGCCCTGCAACTCGCGGGCAGTCATTGCATGCAGTATGGCAAATACGCCGTGATCACAAGCGTGCATCCCTGGTACGGCGACTATATCGGCTTCGTCTGCCGCAGGGCCGGTCGCTGGGGGCCTGCTTACAACGGCTGGTGATTGCAGCTCACTCAGGATGCCAGCGTCGTCTTCACCTGCTCGACCAGCTGCTTCAGGGTGAACGGCTTGGGCAAAAACGCGAACTGTCCGCCCGGCGGCAGGTTCTTCTGGAACGCATCCTCGGCATAGCCTGAGACGAAGATCATCTTCAGGTCCGGATTTTTCTTTCGCATCTCCTTGAGCAGCGTCGGGCCGTCCATTTCCGGCATCACAACGTCGGAGACCACGAGATCGACCTTGCCCTCGTTGCGCTCGAGTTCCTCCAGCGCTTCAACGCCATTCGAGGCGGTCAGCACGGTATAGCCGCGCGAGGCCAGACCGCGCGCGTTGAGCGCGCGCAGTCCCTCTTCGTCCTCGACGAGGAGCACGGTGCCGCGGCCTGTCAGGTCGGTTTGCGGCGCCTCCGGGGGAGTGCCCGCTGCGGCAGGAATGCCGGCCGGTACAGGCTTCTCCGCGACAGGCACCTCCTTCTCGGCGACATGGCGTGGCAGAAAGATTCGGAAGGTCGTGCCCTTGCCGAGTTCGGAATCGACATAGATGAACCCGCCGGACTGCTTGATGATTCCATAGACCGTCGACAGGCCAAGGCCCGTCCCCTTGCCGACCTCCTTGGTTGAAAAGAACGGCTCGAAAATCTGCGTCATCACCTCCGGCGTCATGCCGGTTCCGGTATCGACCACCTCGACCAGGACGTAATCGCCGTCCGGCAGCCCCTTGAAGGAAGACAGGCGCGAGTCTCCGGCCGCCACATTCGCCGTGCGAACCGTCAGGCTTCCGCCATCGGACATCGCATCGCGCGCATTGACCGCGAGATTGACGATGACCTGCTCGAACTGGGACAGGTCCGCCTTCACCGGCCACAGATCGCGCCCGTGCACGACGTCGAGCTTGATCTTCTCGCCGATCAAACGCCGCAGCAGGATTGTGAGATCGGACAGCGACTCGCCGAGATCGAGTACCTGCGGGCGCAGCGTCTGCCGGCGGGAGAAGGCCAGCAATTGCCGCACCAGCGAGGCGGCGCGGTTGGCATTCTGCTTGATCTGCATAATGTCGGCGAAGGACGGATCGGTCGGCTTGTGGGCGCCGAGCAGGAAGTCCGTCGCCATCATGATGGCCGACAACACATTGTTGAAGTCATGGGCGATACCGCCGGCGAGCTGGCCAACGGTATCCATCTTCTGCTGCTGCTTGATCTGGTTTTCGAGCGCGCGCCGCTCGGTATTGTCGAGCGCGTAGATGATGGCGGCTTCGGAATCGTGTTCCGCGTCATCGTCGATCGCCGTAACGAAGAAGCTCGCAAAGCGCTCGGCGCCGACCGACAGCGCCGCCTCCACCGGCTGGATATCGCCCTGCCCTTCGCTCGCCTTGCTGATGGCCTGTTCGAGCGCGGCGCGCTCGCGCTCGGCGACGGTCGAAAGAATGCTGCGCTGCCCGTTGGCGGCATCCTTGAACATGCGGGCGAACAGGGCATTGGAACGCACGATTCGGCCCGAACGGTCGACCGTCGCGATCGCCATCGGCGTATTGTTGAAGAAGCGCATGAAGCGCACTTCGGCCGCGCGCTGGGCGTCCTCGTTCTCACCGCGCGCGCGGTTGAGCACCAGCGTGCGTGAGGGCCCGGCCATGCCGTCGGCGCCGAACGCTACCTTGTGGAACAGCCGCACCGGGATCGACCGGCCGCCGCGCGTCTTGAAATCAAGATCGAGAACTTCCGTCCTCACTTCGCCCGGCACGGCCGGGATCGACAAGAGCGCAGCGCCCTCGCCCGGCACGATGTCGGCAAGTTTCAATCCGCCGGATCCGACCTCCGCGAGGTCCTGATCGAGCCAGCTTGCCAGCGTCGCGTTCAGGTAGACGATGTTGCCGGCCGCATCGACGGAGAAAAAGCCGGCCGGCGCGTGATCGAGATAGTCGATCGCGTGCTGCAATTCCTGGAAGACATTTTCCTGCTTCTCGCGATCGCGCGTGACATCGGCAACGCTCCACACGGTGGTGCGCGTCTTGCGGCCGGTGTCGCCTGGGCGCACCCGCAGCCGCAGCCATCGCCCCGGCTCGCCCCGCGCGCCGCCGATCCGCACCTCTTCCTGAAGGCGTCGCCCTTCCCGCGCCGCCTTCAGCAAACGATAGACCGCCTCCGAAACATCCGGATCGCCGAGAAACACCCGTTCGATCGGCCGGACCTCCTTGGCGTTCGCCGCCCCGATCAGCTGTCGATAGGCCTCATTGGCATACAGGACCCGCCCGCCGGCATCGGTTACCAGAATGCCGTCGAAGGCGCCGTCCACCAGGCCCCTGATCTCGGAATCGTCGCGCTCACGGGTCCCGAAACGGAGGATGCCGGACGCCAACGCGAACAGCGAAAACACCCCGATGGTGCCGAGAATAGCCAGCAGGATCAGGATATAGAGTGCGGTATTTCCGCGGCCGACCTGCAGCAGCCCGACGGCGGCGGCGACCAGAACGACGGCAATCAGCAGCACGAGACCGATACTGCCCCCGCGCCGCGCCCGGAATAGCCTCATATCGCCCAAATCGGTTGCCGCCATGATTCCTGATGCCTCAAGCGCATGGTGATCCGCAAGGCCTAGTTGTCATCGCCGGACCGACGCGCTCCCCCTCTCGCCGCTTGCGGGAGAGGTAAGGGGGCCCTGCCGCGCCGGGAAACGGTGGAGTTCAATTCCTCAGCCCCTGTCGCAACCGCATGACATAGCCGATGACTTCCGCGACCGCCCGGTAATGCTCGGCCGGGACTTCCTGATCGATCTCGACGCTGGCATGCAGGGCGCGCGCCAGCGGCGGGTTCTCGACCACCGGCACCTGATGCGTTTCCGCGACCTCCCTGATCTTCAGCGCGATCGCGTCGACGCCTTTGGCGACGCAGACCGGCGCATTATCGCCGCGTTCGTATTTCAGCGCGACTGCGTAGTGGGTCGGGTTCATGATCACGACCGAGGCGTCCGGAACCGCGGCCATCATGCGCTTGCGCATGCGCGTTTCGCGAATCCGGCGGATGCGCGCCTTGATCGCCGGGTCGCCTTCGGTCTGCTTGAACTCCTCCTTGATCTCGCGCAGCGACATTTTCTGCTTTTCGTACCATTGCCGATACTGGAAGAAGAAATCCGCGGCGGCAATGAACGCCAGGATGACAACCACGAAGCCCAGCATCTTCAGCGCAAAGACCGACGTGAACGGCAGGATCGCCGCCACATCGAGCGTCACCAGCGTGTCGAGCCGGTCGCGTTCGGGCCACAGCAGCATCGCCATCACGGTGCCGAGCAGCGCGATCTTGAGAATGCCCTTCACGAAATTGACGAGCGCCTGTTTCGAAAACAGCCGCTTCAGTCCGGCGGCCGGCGAGATTTTCGAGAGCTTGGGCTTCAGGCTTTCGGCCGACCAGACCAGGCGGTGCTGGATCATGTTGCCCGCCACCGCAAACAGCGCGACCAGAAGCACCGGAATGGCGATGGCGGCAATGACCTCCACGCCAAGCCGGCCCGACAGCCGCACCAGACTGGAACCGTCGGCCGGAATCTGATGGGCATTCGCCAGCAGTCCGGCAAAGGTTGCCTTGAGGCCCGATCCCATCGAGCCGGCAAACGTCATCAGCATCAGCGTGCCGCCGGCGAGCACGAACCAGGTCGAGACCTCCTGGCTTTTTGCGACATCGCCGCGCTCAAGCGCATCCTGCAACCGTTTCTGGGTCGGGTCTTCGGATTTTTCGTTTTCTTCGCTTTGCTCGGCCATCGCGGCTTATCTCAACCCCGTGTCACTCCGCGACATGCCGGCAAAGATCCCGGATGTCGCTTCGCTCATCCGCGCTCCAGGATGTCGATTTGAACCGATCATGCCGCCTCACGAATAGGGTGCGATCTGGCGCAGCACAGCGCCAAGGAATTCGAGGAATTCCCCCATCATCGCGCCGACCACGACGAGCAGAATCAGAAGGCCGAGCAGGATCGAAAGCGGCAGGCCGACGAAGAACACCTGCATCTGCGGCATCAGCCGCGACAGAATGCCGAGCCCGAGATTGAACAGAAGACCAAAGACCAGAAACGGCGCGCTGAGCTGGATGCCGACCTTGAATGCACCGGCGACGGTATCGGTCATCAGCTTCGCCACGTCGCCGACCATGATCGAAGCGCCCGGCGCAAAGATGCGATAGCTGTCGTTCAGCGCCGCGATCACCAGATAATGCAGATCGGTCGCGAAAATCAGCGTCAGCCCGAGCATCGCCAGAAAATTGCCGACAATCACGTTCTGCTGTCCGAGCGCCGGATCGATCGCGGTGACGAAGCCCAGCCCCATCTGCTGCGCGATCACGGCGCCGGCAACCTGCAAGGCCGAAATCGAAAGCCGCGCCACAAGACCGAGGATCGCGCCAATCACGATCTCATGGCCGAGCATGAGAAGCACCGGGCCGAAGTCCTTCAGGTCGATCGCATAAGCATTGCGATGCAGCGGCAGGAACAGCGCGCTCAGCACCAGCGCTACCGTGAGCCGCACACGCACCGGCATGCTCATTTCGCCGAGCCCCGGCAGCAGCATCACCATCGTGCCGATGCGTGCAAAGACCAGCATGAATGCGGCGGCGTATGCCGGCAGGAAGGCGAGTTCGACGCGCATGGATTACTCACAGGCGACGCGCTCACCTCCCCCTGAAAGGGGGAGCGAGCGCATCGCGGCCGCGACGGACGGCGCCGCTATCATCCCCCGCTCACGATACGGGCGGAGATCCGCATCATATGGCCCTGCAGCGCATCGGCCATGAATGGCAGAGCGACCAGCATGGCCACGAAGATCGCGAGGATCTTCGGGACGAAGACGAGGGTCATTTCCTGGATCTGGGTGAGCGCCTGAAACAGCGAGATCGTGACGCCGACCGCGAGCCCGATCAGCATCAGCGGACTTGCCACCAGCACGAGGGTGATGATGGCGTCGCGGGCCACGTCGAGAACTTCGGGTCCTGTCATCGCTTGCTTTCTTGTCCCTCGTCCGCACCTGCCTGCACCCCCTCCCCCTTTCAGGGGGAGGTCAGCGAGGTTTGCATCAGATCGGCATCCGCATGATTTCCTCATAGGCCGCGATCACCCGGTCGCGGACCGCGACCAGCGTCTCGATCGCTGTTTCGGATTCGGCGACCGCGGTCACGACATCGACCACGTTGGCCTTTCCGGTCGCAAGCGCCTGCGCCTGGGTGTCGGAGGCGCGGGCGGACTCGGCGACCTGTCCCATCGCGTCCTTGAGCATGGCGCCGAAATTCTGCCCGCCGGCGTCCTTAACTTTGCTCGCCGCTTCCGCCGGATTGGCGAGCTTGGCGAGAGCGGCATAAGCCTTGGCGGCGCCTGCTGCGGTCTGCATGATGGCCTCCCTAGGCTTTCAGAATATCGATGGTGCGCTGGAGCATGCGGCGGGTGGCGCCGATGACATTGATATTCGCCTCGTAGGATCGCTGTGCTTCGCGCATGTCGGTCATTTCCACCAGCGGATTGACGTTCGGATATTTGACGTGGCCGGTCGCGTCCGCAGCCGGATGCCCCGGCTGATGCTTGGTCTGGAATTCCGACTGGTCGGGATGCACGCGTCCGAGCATGACGACCCGTGCATCAAGCGAGCGATCGAGTTCCGTGCGAAAAGTCGGAATCTTGCGGCGGTAGGGCTCGGCGCCGGGGGTATGCGAGGTCGAGTCCGCGTTCGCGAGGTTCTCTGCGATCACCCGCATGCGGCCGGCCTGCGCGCGCAGGCCCGAGGCGGCGATCGCGATCGACTTGATGAAATCCATTCTGGCTGTCCTAGCGTTTGCCGATCGCGGTTTTCACGAGCCCGAGGCTCTTGGAATAGAGGGTGGCGGCCGCCTGATAATCCATCTGGTTCTGGGCCACCTTGAGCATTTCGTCTTCGAGGCTTACCGCGTTCCCGCCGGGCCTTGTTTCGACGCCGCCCGGCTTGCTTTCGAAAGCGCCGGCTCCGCCCCCAGTCGCGGCGGCGATATGGGCCGCGCTAGTGCGTCGCAATGCGACTGCGGATACGGCGGGCGCGCTGCGGTCAAAATTTGGCGGGGTCAGATCGAGCGGGCGAAAATTCGGCGTGTCGGCATTTGCGATGTTCTCCGCAAGCACACGCTGGCGCTCCTGATGCCAGTGCATCTTGGTGCGGAGCATGTCGAGGATCGGCAGTCCGGAAATGGGCATGGGGCCTTCTTCGAGCATGACAAGACCGGCAATCTTTGCCGGGTGTATGGTTAATGACCGGTTAAAGACCGGCAGCGGTCATGCTTTGGCCTTGGAATGCCGATTTACCAATTCACGAAGTCTCGCGCCGAAGCCACGCCAGAATCGGTATAAGGGCTGCCCGGCGCGTTAAGACTTTGTTAGTTTCTGGGGCGGCAAATCTTGCCAAGACGTTAACCGACGTGGCGAAGCTGGGTCTTCGTCCACGCAGCAGGGAGGCCGGTCGGTTCGATGGATAGCCTTTTCGGCGAAGGAACATCGCTTCCCGTCCGCTTTTTCATCGCCTTCGTGGTGGTGTTTGCGTTGATCGGCGTCACCGCCTGGCTGATTCGGCGGTTCGGGTCGGGCGCGCTGCGCGGCACCGGCGCGCGTGGCCGCGCGCCGCGGCTAGCGGTGATCGAGGCCGGGGCCGTGGACGGCCGCAGAAAGCTCGTTCTGATCAGACGAGACAATATCGAACACCTGCTCATGATCGGCGGGCCGACCGACATCGTCGTGGAAGCCAACATCATCCGAGGTCAGAATACCCGGGACGCTGCATCCTCGCGCGTTGCTCCGGCGGCCGAGGCTCTGCCGCGCACACTGCCGCCGGAGGAGACGGCTTGGCCGCTGCAGCCGGAAGTCACGCCCCGCCCGGCGCGGGCGGCGCGGACGGCGGCCGACGAGAGCGCTCACTGGGCGCTGCCGCACGAACCCGCCAGTCCGGCGCCCGCACCGGCTCCGGCACCGGCGAAGCGCGCGCGCTCGGCCGACACCCTGGCCGACCTTGCCGCCGAATTGTCCGTGCGGCCACCGGAACCGGCCGCGCCGCCGGCTGCTCCGGTGCAGCGCGCCGCACCCGCGATCGAGACCCCGCGCGCCAAGCCCGCTCCCGCTCCCGCAACAACCGCAGCCGGGGATCAGAATCTCGCCGACATGGCCTCGCGGCTCGAAGCGGCGTTGCGACGGCCGACCCCCGCGCCAGCGCCCGTGCCCGCGGCGGCCCCGGTCGCCCGCCCCGCTGCTGCCGCACCGAAGCCGCCAGCCGCCGAAGCGCCCCGCGCCGGGCCTCCTGTCGCTCCACCGATCACGCCCCCGGCACCGCCGGCCACGCAGGAGTCTGCACAGCCACCCGCTGCGGCCTCCGCTCCGGTCGTGACGATCGAACCCGAGGCCAAGCCGGCTAACGAAAAGCCCGCCAAGTCCGACGACGTGTTCGGCAGCATCGAGCAGGAGATGGCGAACCTGCTCGGCCGCCCGTCGGGGAAACCTTCCTGACGAGACCAGGCGCGGCCTGCGTCCGTCTGTTGACGGGGGCCGCGACCCTCACAGGTTTTGCAAGCCTCAGCCTCTTAATCCTTGCAGGCCCTGCCGCCGCGCAGGACATCAGCATCAATCTCGGCGAGGGCGCCGGGCTGACCGAACGCGTGATCCAGCTCATCGCGCTGATCACGGTGCTCTCGCTCGCGCCCTCGATCCTCGTGATGATGACCTCGTTCACGCGGATCGTGGTGGTGCTGTCGCTGCTGCGCACCGCGCTCGGCACTGGCACGGCGCCGCCCAATGCGGTGATCGTCGCGCTGGCGCTGTTCCTCACTGCCTTCATCATGGGACCGGCGTTCCAGAACGCCTACGACGTCGGCATCCGGCCGCTCATCAATAACGAAATCACAACCGAGCAGGCGTTCGAGCGCTCGTCCGGGCCCTTCAAGACCTTCATGCTGAAGAATGTGCGTGAGAAGGATCTCACGTTGTTCATGGACCTGTCGCGTGAACAGCGACCGGCGGCGCCGGAAGACATCTCGCTGCGGATTTTGATCCCCGCCTTCATGATCTCGGAGTTGAAGCGCGCGTTCGAAATCGGCTTCCTCCTGTTCCTGCCGTTCCTGATCATCGACCTCGTGGTGGCCTCGGTGCTGATGTCGATGGGCATGATGATGCTGCCGCCGGTGATCGTGTCCCTGCCCTTCAAGCTGATCTTTTTCGTCTTGGTCGACGGCTGGACGCTGGTGGCCGGAAGCCTGATCCAGAGTTACGGGACGTAGCGAAGCCCTGCGGTCGGGCTTTTGGTATCGAAAGATTCGGTGCATTGCGGTCGGTATTGCCGGCGGCAACGAACCAGGATGGTTTGCCTTCAGGACCGCTTGCCGTCACGTATGTGCGACGCTCAACGGCCCCCGTTCGAGGCCGTCCGCGTCGAGTCGGGCGCAAGGCGCGTATGCTTGTCGGCATCGTGCCGCGCCTCGCCGGGCGCGAGCGGCCCGATCTGCGGATAGCGGCGTCGCAGGTCGCGCAGGAATGCCTCGAGCGAACTGAAGGATGTGACTGCCTTGGCAAGGTCGCGGAATTCCTCGCCCTTGGCAGCGTGCGGATCGGTTGCGATCTCGAAGATGCGTTTGTCGGGGCTTTCCGTCATCTTCGGCTGGTATCGGTCCTTCAGCCGGCCGATGCCGATCGCATCGCCGCTCAGCGAATAGCCGATCGCCGCGCGCATGATATCGGCGCGCTCGATATCCGACAGCGGCGCGAAGTCCTTCCATCGCTCCCCATGGATGCGCTCGATCTGTTCGGCGGCCTCGCTGAACCGCCTTGCCGCCCACAGGATGTCGCCGCGCAGGCGCACCGCCTCACGGCCATCGAGGTCTTCGATAACCTCGAGCGCAAGATCGTGCCGGCCGATGTCGGACAGGGCGCGGGCTTCGAGCATCAGCCGCAATTGTCGCAGATCGGTACTGAGCTCGGCCGCGCGGGTCGTGCGCAGCACGGCCTGCGCACGATCGGGCTTGTTGTCCATCAGATAGATAACCGCGAGCCGGGTCGCGACCTGC
>JBIQKQ010000089.1:0-14234 GCA_044506365.1 Hyphomicrobiales bacterium
GATGCGCAGTTCCGGACGGCCGAGGCGGCCCGCGCGGATCGCGCTCGCGGCGCTCGTCATCGCGCGACTAGCCCCTTCGGTCCAGGACAGGGCATCCACTGGCCAGATTCCGACCACGGTCCCGTTTGCGGTCTGGTTGAAGGGAAATTCGGCAGCCGACACAAAGCTTACGATCGATCCGTTCTTCAGGTGATAGTCCGCCACCATCTCGGTGTAGCGGCGATTGAACACCGCGGCGTCGCGGCGCTTGACGCTGACCGCGCGCTGCAGGAATTCGGCGCGGCCGGGCACTGGCACGACTTCCAGCGAGGACACCATCGAGGTCATGTCGAGCGGCGTATAATTGCGGTTCTGCAGGAGCGCATCGGCGGTGCCGCGGTCGAGCCCCATCGCCATCATCTTCTCCCGATTGATGTCCATCAACTGCGCGGCGGTGCGGTCACGCAGCGAATCCTTGACGTGGCTCGAGGTGCCGACATTCGACACCACGATGCCGACCGCGCCGGGGATGGCCATCATCGCGCCGGACACCACAAGGCCGCCGGCCGCGGCGGCCTGCGACAGCTTCTGCAGGCGTGCCTGTAATGGTTCGTAATCGGTATAGGGATCGACGCCGAGCCTTGCCGCGAGTTCGCGCCGCTTCTGGTCGGCGCCGAAGCCCCCGAAGGCCTGGTCCTGCGACTTGCCGGCATTATGGATGCCGGAGCCGATCTGGCCGATCTGGTTGCCGATGCCGGCCAGCGTGTTGCCCAGCGCTTCGACCGGATTGACCAGCATTTCGCCCGCGAATTTCACTGGTGCCAGCCCGGCTTCGCCGAGCGCCTTGTTGAATTCGGCCGACTCCGTCAGTTTGTCCAGCTCGGCAATGGCGGCGAGTTCGCGGATGCGCATCTGCATCATCGCGTCGCTGACCACGGTGAAATCGCCATAGGCCGAGCGCACATTGTAGACCCGCAGGAAGCCGTCGCTGCGGACCGGACTGGTGATCGTGTAGTTGGGGCCTGAGGCCTTGATCCCCGGGATCTTTCCGGGATTGAACGCGGCCGGCCGTTCGATCTCAGCGCCAATAGCGCCCGATGTCATAAAAACGATAGCCGCCGTCGCGGCGGTGCAAAGACACGCAGAAGCCCGCGCGCGCATACTCACCCCCCTTAAGTCCCAGTATCCAGTGGCATATGACGCGAATGCGCGAGCGCTGCAAGCCGGGCAACGGTCAAGGTGTTAATCGGCCGGCCCGCCACCGACATCCGCGATCTCGTCCTCGGACAATCCGGCTTCGCGCAGCACCTGCGCGGTATGCTCGCCGAGCGTGGGCGGCAGGCTGCGGACTGATGGCTGCGATTGCGACCAGGCGCCCGGCACGTCGGTCATGCGAAGCCGCCCCTCGGTCGGATGATCGACAAACCGGAAGAAACCGGCGTCGTTCAGATGCGGGTCGTCCAAGAGGCTTGAAATATCGTGCAGTGGCGCCACCGGGATGTCGGCGCCGTCCAGCAGCGCGACCCATTCGGCGGTGGTCTTTGTTTTCATGGTGTCGCCTACAAAGGCATAGACCTCGTCGATATTGTCGGCGCGCCCGCCATGGGTGGAAAAGCGCGGATCCTGCAGCAAGTCCTCGCGGGCGATCGCGCGAAAGAAATTCTTCCAGTGCGTGTCGGTATAGACCAGCGCGCAGACATAGCCATCCTTCGTCGCGTACGGCTTCCGGTGCTTTGAGACGAGGCGCGGATAATATTGCGGGCCTTCGGGCGGATCGAAGGTGAGGCCGGACAGATGGTCGCCGAGCAGGTATTCGACGAACACCTCGAACATCGGGATCTCGATCGACTGACCTTCCCCGGTGCGTTCGCGATAAAGCAGTGCGGCGGAAATCGCGTTGGCGAGATAGAGGCCGACAGTGCGATCGGCGATCGCGTTCGGCATGTAGCGCGGCTCGCCGCCCCAGGCATCGCGCGCGATCGCCGCGATCCCCGATAGCCCCTGGATCAGATCGTCATAGGCCGGTTTGCCGGCATAGCGTCCGCGTGCGCCGAAGCCAGTGGCGTTCGCATAAACGATGCGCGGATTGACCGCACGGATATCCTCATAGGCAAGGCCGAGTCGCGCCATCGCCGCCGGACGCACATTTGTGACGAGCACGTCGGCGGTTGCCGCCAGCCGGCGCAGCGCGTCGCGGGCAGCGTCCCGCTTCAGATCGAGCGCGATCGACCGCTTGTTGCGGTTGAGATTGAGATAGATGTGTCCCATGCCCTTGCTTCGCATGGGACCGACATGGCGCATGATGTCGCCCTCGGGTGACTCGACCTTGATCACGTCGGCGCCGAAATCGGCGAGGATCTGCGTGGCGTAGGGCCCGAGAATGACGCTGGTCAGATCGATGATGCGGATGCCGGCAAGCGGTCCGGCGGGCGACGGAGTAGCGATCATGTGCAAGAATTAGCGCGTGCGTCACGCCTTGCGCAACTGGCATGCGCCATCATCGAAGACGGACGCATCCTTAAAGCGCCGAGCTTTCAGTGGTCGCGACGTCTTGCATCGCCACAGCCATGCTGGTTCGAGAATTATTGCCGTCGAGTATAAAGCTGTGGGACACATTGAATTTTCGCGGTTCGACCCCATATTGAAGTTGTATGCGAACATTGCCGCGTTCTCTTGTTGAACGCCCTTCGCCTGATACAGGAAAAGGCTCGCGTGAGCCTTTTGAAGGCCGCCGATCCGGCGCCGCCATGCCCGCCTTTCATCAGAACAGGACAAGAAATGTCCAGCAGTCAAAAGCGGCAGTGGAACGGGAGCCGCTTTGGTCAGACGAGAGATCGTCGGAGTTTGCCAGCCTTTTAGAACGAATGAGCAGGCCAGCGTGAATGAAAGGAGAAAACCAGACATGCAGAATCCAACGACCAAGAAAGTTGCCGACCCGCACTCCAAGGTCAGGGAAGAGTTGCGGCGCGATGCGCCACTGGCGTGGGCCGATTATCACGCTGCCGCAGCCGCGGTCCGTGAGAGGACTGCACGGTTGCGGGCGCTACGGTTGTCGCGAGCCGCGGCTTCTTCGAAGCCGTGATCGACAGGCTGGCGAAGTCTAAATTCCGAAAGCTTAGCTGACTGCCGCCTCGCGCACCGGTGCGCCATGTGTCTGCGGAATCTTGTCCGCATAGGTCTTCACGAAATCCGACATCGGGGCGTTGTGCCCGGCGGGCGGGTCCATGGCGTGGTCGGTATATGTGTTGGCATCCGGATCGGCATAGACGCGCTTGACGATCTTGCGATACTTCCGGACCAGTTTGAGCCAGCGCACCGCGGTGCGCGTGAAATCGTAAGCGCGCCACGGATAGAAAATCAGCGGATTGACGATCTTCATGCCGTAGCGGCGCTGTGTCCTGATCTTGCGGCGCACGAATCCGAATTGCAGCGGATGCACGCCCTCGATCCGCGAGGCGCCAGAGAACAGCGTGATGCCGTCGATCACCTTGGTCTTGTTCAGGCCGGTCGCGGCGGCACGCCGCATGATGGTCTCGACATGCTCGTCCGAGTAATAGCGAGTCCAGGCGCTGCGATAGACCTCCTCCCACGTCTCCTTCGACATGATCGGATGCTCCGTGCAGGCGTGTTCGAGGTCGTATTTGTTCAGGTCCGGATCAACGGGAATGCCCTTCGTATGCAAGACCTTGTGGTCCTCGGAGCCGGGCAGGGGCGTGAGATAGAAGAACTCCAGGATATCGACCGGCAATTCTTTTTTTATGATCTCGATATCGCGCGCAATCGAGTCCGGCGTATCGGTCGGGAAGCCGAGGATATAGCCGGCGAAAGTCATCACCTTCGCCCTGCGCCAGGCGTGGAACATCTCCTGATATTCCCAGATCTTGTTCTGCCGCTTCTTGGCGCCGGCGAGCGATTGCGGGTTGATGTTCTCGAGTCCGATGAAGACGGCGGTGCAGCCCGCGCGCGCCGCCTTTTCGATGAAGCCAGGAATCCTGTGGCAGAGCGTATCGACCTGCAGCAGCAGCCGGATCTTGAAGCCTTCCTTCTCGCGCAGCTCGATCAGCCGGTCGAGGATCGGCTCCCAGTTGCGATTGCGGGCGTAATTGTCATCGGTGATGAAGAAACGCGTGATGTTCTGTTTCGCATTGGCGCGCACGATGCCCTCGACATCGTCGGCGGTGCGGTAGCGCGATTTCCGTCCCTGCACGTTGATGATGGTGCAGAAGCTGCACTGGAAGGGACAGCCGCGGCCGGCATCGAAACTCGCATAATGGCCGGCGACCCGCGTCACCACTTCGCGCGGCAGGATCGGGAAGGTCGCCGCTTCCATGCTGGGCGAGTCCTTCAGGTGGTTGTAGATGCCGGTCGCCCGCCCCGATGCCATGTCGCGCAGGAAGTCGGCCATGCGGCCCTCGGCCTCGCCGGCATAGAGCACCACCCCGAGATCGAGAGCCTCCTGCAATTCCGGCGTCAGTTCCGGCAGCATGGAGATCACGCCGCTGACATGGAAGCCGCCGATCGCCACCGGGATATCGTGCTGGCGGAAGAGGCGGGCGAGATCGATCGCGCGCGGATATTGATTCGATTGCACGCCGACGAGGCCGACAAAGCCGGCGCCTGCCGCGCGGATGTCACGCACGATCCGCTTGACATCGACGATCGTGTTGCACTCGTCCATCGCCTCGATGTCGATATCGACTTCAGGTCCGAGCGAATGCTCGTCCGCGCATTCACGCAGCAGGCCGTAAACGCTGGCGAGGCTGTTCGAGGGAATGGTCGAGCGCCACCACTGGATGACATAGCCGTCGGCGTCGTAATGGGACGGCTTGATCAGCACGATCTTGAAGCGTCGCGATGCGGCAGGCCGCGGGGCCGCTGCGGGTGTTTCGCGATCCGTCGCAATGAGTGCCGATTGCCCCATAAGTCCAGTGGACACGCATTCTGCCGGAATCGCAAGTCGCTGAGGCCTTTGCCGGCCTGTTTCGGGGCATCCAGCGGGTGGCAGTCTGGTACCGTGCAGGCTTTGCTCAAAATCCAGGATGGAAGATATCGTCGAAATTCGTTCCGCTTTCGTCGTTCATTTCGGTTTGCATCTCGTTTTCGAGATTGATACCGCCGGTATCGCGGCCGATATCTCCGACGCCCGGTAATCCGTTTGCGCGCGGTGGCGCCATGTCGCGATAGGCCTTCATTGCAGTCTCGTCACCGACAAAGGCGCAGCGGCATGCGGTCGGGTCGGCATAGACATAGTAGCGCACGCCGTCCTTGCGATGCGGCACGAACGTGTGCGGCGGTATGCTGCGCAGCCTCGCCATCTTCTGCGGTGTATCGGCCTCGCGCATCTTGAAGCCGGCATCTTCCAGCTTCATGCCGATCGCTAGATTGGACTGCTGCGCCGCTGCAGGCAGCACCATCAGCAATCCGGCAAACGAAACCACGATCGTACGGCTGGTCATGTCACGCTCCCGTCACGGCCGCACGCCTTCACCGACGATGGCGAACGCGCCCCAATAGCCCGGATAAGCCTGCTCGGGCTTGGTGTCATCGCCCAGATAGGCGACCATCGCGCGCCGCATCGCCTCGGCCCGCCCGAGTTTGGCATCCGCCTCGAGATTGGCGAAGGTCGATGTCGCAATTGTTGTGGTCGCGACCGAATCCACGGCCCAGTGCGTGACGAGCAAGGCGCGGGTGCCGGCATAGAAGAAAGCGCGCGCGAGGCCGGACAGCGCCTGCGCGCCCGGTTTCTCGCCGGCGATGGTGTTGCAGGCCGAGAGCACCACGAAATCCGCGTTGAGTTTGAGCTGCGCGATCTCGCTCGCAGTCAGGAGCCCGTCGTCTTGCGGCGTCGGATTGCGCGGGATGGTCAGCGCGAGCGACGGCTCGGCCAGTCCCTGCACGTCGCCCGCCACCAGACCATGGGTGGCAAAATAGACGATGCGGTAATCGGAGAGCGGCAGCGACTTGACCTGTGTCTCGTTGGCGGCCCGGCCGAGGAAGATATCGCCGGCCGAAGCGCCAAGGCGCTTGGCGACATCCCTGATCTCGTCGGCCGTATCCGGCAGCGGCCCGAGCGCCTGGCCGAGCAGCGCGGGGTCCACACTCGCGCCCTGCCAGAAGTCGGTATAGGAGCGCGTCCGGCCGGCGGCGCGCGTCGGCATCTTCGCCACGCTTGCCGTCGTCACCGGCTTATCCTTGCGCCGCTTTTTGTTGACGGCGCGCTGGCCGCCATCCGGCGCGGCGTCCATGCCGGATTGAAACACCGGATCGCCGAAGCCCACGATCGGCTTGGCCGCCTGGTCCTTCGCCGCGAATACGCGCAGCGTCTTCAGCGCCGAGACCGACGGCACCACCGTCACCGCATTCTGCTTCACGAGCCATGCGGCGTTGCGATAGGCGGCGAGGTCGCCCCTGGCGGCCGCCGGCGCTGCGGTCACCAGCAACTGGAACGGCACGGCGGTCAGGGCGCCCGATGGAACGAACAGGAGATCGCGCTTGCGCTTGAGCACGGCTTCGACCGGGCCCAGCAGCTCCTGATAGAACGCATGCGCGCGCGCAAGATCGAATTGCCCGGTAGCGTCCGTGTCCGCCGCCTCGACCGTAAGCCCGCGGCGGAAGGCGGCAACCTTTTCCTCGAGTGCCGTCTTGGTGATCGGCAGCGAATGCCAGTGCGCGCTCTCGCGCGTCACCGCGAACAGTTCGGTCTGGTCCTCCGATGCGATCCACAGGATCAGCGCCTCATCGGGGCCAAGCAGCGCTTGCGCATCCTTGACCGGGAGCGGCTTCGGGCTGGTCAGCGCCATATAATCCGGGAACTGCTTTTCCAGCCGCGCGCCCACATCGGCAAGCTTGATCCGCAGGTCCGCGATCTCCTGCCGGGTCTTCGCGATCGCGGCTGCATCCTGCTGTGCGGCCGGCTTCGACATCGCGGTGATCAACGCCTTGTCGCGTTCGCGTGCCGATGCGATCAGGTCCTGGTTCTCCCGCACGAGCGCGGACAGGGCGTCTGTCCCGGCCGCGAAGCGAAGTCCCATCTGCTGGAGGGCGGACGCGGCGGCCGAATGGTTCGCCCATTGCGCCATTTCGAATGCTTCATTCGTCGCGGACGCATCGCGCTTGTCGCCGCCGGCGGCGCGGAGCGCCGCGATCCGGCCGGTAAAGAGGCTCGATAGGTCCTCGACCAGGCAGCCCTGACCGCCTTGATCGTTGGACGAGGCGGTAACCGCGGCTTTCAGCAGCCCGTCCACGGCCTTGCGCGAAAAATCCATCGCTTCTTTGGCATTCCCACGCCGAAGTTCCACCAGCGCGCGACTGCTGGCTGCGCGGGCGGTGTCCGCATGATCAGGGCCGAGCACATTGAGCTGAATAGTCCATGCGCGTTCCAGCACGGTCGCGGCTTCGTCATACTTCTTCGACGCGATCAGCGTGTTGCCGAGATTGCCGAGCGTGGCGGCAAGCTCCGGATGGCTCGGTCCGAACGCGCGCTCACGGATCGCGACCGTCCGCCGGTAATAGGTTTCCGCTTCATCGAACCGCTTCTGCGCATCAGCGGCGTAGCCCAGATTGTGCAGCGTATAAGAGACATCGAGGTGTTCGCTGCCCAGCACGCGCTCCTGCATCGCAAGCCCGCGCTTGTAGAGTTGCTCGCCTTGGGTGAACTTCTTTTGCAGAACATAGATGTTGGCGAGATTGTTGAGGAGCGCGGCGATGCCGGGATGGTTGCGGTCCAGCACCTTTTCACGGATCGCCAGCGAGCGCTTTGCAAGGTTTTCCGCCTCGTCGAAGCGACATTGCGATTTCAGCACGGCGGCAAGGTTTTGCAGGGCCTCGGCTACCATCGGGTGCTCCGGTCCGAGCACCTGCTCCTCAATCGTGAGCGCGCGCTTGAAGCTGACTTCGGCATCCGAATGCCGTCCGACCGCGAAAAGGAGAATGCCGAGATTGTTTTGCGTGCGCGCGGCTGCGATCTGATCGAGGCCCGGCCGCTCTTGGATCGCAAGCGCGCGCCGGAAGAGCGCTTCGGCCTCGCTGTAGCGGCCCATCTCCTGATAGAGAGTGCCGAGTTTGCTGGCCGCATCGGCAACCTCCGCGTGATCTGGCCCGTACACCTCTTCATAGATGGTGAGAACGTGTTTGCGCACCTTTTCCGCGTCGGCGAATTTGCCCTGGGATTGGTACACAACGCCCAGATTGCTGACGACAAAGACGAACTCGCGCGAACGGATGCCCTTCGACCGCTGATGGATGCCTGCGGCACGGGCGAGATAATCCTCGGCTTCGGCATAGAGACCCTGACGCAGCTTCGTGGTGCCGATATTGTTCAGTGAGTCGGCAGCCTGCGCGCTATCTGCGCCATACATCGTCTGGCGGATTGCCAAAACCCGCTGATGCACCTCAGCGGCTTCCGCGTATTTTCCCTGGCCGCCGAGCGCATTGCCGACAAATTCCAGCACCAGCGGATAGTTCGGGTGATGGGTGCCGCCGAGCCGGCGCACGGCCTGTTCGAGCTTGCGAGCTTCCACCAGCGCGGCGCCGTAATTGCCCGCAGCGTAGAACCGCTGGTAGCGCTTGTTGGTCGCCTCGATGTCGATGCGCTGGGCTGATGCCGGGACCATGGTGAGAAGCGCGATCGCGACAGCGATCGAAAAACCGATTGCCCTGGACACGAAATCCGTCCCCTCGACCCGAAATCCACAAAGCGTATGCGTAGCTTAATGCAGAGCGATCGGCGACGGAAATTTCGTGTGGAGGCGACTGGGAACGTGAAGATTTGACATTGGCTTTACGAGCCGTGTCCCGGCTGGACCGCGAATATCAGATCCGCGCGACAGGCGAAGCCATCAGGCCAGGTCCCGCCATCCGCCACCAGAGGCGCGCACCGAATGCAATCAGCACGAGGCTGGAGAGTGGCAGGAAGCCGGTCATGCCGAGCGCGACCGTCAGCGCCGGCAACGCATAGACCGCGAGCATCAGCGCATAATCCAGCGGTTCATTGTCGGCGCGGTCCATCAGCTTGATGACCACCCAGCCGAACACCACCATGTCATAGTTGAAGGCATAAGGCGTGACCGTGAACATCGCCGTCACGAATAGCGCCATCGACAGCACCGGGTCGCGCCAGCGCCAGAAGGTCCAGACCACGGCGGCAAGCGTTGCGGCCGAGACCACGGCCTGGATTGCGATGCAGGCCCCCATCGGCAGCCCGGCGATCCTCGCATTCATGAAGGCGGTTGGCATGTGCAGCATGAAATTCTGCACGCTGCCGAAGGTGTGAAGCCGCTGGATCGGCAGCGCGTCACGGATATAGGCGGTCCAGACTTCGGGTCCGAACACGAGAGCCGTCGCCACGACCAGAACGGCGATGGTGACGGCGGCTGCAACGATCGTGCGCCAGCGTCTGGTCATGAGCAGCATCAGCGGGATCAGCAAGCCGAGCTGCGGCTTGATGCTCAGCAGGCCGAACAGGATGCCGGCGAGGGCCGGGCGGCGATCGAGCTGCGTCAGGCCGCCGATCAGGAGCGCCGCGACGACGAAGCCATTCTGTCCGCACCAGATGTTCACCGTCACCGCCGGTGCGAGAACCAGCACGACCAGATGCTCGGGCTTGCGCGATCCCTCGCTTGCGACCGCGAGGTAAAGGATCAGGCCGAACACGCAGTAGAGGACATAGGCCGCCATGTAGGGCATCAGCCCGAGAGGCCAGGTGAACAGCAGCAGAAGCGGCGGATAGGACCAGATATGGATCGGGTATTTCGCGCCGAAGTTTTCCTGCAGAAGCTGCTGGTAGGCGGTGTATTCGAAATAGGGCGCCGGATTGCCGGAGAGCGCAAGCTTGGCGCCAAGCCAGGCATTCACGAAATCGCGGCCGATATAATAGCCGACTGCATCGTAAGGCAGCGGCGACTTGACGAGATAGCCGATTTCAAGACTGGCGATCAGGACGCCGAACGCGAAGGCGAGCTTGAAGAACAGGTCCCGGTTCGCCTGTTGCGCCGGCAGGGGCGCCGCCTGCACCGACATCTGGCCGTCCTCCCGAGGTGGAACCGCGCCCCCTCCTGGCGGCTTGAATATCCCGGCGATCCTTTTCGATTTGCTTAACCGTATTCGAAAAGACGGTATTTCGCGCCCCGGATAAGCCGCAGCTTAACCCGCACCTGCGATGGATAGGCCCGGGGACGAACCGACGCAGGTCAGTTTGCGCCGGCGCCAATTCAGGACGGGCATGAATGCACGGCAAGTCGATGGCCATTGGCGGGGGACAGAAGATCGACCCGGCCACGCAGATGGAACGGGACGCGCTGCGTGCGCTCGCGGAGCGCCTGCCGCGGCCGGTGCGGTTCCTCACCGTAGGCGCGCTCGGACTGATCACCGACCTTGGCAGCTTCAGCCTGATTTTGCATTTCGGCGTTCCGCCGCTCGTGGCACGGCTCCTGTCGCTGGCGCTGGCGACGCTCGTGACCTGGCGGCTCAACCGTGCGCTGACGTTTGATCGCAGCGGGCGCCGCCAGCATCGCGAAGCGCTGCGCTACGGCATCGTCACAGCGGCGGCGCAGGGCACGAGCTATGCCGTTTTCGCGATTCTGATGCTGACGTTTCTTGCTGGCCAGCCGCAGGCCGCGATCATTGCCGGCGCCGCCTGCGGCGCGCTGATCTCCTACAACGGTCATCGGTTGTTCGCCTTCGCGCCGGCGCGGCCAAACGACAATTTCGAAATCGGCAGCGGCGTGCGATCATGACAAGAAACGTTGATGTTCTGGTGATCGGCGCAGGTCCCGCCGGTCTCACGGCGGCCTATTGCCTCACCAAAGAGATGCCATCGGTTCTCGTGATCGAGAAAGACCCCGTCTATGTCGGCGGCATCAGCCGCACCGTGCGCTACAAGGATTATCTGTTCGACATCGGCGGCCACCGCTTCTTCTCCAAGGCGAAGGAGGTGGTCGATCTCTGGCAGGAAATCCTGCCCGACGATTTCATCGAGCGGCCGCGGCTGTCGCGCATCTATTACGGCGGCAAGTATTATTCCTATCCGCTGAGCGCATTCGAGGCGCTGACCAATCTGGGCCTGTTCCGCAGTGCGGCCTGCGTCCTGTCCTACGCCTATGCGCGCGCAAGGCCGATCGCCGATCCGCAGACGTTCCACCAATGGGTGCGCAACCAGTTCGGCGAGAAGCTGTTCTCGATCTTCTTCAAGACCTACACCGAGAAGGTGTGGGGCATGTCCTGTGACGAGATTTCCGCCGATTGGGCGGCGCAGCGCATCAAGGGGCTTGATCTTGGCGTTGCCATCAAGAACGCGCTGACGCGTGCCCTCAAGCCGAAGCGCAAGGCGGCGTCACGCGATGGCGCGGTGGTCAAGACGCTGATCGAGAGCTTCCAGTATCCGCGCAAGGGCCCCGGCATGATGTGGGAGGCCTGCGCCCGCAAGATCCAGAAGCAGGGCGGCGTGCTGCTGAAGGGGCGCGAACTGAAGTCTCTGTCATACGAGCCCAACCGCAGGCTCTGGACCGCCGAAGCCACGCTCCCTGACGGTTCGGTCGAACGCTATATGGCGCGCCATGTCATCAGCTCGGCGCCGGTGCGCGAATTGCTCGAGACGCTTTCGCCGCTTCCGATCTCGCTTCTGCATGGGCGAGCCCTGCGCTATCGCGACTTCCTCACGGTCGCGCTGATGGTCAAGAAGGACAATCTTTTTCCGGACAACTGGATCTATGTGCACGATCCGAAAGTGAAGGTCGGGCGGGTGCAGAATTTCAGTTCGTGGTCGCCCGAAATGGTGCCCGATGGCATGAGCTGCCTTGGCCTCGAATATTTCTGCTTCGAGGGCGACCAGCTCTGGGAGTCCAGCGACGCCGACCTGATCGCGCTCGCGAAAAAGGAGATCGTGCAGATCGGGCTCGTCACGGCGGATGATGTGGTCGATGCCTGCGTCGTGCGGCAGCCCAAGGCCTATCCGGTCTATGACGACGCCTACCGGCGCAACATGGAAATGATCCGGCTCGACCTGGATTCGTCGTTTCCGACGCTGCATCTGATCGGCCGAAACGGCATGCACAAATACAATAATCAGGACCATGCGATGATGACGGCGATGCTCACCGCGCGCAATATCCTCGCCGGCGAGCGGCTCTACGACGTGTGGGACGTCAACGAGGATGCCGAATATCACGAGGCCGGTGCGTCGGGCGTGCAGCAGGCGCTGAGGAGCGAACGGCTGGTGCCGCAGCGGATGCGTGCGGCGTCGTAGAGCTTGTCCAGGTCTCGGGATCCGGGCGCAGCGCAGTGCGTAGGCAACGCGAAGCGGCGCGCGCTGCAGAACCGGGACGCGGTTGTGCGATGAAAGTTGGATCCCGGATCAGCGGTGCAGCATTGCACCCTGCACCGCACGAGCCGTCAGCGCTCGCCGCGCAATCAGCGCCGCCACGATCACCGTCGCGATGAATCCCAACGGCAGCTTCACCAGCGGGAAGATCAGCACCAGAACGAGCGCGCAAGCCAGCGCGACATGCTCGCCCGGTCGCGCGCCGCTCGTCTGCATTTCGCGGAACAGGAACGCCATCGCCACCGCGAGCGTGACACCGTCGTACATGAACAGATAGGGCGGCACCAGGAGGACGCCGACCGCAAGCCCGGCGGCCTTGAGATTGAACGGCGCGCGGCTTTTCCAGAGCAGACAGAGCGCCACAGCGCTTGCCCCCGCCAGCGTCCATTGCAGGACGAAGGCCAGCGTTTCGCCGCCGCCCATGATCCGCACCAGTCCGAACAGGCTCTGCAGCTTGGCGAAGTCGGCGCGGCCGTCCGATAGCGTCGCCTGCGATGCGTGGCGCAACGCATGGACGAAGCCCTCCCAGGTGTCGAAGCCGAAGGCGAACGAGGCCCCGAGCGCCAGCACCAGCGTGGTCGCCGCCGCGGCAACCAGCACGCGCCAGTGGCCGCTGACGACCAGCACAAGCGGGATCAGCACGCCGAAATGCGGCTTGTAGGTCAAAAGTCCGAGCAGGACACCGGCCAGCACGGGGCGGCTGTTCAGGAACACCAGCATGCCGCCGATCAGCGCCGCGGTGAGAAAGCCGTTCTGCCCGACCGTGGCATTGGCGACGATGCCGGGAAAGGCGCAGGCGAATACGAGGCCGAGGCGGCCATGCATGATGCCGCGCATGGCGGCGGCGAAGGCGGTGAAGGTCGTGGCGACCCAGAGGAGATGGGCGGCGGTGATCGGCAGCGCCGCGAGCAGGACCGCGGCAAGGAAGAAGGTCGGCGGATAGACCCACGGGTAGCTGCCGTCGAAATCGTGACCGATGGCTTCGACCTGCGCCGCCTTGTGCGCGGCCGGATCGTAGGCCAGCCCGGGATGTCCCTCCCAGACGTGGCGTCCGCCTGCCCAGACATTGACGAAATCGGTCGCGATCGGCAGCCCGTCGCTGCCGACGAGCCAGACGCCCTGCGCAAGCGCCACCGCAAGATAGACCGCGTTCGCAACGCACAGGCCGAACAGGGTCAGTTCCACAGGCTTCGCCAGTTCCGCAGGGGCAGGGGGCGCGGCGATCGTCCGGGACGGCATGGCGGCTCGGTTGCGGTGAAATGGGATCGCCACCATAGCTTGGGCGCAGCTAAGGACGGCTTAAGGCGCCCGATCGGCACGCGCAGAGCGGCCAGCCACCATGGAACGTCCGGCGCACCGGGGCGTTGGGGGCCGCAATGAGCAAGTTGCCGTCGTCCGCCAAAAATCACCCCATGTTCGGTTTTCTGTGTGCCGGTTGCGGCCGCTGTCTCGAAGAGCTGTCGGCCTGGCAACTCGGCGCGGAGCGCTTCTATTGCGGGATTTTCTGCCACGAAGCGGATCTGCACCATCACAAGCCGCCGCGCCGCCGGCGCCGGGCTCGCAAGAGCGGCCGGCCGCGCGCGGGATTTGAAATGCAGGACAGGTCCGTATATCTAGGGGCCGACTCGCGGTCGGCCGCGCCCGGTCGCCCGTGATCGTGGGGAATAGTTCAATGGTAGAACAGCGGACTCTGACTCCGTCGATCTAGGTTCGAATCCTAGTTCCCCAGCCAAATCTTCTCTGCCGCTGTGACGGTTGTTGTCGGAAGGCGATGCCACTAGCATCGTTGCGCTGCTGCGCGTCCTCGCGCGGACCGCGTGTCTTGTCGGAACCGGGAGGCAGGCCACGTCCGTGCAGACGCGTAATCTGTTCCGTGACTGGCTTTCCTTGTCATGCAGGCCTTGGCTCGCATCATTCTGCACCTCGGTTGCGCGGTTCT
>JBIQKQ010000090.1:0-6701 GCA_044506365.1 Hyphomicrobiales bacterium
ATGGTTCCATCAGCGTTCGCTGAGCAATCCACGCTATGCGTTTAGTGCGGTCGGCGGGCGCTACGTCGTGCTCTGCTTTTATGGCAGCGCGGCCGATCCGCTCGGACGCGCTGCGCTCGATGCGGTCGTCGCCGGCCGCGCCATCTTCGACGACGCCAGTGCATGCTTCTTCGGCATCAGCGTCGATCCGCGCGACGAGTCCGAAGGACGCATTGCGGAGATGATCCCCGGCATCCGCTATTTTCTCGATTATGACATCTCGGTGAGCCGGCAATTCGGCGCGGCGCCTCTCGACCTTGCCAATGGCGAGACCGATTTCCCGTTGCGGCGCTTCTGGCTCGTTCTCGATCCGACGCTGCGGGTGCTGGAGGTCTTCCCCTTCGCGGGGGAGGCCGGTGGTTTTGGTGCCGTCGCCGATTATCTGCGGACATTGCCTCCGCCTGCGCGCTTTGCCGGATTTGACGTGCAGGCGCCGATCCTGATCCTTCCCAAGGTGTTCGAACCTGAATTCTGCGCTCGCCTGATCGCGCTTTATGACCGGCATGGCGGCGCGGAATCCGGTTTCATGCGCGACGTCAACGGCAAGACCGAGATGGCGCACGATCCCTCACACAAGCGGCGCAAGGACTACATCATTGAGGATGACGCTCTGATCAAGGAGGCGCAGCAACGTGTGCGGCGCCGGATCGTGCCGGAAATTCTGAAAGTCCATCAGTTCAAGGTCACCCGCATGGAGCGCTACATCGTCTCCTGCTATGCGGCCGAGGATCGCGGCCATTTCCGCGCGCATCGCGACAACACCACAGCAGGAACGGCGCACCGGCGCTTCGCCGTGTCGATCAACCTCAATGCGGATTTCGAAGGCGGCGAAATCAGCTTTCCCGAATACGGACCGCGCCGCTTCAAACCCCCGGTCGGCGGAGCCTGCGTGTTTTCGTGTTCGCTGCTGCACGAGGTCTCGCCGGTGACCGCCGGCCGGAGGTATGCCTTCCTGCCTTTTCTCTATGATGACGAGGCTGCAAGAATTCGTGAAGCGAACAACGTCCATCTCGGCGCAGGAGTCGGGGCATATCGCGCCTGAATGGGCTTACATGTGCCGGGTAATGAAGTATGGTTCCGGCCCCGAAATTCTTCCCTCTCGTTGAGACAGCCATGTCATGAATGCGGAACGCCGGCCCGTCGTGCTGGTCGTGGAAGACGAACCGCTGCTGCGCGAAATGGTCGCATTCGAATTCGAACTGTCGGGATTCGAAGTGATCGATGCCGGCAGTGCCGAGGAGGCCCTGCAGCGGCTGGAACAGATGCGGGAGCTCGATCTGCTGTTCACCGATATCCGGCTGCCCGGCATGGACGGCTGGTCGCTCGCGACCGAAGTTCGCGCGCATTATGCCGACGCGCCCGTGATCTATGCCAGCGGCAACGCTGAACGGCAGGATCTGCTGCCGCGCAGCGAATTCATCCAGAAGCCGTATCGCCCGGAGCAGATTTTCCAGGTCGCGGCGGGGCTCGGGGTCGACCTGCCGGCGGCACCGCCGGAATAAAGCCGCGGTCGCATGCTTTACGTTCCGCCAGCCTTCCGTGAGAGCGACATCCCGCGCCTGCAGGCTGAAATCCGGCGGATCGGCTTTTGCACCCTGACCAGTGTCGGGCCGGACGGCCCGCTGATCAGCCAGGTTCCGGTTTTTCTGGATACCGCGATCGGGCCGTTCGGGCAGCTGCGCTGCCATGTCGCGAGGGCCAACCCGCAATGGCGCGACAGCGATTTCTCCAAATCGGCCCTCGCCGTGTTCATGGGTCCGGACAGCTATGTCTCGCCGTCCTGGTATCCATCGAAACAGGAACACGGCAGGGCGGTGCCGACCTGGAATTACGTCGCGATCTGCGCGCGCGGCCGCATCGAGACCTTCGCCGATCGCGACGCGCTGCTGGCTCACGTCAGCGAATTGTCGGACCGGCACGAAGCCCGCTTCCCCGAGCCATGGCAGGTCGGCGACGCGCCCGCCGATTATATCGAGCGGCAGCTCAAGGGGATCGTCGGACTGCGGTTCACCATCGAGGCGCTTGAAGGCAAGCTGAAACTCAGTCAGAACCGCAGTGAAGGCGACCGCGCCTCGGTCGCTGCGGCGCTCTCCGCGTCGGCCGACGCCAATGCGCGCGCTGTCGCGGTGTATATGCAGGTTGACAGGCAAAGCTGACCTGCACTCCACACCCCGCTCTCCGCGCGCAAGCGCGGACCCGGGCTCGGATGTCCCGCTTTCGCGGGAATGATCGCAAATGGCCAACCGGCTTTGAACGGAACGAACCTCACTCATGTCCAAGCTTCTTGACGGCCGCATCGCTCTTGTCACCGGCGCCTCGCGCGGCATCGGCCGCGCGGTCGCGCTGTCGCTGGCGAAGGAAGGCGCGCATGTGATCGCGCTCGCTCGAACCGTAGGCGGCCTGGAGGAACTCGACGACGAGATCGGACAGGCCGGCGGCAGCGCGACGCTCGTGCCGCTCGACCTGAAGGATCACGAGGGCATCGCCCGGCTCGGGGGCGCGCTGTTCGACCGCTACAAGAAGCTTGATATCCTCGTCGGCAATGCCGGCATTCTCGGCCCGCTGTCGCCGCTCTCGCATGTCGAGCCGAAGGCCTGGGACGAGGTGATGGCGGTCAACGTCACCGCCAACTGGCACCTGATCCGCTGCATGGAGCCGCTGCTGCGCCAGAGCGATGCCGGTCGCGCGGTGTTTCTTTCGTCAGGCGTATCGTGGCTGCCGCGCGCCTATTGGGGGCCTTACGCCGTGTCAAAGGCGGCGCTCAATGCCATGGTGCGGACCTGGGCGGCGGAAAACCTCAAGACCAGCCTGCGCGCGAACCTGTTCACGCCGGGACCGATCCGCACGCGCATGCGCGCACAGGCGATGCCGGGCGAGGATCCGATGACGCTCGACACGCCCGAGCAGGTCGCCGGCAAGATCGTGGAATTGTGCCTGCCGTCCTTCACCGAGAGCGGCAAGGTCTACGCCTATCAAGCGAAGCGGCTGCTCACCTTCCGCGCGCCGGACTAGCCGCGATCGGACGGGTGCGGGGTGGCGTGTCATTGGTGTATTCTCACGCCTCCGACCCCGGCCGGTCCCGCAACGCCGTGGCCGCCGTGATGGCCTCGATCAGTGCATCCCGGCGAAACGGCTTGCGGAGAAAAGCGGCGCAGCCCAATTCCTTAGCCTGCTTTTCGACGCTGGATTCCATCGACCCTGTCATCAGGATGACGGGCGGCTGAAAGCCGCCCGCCCGGAGCTGTTGCGCCACGTCCAGACCCGTGACGCCGCCGAGCTCGATATCCATCACGACGCACGCGGCGCCGCAATCCGATGCGGCCGCAACGAGGAAGTCCTCGCCGGTATCGTATTGCTCTACGGACATGCCCGCGACTTCCAGGAGTCCGGCGAGCGCATCGCGAAAGATCACGTCGTCATCGACCAATGCGATGCAGAGGGGGCGTATCGACATAATGTTTCCAATTATTCATTGAACGAATCCCGCTTGCCGGGCGGACAGGAGATAAGAGCGACTTTCCCGTCCCCGCTTGCCATTTTCGGCCAAAGATTTGTCTGCGCTTGCCAGCCTGCCGCGCTTCGATCGGCATGTTTCGCACCGATCGGGAGGGTGAAGTGGACGACGATCTCAACCAGCTCGGCCGTCTTCCGACATCGTCAGGAACGATCACCCGCCTTGCTTGCGATCGGCTTCGCGCGAACGGTGTCTCGGTCGAACCGCTGCTGCGGCAGGCCAATCTGACCCCCTTGCAGATCGAGGATGATGGGGCGCGCATCAAGGTCCGCGACCAGATCAAGTTTCTGAACCTTGCCGCCGCTGCGCTCGATGACGACTTGCTCGGCTTTCATCTCGCGCTCGAGCCCGACCTGCGGCGGATGGGCCTTTTGTATTACGTCCTTGCATCATCGGACACGATGCTCGACGCATTCAGGCGTGCGGCACGCTACACGTGCCTGGTGAACGACGGCATCGTTCAGACCAGTATCGAAGGCAACGATTTTGGAGTGGCGCTGCGATATGTCGGCGTCAGCCGGCACCTCGATACGCACCAGGTCGAATTCTGGATGACGGTGGTCGTGCGCGTGGCCCGGCACTTAAGCGGTCTCCGCCTCTTTCCCGCCCGCGTCAGGTTCGCGCACCAGCGCAAGGCCAATACGGCGGAGTTCGCTGATTTGTTCGGTGACTCTCTTGAGTTCGGCGCACCTGCCGACGGCGCGATCTTTGCGCCGACGGTGGCGCAATTGCCTGTCGCAAGCGCGGACCCTTACCTCAATCGCATTCTCCTGGCCTATTGCGAAGATGCGCTCGCCAAGCGTCAGTGCGCCGGCACATCGTTCCGGTCGAGTGTCGAGAACGCGGTCGTTCCGTTGCTGCCCCACGGCATGGCACGCGCCGAGGAAGTCGCGCGGCGTCTGGGCGCAAGCGGACGCACCTTCGCGCGGCGCCTGTCATCGGAAGGGCTGACATTCTCCAAATTGCTCGAAAACCTGCGGCACGATCTCGCGCGCCGCTATCTTGCCGAAGGCGAATTGTCGGTTTCACAGATCGCCTGGCTGCTCGGCTATCAGGAGGTCGGCGCGTTCTCGCGGGCCTTCAAGCGCTGGTCGGGCGAGACGCCACGCGACATTCGCACAAAGCAGCGCGCTTAAGCCGCCTAGCTGACGGCACCGCTCGCATCGCGGCGCAGCACCTTGCCGGGCAGAGCACCGGTATGTTTCGTATTGTCGATCACGACCTCGCCATTGACCAGCACGGTGGTGCGCGTCCCGGTCGGGTAGCGGTGCGGATCGGCATAGGTCGACTGATCTTTGAAATCGGCCGGATCGAACAGCACGATATCGGCGCGATAGCCCGGCTTCAGCAGGCCGCGATCCTTCAGCCGCAGCGCCTTCGCGGTCAGGCCTGTCATCTTGTGGATGGCGCGCTCGATCGGAATGATGCCGAGCTCGTGCACGTAATGGCCGAGGATGCGCGGAAACGTACCGTAAAAGCGCGGATGCGGCATGCCCTGGCTGGTGATGCCGTAATCGGCGACGCAATTGCCGTCCGAACCGACCAGCGCCTGCGGTGAACGTACGATGTCGCGGATGTCGTCTTCGGAGATCGAGATCACCAGTACGCGGGTCGCGCCCTTGTCCTCGATCAGATAATCGCAGACCACGTCGATCGGATCGTGGCCACGGTCCTTCGCAAGATCGGCGATGGTGCGGCCGGCATAGTGCGGCAGGTTCGGCGTGATCGAAATCTGCACGCAGTCCCAGTCCGGAATCCGGCCCCAGTTGTTGAGACCGTCGCGCGCGATATCGGCGCGGATGCGCTCGCGCGTCTCCTTGAGCTTCAGCCGCTCCAGCATCGCCGGCACGCCGCCGGCCTGCACCCATTGCGGCATCAGGTTCTTCAGCGGATTGGAGCCGGCGGTGTAGGGATGTGAGTCGCAATCGATATCGACGCCGCGCGCCTTGGCGTCCGCGATCATCTGCAGGCAGCGCGCGGCCTTGCCCCAATTGTCCATGCCCGAGCATTTGAAATGCACGATCTCGACATGGATCTTGCAGGTTTCGGCGACGTGGATCGCCTCTTCCACCGCTTCGATCACCTTGTTCGATTCGTCGCGGATATGAGTGAAGTAACCGCCATTGTAGCGCTTCACCACATTGCACAGCGCGATCATCTCATCGGGCGCGGCGTAGGAACCGGGCGAGGTGAACAGCCCGGACGACAATCCGAGCGCGCCGGCCTTGAGGCCGTCCTCGAGCAGCGCGATCATCTGATTGAGTTCGTCCGGCGTCGGCGCGCGCTGGTCCATGCCCATGACCATCAGTCGCAGCGTATTGTGCCCGACCAGCATGCCGGGATTGAGCGCGGTCGCGGGAAACGTGTCGAGATAGTCCGGGAATGTCAGTTCGCGAAACGGCAGCCACGGCGCCGACGGGCTCAGATAATCGCGCAGCAGCTCGACCTTGCCGGGCAGGACCGGCGCGACCGAGAAACCGCAATGGCCGATGATTTCCGTGGTCACGCCCTGCCGCAGCTTGCTCTCGGCCTTCGGGTTGATCGGCAACGTGAAATCGGAATGGGTCTTGATGTCGATGAAGCCCGGCGCGACGGCGAGACCGTCGGCGTCGATGACGGATGCGCCATTGGCTGCGATCGAGGGCGCGACCTCGGCGATCGCGCCGTCCCGTACCAGCACGTCCGTGCGCGCGCCGGGATTGCCCGCGCCATCGAATACGAGGCCGTTCTTGATCAGGATCTCTGCCGCCACTTTACCCGTCTCCACCAAAGCGAATGCCGCCGCCTGTTCATGCCCGGCGAGCGCCGGGCATGAACATTCGACAACACATCCTTCTATGACTCTTCTGAACCGCGCCTAGTCAGCGCGAATGCCGGCCGCCTTGAGCACCTTGGCCCAGCGGTCCGCCTCCTCGGCGATGTATGACTCGGCCTCGGCCACGGTGCTGCCGACGGAGACATTGCCGAGCGCGGCGAATTTCTCCTTCACCGTCGGCGACTGCACCGCCTTGGCGATTTCCTTGCTCAGCGTCTCGACCACGTCCTTCGGCGTTCCCTTCGGCGCGATCACCGCGTACCAGGCTTCGACGGCATAGCCCGGCACGCCGGCTTCCGCGACGATCAGGGCTTCCTGCTCGTGGTACCGGGC
>JBIQKQ010000090.1:6711-9344 GCA_044506365.1 Hyphomicrobiales bacterium
TTGGCGAGCGCTCCGGCGAGGTCACACCGAGCGCGATCAGCTTGCCGTCTCTCACATGGTTCTGAGCGATCAGCGGCGACATGAACGCGATCGGGACACGTCCGGTCAGAAGGTCGGAGATCAGATCGTTGGTGCCCTTGTAGGGGATGTGCTGGATATCGACACCGGCCTGCTGCTTGAACATTTCGGCGGCCAGATGCAGCGAGGAGCCGTTGCCGCCGGAGCCATAATCCAGCTTGCCGGGCTTCTCCTTCGCCATCGCGATCAATTCTTTGACCGATTTCACGCCGAGCGAGGGATGCACCACCAGCACCAGCGGTCCCTTGGTGACGATCGAGACCGGGGCGAACTGGTCGAAGCTGTAGCCGACCTTGGAGAACAGCGACGGGTTGGTGGCATAGGCCATCGCCGGCAGCGCGATCGTATAACCATCGGGAGCCGCGCGTCCCAACGCCTCGACGGCGATATTGCCGCTGCCGCCGGCGCGGTTCTCGATCACGATCTGCTGCCCGAGAGACTTGCTCAGTTCCGTTCCGAGCAGGCGCGCGATCACGTCGTTCGGCCCGCCTGCGGGGTAGGGCACGAAAAGATGCACGGGGCGCGTCGGAAAATCCTGGGCAACCGCGGGCGCGAGGGCCGAAAGTCCGAGAAAGGTCGCGGCCGACAATGCGAGAACGAGCCGGCCGCGCGGCGAGGTGGTGAAGACGGGCATGCATAACTCCGTGATGGCGTCGCGCATCTCAGGATCGCGTAGGGTGCGTTGCGTCCCGGCTCACGACCGAGCGTCAGGGGAATGATCGCATGCCCCAAGCGCGGCTGCCAAGTCTGAGGACGCGCGGGCGGTGCGCCGGACGCAGGCCTGCATTGCACGCGTTTCGCGGTACGAAGGGCTAGGCCTCGCGGCGCAGCCGGTTGCCGTTGCCGCGCGCGGCGATGTCGGCGACCAGCGAGGCAAGGTTGCCGTGCGGACTGAGTGTCAGCCCCGAATCGGCGGGCGCATCGGAACGGCCGGGATCAGGCAGGAAGGCGCGCTGGAAGCCGAGTTTGGCCGCCTCCTTCAGTCGCGCCGGCGCTTGCGCCACCGGACGTAGCGCCCCCGACAGCGACACTTCACCGAAATAGACCGCATCGGCCGGCAGCGGCGCTCCGGCGAGCGAGGAGACCAGTGCTGCGGCCGCGGCGAGATCGGCCGCCGGCTCGTTGATGCGAAGCCCGCCGGCGACATTGAGATAGACGTCATGTGTGCCGAGCCGAACGCCGCAATGCGCCTCCAGCACCGCGATCACCATCGACAGCCGGCTCGGGTCCCAGCCGACCACGGCCCGGCGCGGTGTGCCGAGTGATGTCGGCGCGACCAGCGCCTGGATTTCCACCAGCACCGGACGCGTGCCTTCGATGCCGGCAAACACTGCGGTGCCGGGCGAGCCGAGATCGCGCTCGGACAGAAACAGCTCGGATGGGTTGCTGACTTCGCGCAGCCCGAGGCCGGTCATTTCGAAGACGCCAATCTCGTCGGTCGGTCCGAAACGGTTCTTGACCGCGCGCAGGATGCGAAACTGGTGCGAGCCTTCGCCCTCGAACGACATCACCGCATCGACCATATGCTCGACGACGCGCGGTCCGGCGATCTGTCCGTCCTTGGTGACGTGTCCGACGAGGATGACGCAGGCGCCGGTGCGCTTTGCGAAGCGGATCAGCAGCTGCGCCGACGCACGCACCTGGGTCACCGTGCCAGGCGCCGATTCCACGCTGCTGGTCCACATCGTCTGGATGGAGTCGATCACGACGAGGCGCGGCAACTCACCCTGCGACAGCGTGGCGATGATGTCCTCGACCGAGGTTTCGGAGGCGAGTTCGACCGGCGCGTCGGAGAGCGCAAGGCGCTCGGCGCGCAGCCGCACCTGCGCAACCGCCTCTTCGCCGGAGATATAGACCGCGCGGGCCTTGCGGCGCGCGAGCGCGGCCGCCACCTGCACCAGCAGCGTGGACTTGCCGATACCCGGATCGCCGCCGACCAGGATCACCGAACCGCGCACGAGGCCACCGCCGGTGACGCGGTCGAATTCGCTCAGGGCGGTTGCGAGCCGCGGCGCGTCGTCGGTGACGCCGGACAGCGGTTGCAGGGTGAAGGCGCGGCCGCGCCCGGGCATTTTGCCTGCGCCTTTGCCGACCGGAGCATCGGCGGATTCCTCCGCCAGCGTGTTCCATTCGCCGCAGGATTCACATTTGCCCTGCCAGCGTCCGTAAGCGGCGCCGCAATTCTGGCAGACGAAGGCGAGGGATTTCCGACTCATGACATCCCATTCTGCCTCCCTCCTCCTGAAAGGGGGAGGGTCGGGGAGGGGGCTGTGAAGGATTGCTTTTGCTGAAGCCGACCCCCACCCGACGGCCCTCGCGATGAGCGGTCGACCTCCCGTTCAGGGGAGGTGAAGGACGTGATCACCCGCCCCGGTAAACCCGCGCATAGCGGCGCCCGAGGCTGGTCAGCACCTCATAGCCGATGGTCTCCAGCATCTCGGCGGTCGCATCGACATCGCGACCTTCGCCGATCACGGTGGCGAAATCGCCACGCCGAATGCTGCCGGCCGGCAGGTCGGTGATGTCTAGCGCGATCAGGTCCATCGAGATGCGCC
>JBIQKQ010000090.1:9354-14180 GCA_044506365.1 Hyphomicrobiales bacterium
ATAGCCCATCGTCACGGTGGCGATGCGCGAGGGCCGGCGTGCCGTCCATGTCGCGTCGTAGCCGACCGTTTCGCCGAAGGCGATCTCGCGGATTTGCGCGATCCGCACCTTCAGCTCGACCACCGCCTTCATCGGATTCGGCTTGCCGGGCGTCGGGTTGACGCCGTAGAGCGCAACGCCGGGGCGCACGATATCGAGATGGGCGGACGAACCGAGGAAAATCCCCGATGAATTGGCGATCGAGGCCGGCACACCGCGGAACAGGGCGCGCACATTGCGAAAGCTCAGGATCTGCTCCTGGTTGCGCGGGCTCTCGGCAAACTGCGCGGCGACGAAGTGGCTCATGATGAGCCGGATGCCGTGGTTCTCGGTGTTGAGGCGCGGCGCGATGGCGGCGGCTTCCTCGACCGAAACCCCGAGACGGTTCATGCCGGTATCGACATGCAGGGCGAAGCCGCCGTCCCATCCGGCATTGCGGGCGAAGGCGTCCCATTCGGCGAGTTCGGTCAACGAGCCGATCACCGGCCGCAGATTGTGATCGGCGAAAACCTGACCGGCGCCCTGCGGCAGACCGTTGAGGATGTAGATCGCCGCGCGGGGCGCGGCCTTGCGCAGCCGTTTGCCCTCGGACAGATCGGCGACGAAGAAGGTGGTGCAGCCGGACTGCCGAAGCTGGCTGGCCACCGGTTCGAGCCCGAGACCGTAGCCATCGGCCTTGACCACGGCGGCGCATTCAGCCGGCAGCGCGGCGGCGGTCAGCGCCTTGTAATTGGCCGCGATCGCCGCAAGGTCGATGGTGAGGATGCCGCCGGCTTCGTCGGCGGGCGGCCCCGCGACTTGGGCAGGCTCGGAGACTGCGGAGGCGTGCGTCGGTGAAAGCATGGCTCGTTGATCTCAAATAAGCCTGTGGCGCTTCAAACGCAAAGGTTCACCGGGATCCGCGCAACCAAAGCCTGGGCGCTAGGGGATGCGCTCAGGCAGGCGATCTTCAGGGGCCAGATCGCTGAAGCGGGTGACGCTGCCGTCGAACTGCAACTGGACCGTGCCGGTCGGACCGTGGCGCTGCTTGCCGATGATCACCTCCGCCTTGCCGTGAACCGCCTGCATCTCGATCATCCACTTGGCGTGCTCTTCGGTGCCCGGCCGCGGCTCCTTGTTCTGCAGGTAATATTCCTCGCGATAGACGAACAGCACCACGTCGGCGTCCTGCTCGATCGAGCCTGATTCGCGCAGGTCCGAGAGCTGCGGGCGCTTGTCGTCGCGGCTTTCGACCTGACGCGACAATTGCGAGAGCGCGATGACCGGAACGGCAAGCTCCTTGGCCAGCGCCTTGAGGTTCGTCGTGATCTCGGTGATTTCCTGAACGCGATTCTCCTGGCCGCGCCGGCTCGTCCCCTGCAGGAGCTGGATATAGTCGATCACCAGAAGGTCGAGACCGCGCTGGCGCTTGAGCCGCCGTGCGCGGGCGGCGAGCTGGGCGATCGAGAGGCCGCCGGTCTCGTCGACGAAGAATTTCATGTTCTGCAGTTCGAGCGAGACATCGCGGATGGTTTCGAAATCCTGCTCGCTGATTCCGCCGCGGCGGATCGTGCTCGACGGAATCCCGGTGCGCTCGGCGATGATTCGGGTGGCGAGCTGTTCGGCCGACATTTCGAGCGAGAAGAAACCGACAATGCCGCCATTGACCGTGGTGATATGGCCGTCGGCGCGCACCTCGCCCTGCCACGCCTTGGCGATGTTGTAGGCGATGTTGGTGGCGAGCGCGGTCTTTCCCATGCCCGGGCGGCCGGCGACGATGATCAGGTCCGAGGGCTGAAGCCCGCCCATCTTCGAATCGAGGTCGTTCAGCCCGGTTGCGATGCCGGACAGCTTCCCGTCGCGCTGATAGGCTTTCGCCGCCATATCCACCGCGGTGGTCAGCGCTTGCGAGAATGCCTGAAAGCCGCCCTCGTACCGGCCGCTTTCCGCCACCTCGTAAAGCCTGCGCTCGGCTTCCTCGATCTGCTTTGCAGGCTCGAAATCGACCGGCGCGTCATAGGCCTCGTTGACCATGTCCTCGCCGATCACGATCAGCGCGCGGCGCACCGACAGATCGTAAATCGTGCGGCCGTAATCCTGTGCGTTGATGACGGTTGTCGCTTCGGCGGCGAGGCGGGCGAGATACTGGCTGACGGTCAGCCCGCCGATATCGGCGTCGCCCGGCAGGAAGGTCTTCAGTGTGACCGGGCTTGCGACCTTGCCGGCGCGCACAAGCTGGGACGACAGCTCGAAGATTTTCTGATGGATCGGTTCGTAGAAGTGGCGCGCCTCGAGAAAGTCCGAGACGCGATAGAAGGCTTCGTTGTTGACGAGGATCGCGCCAAGCAGCGCCTGCTCGGCCTCGATATTATGCGGGGCGGCACGGTAGTGCGGCGGTTGATGATCCGCTGCGAGTTTGCGCGCGGCCTGGTCAAGCGATGCCATTGTTTTCAGTCAGTTTCTTGAAGTCGCCCAAACGCGACACGTCAACGCAACGCCACCCGGTTCAACGCTTTACGGTTTGTCACCTCCGAGATCACAGAGAACCCCGACGAGTGTCCCGATTGCTGTAGCACCGCAGATGCGGGACGTACGCCCGTAACGACGAATGTCCCCATTACCCACGCGATCGCAGGACGATTGCGATCAGAATCCGAATTCTTCTTGACGGAAGGAAGGCGGCTGGGCAAGCGGGCGCAAACCCGCCTATTCGCCGGCCATGCGCAGCGGCGGCGGCGAACCGAGTTCGCGGGCCCGCAGCTGCGCTTCCGCCCGCTCGATATAGCCGCGGGTGATCGGCACCGTGTCGACGCGCTTGGCCAGCTGGATCTGGAACACCATCATGCCCTGATGGCGGAACGCCATCTCGGAGGCGGCAAGGTAGAATTCCCACATGCGCACAAAGCGATCGTCATAGAGCCGCCGCGCTTCCTCGGCGCGGGCCATGAAGCGAGCGCGCCAGGCTTTGAGCGTCTCGGCATAGTGCAGGCGCAGAATCTCGATATCGGCGACGATCAGCCCGGCGCGTTCGATTGCGGGCAGCACCTCGGACAGCGCCGGAATGTAGCCGCCCGGGAAGATATACTTGTCGATCCAGGGATTGGTCGCATTCGGGCCCTCCGAGCGGCCGATCGAATGCAGCACCATCACCCCGTCATCCGAGAGGAGGTCCGCGCACTTCTTGAAGAAGCTGCGGAAGTGGTTGATGCCGACATGCTCGAACATGCCGACTGAGACGATCCGGTCGAAGCGCTCATTGAGATCGCGATAATCCTGCAGGCGGAATTCGACCCGGTTCGCCAGATGCCGCTCGGCGGCCCGGCCCTGCGCGAGCTTGAGCTGCTCCTCCGACAAGGTGACGCCGGTGACGTTCGCCCCGCAATGCTCCGCAAGATAAAGTCCGAGCCCGCCCCAGCCGCAACCGATGTCGAGGACACGCTGATCCTGCTCGATCAGCAGCTTCGCCGCCAAATGTCGCCTCTTGGCGAGTTGCGCATCGTCCAGCGTCTGATCGGAGCTCTCGAAATAGGCGCAGCTATATTGCCGGTCGGCGTCGAGGAAGAGTGAATAGAGGCGGGCGTCGAGGTCGTAGTGATGCGCGACATTCTGACGGGAGCGCCGGCGATAGTTGAACTGGTCGATCCTGCGGCGGCCGTAGCGCAGCATGGCTTGCGGGCGCGCGAAATAGGGCACGGAGGTGTGCGGTTCCTGCGACATCAATAGCGCCAGCAGCTCCGCTATGGTTCCGGACGTCAGCACGAAATCGCCGTTCATATAGGCTTCGCCGAGCCGCAATTCCGGATTGAGAAACATGCGCGTCAGCGCGCGCCGGTTGGCGAATCGCATGACGATCTCAGGCCCGGTGCCGTCGCCGAATTCCAGTGGCCGGCCGTCGCCGACGACCACTTGCAGGTTGCCGGTGCGTATGAAGCGTGTCAGAGCAGCTTGAAGCAACCGTTCCACCGGCCGCCTCCATTTCAAGCGAAAAACCATCACCCGCGAGAGGGCTGGTATCTCAAAATTTGGCTGCGATTAGACCAAAGTCTGGCCGCTCCCGCAATGCGGTGATAACTCTTCAACCCACAGGGTAACCGGTTCGAAAATGAGCCACATTCGCGGATTAAGCGGCCGGTATTCCCTGTTTGAGTTATGTCTGCGCGTTTTGGGCATGGCTGCGGGACCGGCCGGCGGCGGGAGCATAGTTTTGCGAAAGAGGAGTTGGCTGATCGGTGTCGTGATGCTGCCGGCGGTTCTCCTGGCGCTCGATGCGTTCGCACAGCCGCGCGGCACGTCGGCGCGCGCACAGCAGGGACCGGCGTTGCCGCCCAGCGGTCATCAGACCGAGCCGGTCGACCTCAATGAAGGCAAGAGTCCTGCGGAGCTGTTCAAAGCCGGCTGTGCGGTCTGCCATCAAAGCGCGGCCGGGCTCGCCAAGGGCCGGCGGGAGGGCGAACTGGTCGGTTTCCTGCGCCAGCATTACACATCCAGCGTGCAGCACGCCGGCGCGCTGGCGCAGTTTCTGATGGCCAGCGGCCGCGGCGCTCCGCCGGTTGCCGCGCCTTCGCGGCAGGAACGGCCGCCGGCTCCGGTCGGACGGCGCACGCCGGATGAGGAGCGCAGGGAAGCCGTGCGGCCACCCGAGCCCACGAGCAGGCGCAAGCCGCCGGCCGCAGCTGCGAGAACCCCGCCGCCGCCGAAGGACAGGGCCTGTCGGTGACGCGTCTGCGCATCGGCGCTATCGTGGCGGGATCGGCGCTGATGGGCGTGGCGGGCAGTTTCCTGACGCTGGCCGCGTTCAACGCGTTCTT
>JBIQKQ010000091.1:0-9525 GCA_044506365.1 Hyphomicrobiales bacterium
GGTGAGTCCCCGCGATAGATACTTGGCCGCCGGCGAGGGCAGGGGCGCGTCCGGCGCCTTGCCTTCCTCCACGCCTTTGCCAAGCGCGTCGAAGCCGACGTCGTTCGGGTCGACATGCGCGAGGTCGAAGCGAGACAGATACGACACCGCGAGCTCGCGGAACACATAGTCGAGGATCGAGGTGGCGAACTTGATCGAGTCGTTGCCCTGCACCGGACCTGACGGCTCGAACCGCGTGAAGGTGAAGGCGTCGACATATTCCTCGAGCGGCACGCCATATTGCAGGCCGAGCGAGACCGCGATCGCGAAATTGTTGATGAAGGAGCGCAGAGCCGCGCCTTCCTTGTGCATGTCGATGAAGATTTCACCGAGCCGGCCGTCGTCATATTCGCCGGTGCGCAGATACACCTTGTGGCCGCCGACCACCGCCTTCTGGGTATAGCCCTTGCGTCGATCGGGCATGCGCTCGCGCTCGCGGATCACGGTGACGCGCTCGACGATCTTCTCGACCACCCGCTCGGCAATCTGGGCGGTGCGCGCCGCCTGCGGCTTGTCGATGAAGGTTTCGATGTCGTCGTCGTCGTCGTCCTCGTCCGCGATCAGTTGCGAATTGAGCGGCTGGGACAGCTTGGAGCCATCGCGATAGAGCGCGTTGGCCTTGAGCGCCAGCTTCCAGGAGAGCAGGTAGGCGTTTTTGCAGTCCTCGACGCTCGCCTCGTTCGGCATGTTGATGGTCTTGGAGATCGCCCCCGAGATGAAGGGCTGCGCCGCCGCCATCATGCGGATGTGGCTCTCGACCGAGAGATAGCGCTTGCCGATCCGGCCGCAGGGATTGGCGCAGTCGAACACGGCGAGGTGCTCCGGCTTCAGGCCGGGGGCGCCCTCGAGCGTCATCGTCCCGCAGCAGTAGTTGTTCGCCGCCTCGACGTCCTTCTTGGAGAAGCCGAGCTTGCCGAGGAGATCGAACGACGGATCGTTCATCTCCGCCTCGGTGATGCCGAGGCCGACCAGGAAATCCTCTCCCAGGGAGAACCGGTTGAAGGCGAACTTGATGTCGAAGGCCGACGCCAGCCCGGCCTCGAGCGCGGCGAGCTTCTCGTCGGTGAAGCCCTTGGCCTTCAGGGTGTCGTGGTTGATGCCCGGCGCGTCCTTGAGCGTGCCGTGGCCGACCGCGTAGTCGACGATCGCCTTCGCCGTCGCCTCGTCATAGCCGAGGACGCGGAGCGCCTCGGGCACGGCGCGGTTGATGATCTTGAAGTAGCCGCCGCCGGCGAGCTTCTTGAACTTCACCAGCGCGAAGTCCGGCTCGATGCCGGTGGTGTCGCAATCCATCACGAGACCGATGGTGCCGGTCGGCGCGATCACGGTGGCCTGCGCGTTGCGGTAGCCGTGCTGCTCGCCGAGCGCCAGCGCCTTGTCCCAGGCGAGCTTGGCGTGACGCACGAGGGCCGGGTCGGGACAATGCGCGGCCTCGATCGGCACCGGGTTGGTGCCAAGCTGCTCGTAACCGGTGGCTTCGCCATAGGCCGCGCGGCGATGGTTGCGGATGACGCGGAGCATGTGCGCGCGGTTCTTCGCATAGCCGGGGAAGGCGCCCAGCTCGCCCGCCATTTCAGCCGAGGTGGCATAGGAAATGCCGGTCATGATCGCGGTCAACGCGGCACAGATGGCGCGGCCGGCGTCGGAGTCATAGGGAATGCCCGACGACATCAACAGGCCGCCGATATTGGCATAGCCGAGGCCGAGCGTGCGGTATTCGTAGGAGAGCTGCGCGATTTCCTTGGACGGGAACTGCGCCATCATCACCGAGATTTCCAGCACGACGGTCCACAGCCGCACGGCATGTTCGTAACTAGCGATATCGAACTGCCTGGTCTTCTCGTCGCGGAAGGTGAGCAGGTTCAGCGAGGCGAGATTGCAGGCCGTGTCGTCGAGGAACATGTATTCCGAACACGGATTGGATGCGCGGATCTCGCCCGAGGCCGGGCAGGTGTGCCAGTCGTTGACGGTGGTGTGGAATTGCAGGCCGGGATCGGCGCAGGCCCAGGCGGCGTAGCCGATCTTCTCCCACAGCGCGCGCGCCTTCAGCGATTTTGCGACGCCCTTCTTGTTGCGCCAGGTGAGATTCCAGTCGCCGTCATTCTCGACCGCCTTCAGGAAGTCGTCGGTGACGCGCACCGAGTTGTTGGAGTTCTGGCCCGAGACGGTGAGATAGGCCTCCGAATCCCAGTCGGTGTCGTAGACCGGGAATTCGATATCGGTATAGCCCTGGCGCGCGAACTGGATCACGCGCTTGATCATGTTGTCGGGGACAAACGCCTTGCGGGCGAGCTTGATCTCGCGCTTGAGCGCCGGGTTCTTGTCCGGGGAAAAGCAGTCGTCGCCCGAGCCCTCGCAATTGACGCAGGCCTTCAGCACCGCGCGCAGATGCTTCTGGTTGATCTTGGAGCCGGTGACGAGGGCGGCGACCTTCTGCTCCTCCTTCACCTTCCAGTCGATATATTGCTCGATATCCGGGTGGTCGGCATCGACCACGACCATCTTGGCCGCACGGCGCGTTGTGCCGCCCGACTTGATCGCCCCGGCGGCGCGGTCGCCGATCTTGAGGAACGACATCAGGCCGGAGGACTTGCCGCCGCCGGAGAGCTTTTCGCCTTCGCCGCGCAGCCGCGAGAAATTCGAGCCGGTGCCGGAGCCGTATTTGAACAGGCGCGCCTCGCGCACCCACAAGTCCATAATGCCGCCCTCGTTGACGAGGTCGTCATTGATCGACTGGATGAAGCAGGCATGCGGCTGCGGATGCTCGTAGGCTGAGTCCGACTTCTTCAATTCGCCGGTCGCATGATCGACGTAATAGTGGCCCTGCGAGGGACCATCGATCCCATAGGCCCAGTGCAGGCCAGTGTTGAACCATTGCGGCGAGTTCGGCGCGCACATCTGCTTGGCCAGCATGTAGCGCAGTTCGTCGAAGAAGGCCTGGGCGTCGGACTCGGTGTCGAAATAGCCGCCCTTCCAGCCCCAATAGGTCCAGGTGCCGGCGAGACGGTCGAATACCTGCTTGGCGGAATGCTCGCCGACCATGCGCTCGGCTTCGGGCAGGAGCGACAGCGCCGCATGGTCGGGCGCCGAGCGCCACAGGAAGGAGGGAACCGAATTCTCCTCCACCTTCTTGAGCCGCGCTGGCACGCCGGCCTTGCGGAAATATTTCTGGGCGAGAACGTCGGAGGCGACCTGCGACCAGGCGTCCGGCACTTCGACATTGTCGAGCCGGAATACCACCGAGCCGTCCGGATTGCGGATCTCGCTGGTGGTCAGCCGGAACCCGATCCCCGCATAGGGAGACTGGCCGTCTTTGGTAAAGCGCCGCTCAATCCGCATTCTTCTCGCCCCGTTTCGTCTTATGCCGGCGCTCCCGCGCCGGCCGTGCTAGCCGCAGCGCCCGCCCGTCCCCGCGAGGCGCTGTCCGGCTTTGAGTTCTTGTTCGACGCCCGTTCACTCATGCGCCGGCGCGTTCGCCGACATCGGCTTCGGATCTCATTGGCGACGCGAAACCCGCCCCCGCCAAGGGCTTATTCCGGGCGGGTGCCTAGCCTCGCAACGCTGTCGGAGGTGACCGGCGGAGACTTCCAACACACCCGCGCCGGACTGGAAACTCAACCTATGAACTACTGGCCGGCTCGTCAAGCTCTAGTGGTCAAGTCTCAACGAAGCCCTAATTCTTGTGTCCCGGGCTGGGAATTCCGGGGATTACTCAAGAACCGGTGCGGACAGTTTGGGTGCGCTTTTCGGATTCGCCAAGCACAATTCTCCCCTGTTGCGGACGGTTTCGGTCATGCCGCGGTCGCATGCGACAAAACCGGCTTGGTTCAATGGATTCGCTGTCAAGCCTCTCGTGAAGAGACGAACGAAGGAAGGGTGCGTAGCGGTGAAAAGGCACCGCACGGGCCCTTATCCACCTGCCCGGAGCGCAGCGATTCTCCCAACGACTCCAGAAGGCTAGCAACCATTGGCAACGCTCGCGCAACTGGGCGGCCGCCCCAACGTCAGCGGTCACGCGCGGTCTTCGCGGTGCCGGGCCTTGCCTGGTGGCTGTGCTGGCGCGCCAGCATCTCCGACGGCAGGACATGGGCCGCGGCCACCTGCATCTTGTTCTGCAGGCCGCTCACGATTGCGCCTTCGCCCGCCATCATCGCCGCGAATCCGTCCTTGGCTACATCGAGCGGGCTCGCCTTCTCTTCGGTCCCGACCTTGGTGTCGAGCATGTCGGCGCGGCGGAAAAACTCGGTTTCGGTCGCGCCCGGCATCAGACAAGTGACGGTGACGCCGCTGTCCTTCAGCTCCTCGCGCAGGGCGTAAGAGAACGAATCCAGGAACGCTTTGGTGCCGTTATAGACAGCTTGATAGGAGCCCGGAACGAAGCCCGCGATCGATCCCGTGATCAGGATTTTACCTTCGCCGCGGGCCCGCATGTCGCGCCCGACCTTCTGGATCAGGTAGAGCGTGCCGGTGATGTTGGTGTCGATGACGTAGCGGATGTCATCGAAATCCTGGTCGAGAAAGGCCCTTCCAAGACCCCGTCCGGCATTGGCGAGGAGGGCCGTGACCGGTCGACCATCGAGCGCGCGATAAAGGGTCTCGTTGCCTTCGATGGTCGCAAGGTCGGCCTGCACGGCTTCGACCTTCGTGCCGCCGATGCGCAGCTCCTCTGCCGCCTTCTCGATCTGAGGCTCATTGGCGGCAATGATCAGGTCAAAGCCATGCTCGGCACATTGTCGCGCAAGCTGCAATCCGATGCCGGTCGAGGCGCCGGTGACGACAGCAAGCTGCTTTGTCGCATCAAGCATGCGCGCGTTCCTTTGCGGTATCCGGCAAGGTTTCCGTCATGCCCGGCTTGAGCACCACCTTGATGCAGCCGTCGGCCTTGTCGCGGAAGGTCTCATACAGCTTCGGTCCGGCCTCGAGTGGCGCAACATGGGTGATGACCACGGTCGGATCGATCTTGCCGTCATCAATGAGCTGCAGAAGCTTCGGCAAATAACGCTGCACCGGCGTCTGCGCCATGCGGAAGGTCAGTCCGCGATTGATCGCAGAGCCGAACGGAATCTTGTCCAAGAAGCCGCCATAGACGCCGATCACCGACACGGTGCCGAAGTTGCGGCAGCAATGGATCGCCTGGCGCAACACATGCGGTCGATCAGTGCCCATGAAGGCCGCGACCTTGATGCGGTCCCAGCGCGCCATCAGACTGGAGGACGGTTCGGCCTCGGTGCCCACGGCATCGATGCAGGCATCGGCGCCGCGGCCCTTGGTCTTGTCCATGAGGACGTCGTAGACGTCCTCCTCGAGGAAATCGATCGTCTCCGCGCCGGCATCGCGCGCGAGCTGAAGCCGCTCCGGCACGGTGTCGATCGCGATCACACGCTCGGCGCCGAGCAGGAACGCGCTGCGGATCGCGAACTGGCCCACCGGACCGCAGCCCCAGACCGCGACGGTCTCGCCGCCTTTCAGGTCGCAGAATTCGGCGCCCATATAGCCGGTTGGAAAGATGTCGGAGAGGAACAGCACCTGTTCGTCGCTCAGGTGATTCGGCACCTTGATCGGTCCGACATCGGCATAGGGAACGCGCAGATATTCGGCCTGTCCGCCGGCATAGCCGCCAAGAAGATGCGAATAGCCAAACAGACCGCCGGGCGCGTTGCCCCAAAGTTTGGCGGCTTTCTCGCGATCCGGATTGCTTTGCTCGCATGCGGAGAAAAACCCGTTCCGGCAGAAAAAGCATTCTCCGCAGGAAATCGTGAACGGAACGACCACCCGGTCGCCGACCTTGAGTTTCTGGTTCCCGGGACCGACTTCGACCACTTCGCCCATGGTCTCGTGGCCGATCACGTCGCCGCTTCGCATCTCGGGAATGATGCCGCCATAGATGTGCAGGTCGGAGCCGCAGATCGCGCAGGCCGTGACTTTGATGATGGCGTCGCGCGGATGCTCGATTGCCGGATCGGGAACTTCCTCGCAGCGGATGTCGCCCTTGCCATGCCACGCCAGTGCTTTCATGGGAGTGCTCCAATGAACCAATGTGGCGCCGGGAACGTGTGAGGCGCGCCGCAAGGCCAACGTCCCTTTCACGCGGAAGGTTCGATGTGTCCGTGAACAAATTCAGCCGCGGCGCGAACCCCGCAAGGCTCACAGCGGCGGCGCCGGCGCGCGGATTTTGCGGATTGGTCCTACAGCACCACGATGCCCGAATGCTTGGCCTTGTCGTCGGGCTCGACATGGATCGAGATCAGTGCGTCTTCGATCTCGGCCTTGAGCGCGCGCTCCAGCCGGTCGCAGATGTCGTGCGCCTCGGTGACGCTCATCGTGCCCTTCACCACGAGATGGAAATCGACGAAGGTCATGCGGCCGGCATGGCGCGTGCGCAGGTCGTGCGCCTCGATCGCGCCATCGGCATTGTCCGCAATGATGGTGCGGATGCGGGCGAGGTCGTGCTCAGGCACCGATGCGTCGAGCAGTCCGCCGACGGATTCCTTCATGACCCGCCAGCCCGCCCACAGCACGTTGATGCCGACCAGCGCGGCGAGGATCGGATCAAGGATCACATAGCCGGTGAGGGCGGCAAGCGACAGGCCGACAAAAACGCCGGCTGACGATATGACATCGGTGAAAAGGTGCCGGCCGTCGGCGACGAGCGCCGGCGACTTTCGTCTGCGCCCCTGTGCGATCAGGACATAGCACCAGACCGCGTTGATCGCGGTCGCACCCCCGTTCACCGCAAGGCCGATCCAGGGCGCGTCGACGATCCGCGGCGTCAGAAGGGCCGCATAGGCTTCACGGAAGATCGCAAGAGCAGCGACGATGATCAGCGCACCCTCGGCCACCGCGGCGATATATTCGGCCTTGTGGTGGCCATAAGGATGGTTGGCGTCGGCGGGCTGTGCTGCGAAACGGATCGCGACCAGCGCTGCGATGGCGGTCGCCACATTGACAATGCTCTCGATCGCATCCGACAAAAGCGCGACGCTGCCGGTCAGGTGCCAGGCAAGGGTTTTGAGCGCAAGGACTGCCAGTCCGACCGCGATGCTGCCGGCGGCAAGAGTCTGGACCCGTTTCATCCGCGACCGCCGTGTGGTGTGGCGGCGGTCTAGAGGGGCGCGTGCGGCGGTGCAAGCACTCTGATTTCAAATGCAAATCGGTTGCAACAGCACGTCTGGACTTCGCCGGAGCGCAGTGGCAAGAGGGGCGCTCCGCAAGGGTAATCGACGATCCCGATGAAAACCTTTCTGCTTCGCTTCTTCACCTGGTGGAACGGCCAGACACTGAACACCCAGATCTGGACCTGGCTGTATGGCGAACTCGTCGGCGAGGACGAATTCGGCAACCGCTATTATCGGACCAAGGGTGGAAAGATCGATCCGGTGCTCGGCTTCGAGCGGCGCTGGGTGATCTATAACGGCTATACGGAGGCATCGATGATCCCGCCATCCTGGCATGGCTGGATGCATCACATCGTCGATACGCCGCCGACCGAGGAGAACTACAAGCCGCGCCCCTGGCAGAAGCCGCACCGGCCGAACCTGACCGGAACCGCCGGCGCTTACCGCCCGTCCGGCTCGACGCTGGCGCAAGGCCGCCGGCCGAAGGCGACGGGCGACTACAAGGCCTGGACGCCCGGGCGGTAGACTCAACGCCCGTGATGACGGACGCGGGCGCAAGGTCCTTGAACCCGGACATCACTTCAGGCGGCATTTTCCGCTGTTTTTTGATTCCGGGCCCGCCGCTTTCGCGGCGTCCCGGAATGACGGGGGCTACATCGAGCCCGCGAGCCCGAGCTGTTTCACCAGGTCGCCCCACTTGTCGCGTTCGGACGCGATGTAGGACTTGATGCCGTCCACCGGCGGCGTGTCGACCGGAATGAGACCGATCTTCTCGGTAAGCTTGATCATCTCCGGGTCGGCCATGATCTTCTTCATCTCCTTGTGCAGTCGCTCGACCACCGGCGCGGGCGTCGCCGAAGGCGCCAGCAGCACATGCCATGACACCGCCTCGAAATCCGGCGCCTTGGCGGCTTCCGCGAAGGGCGGCACGTCCGGCAGCGAGGGCAGGCGGGTGGTGGCGGACACTGCGAGCGGGCGCAGCTTGCCGTCACGGATCAGCGGTAGCGACGCGCCGGCCTCGGCGAAGCCGAGATCGACATGGCCGGCCGCGATATCGGCGATCGATTGCGGCGTGTTCTTGTAGGGCACATGCGTCACGTCGACCCCGAAGCGCTTCTTCATGTATTCCATCGACAGATGCTGCGCGACGCCGGCGCCGGGCGAGGAATAGGTGAGGGGCTTCTTTGAGTCCTTCACGAACTTGATCAGTTCGGGAACGGTCTTGGCCGGCAGGTTCGGATTGACCACCAGGATGAAGGGCGACTTCACATAAAGCGAGATCGGCACGAAGTCGTTGATATGGTCGTAATTGATCTTCTTGTAGAGCACCGGATTGATGGCCATCGCCGACGATGTGGAAACGAGGAGCGTGTAGCCGTCGGCCGGTGCTTTCGCGACCGCGGCCGCGGCCAGCATCAGCGCGGCGCCGGGGCGGTTCTCGACCACGACCGGCTGACCGAGCGCCGATTGCAGCTTGTCGGCATAGATGCGCACCAGCGCGTCCATTCCGCTGCCTGCGGCAAGCGGAACCACGATGGTGACGGGCCGGTTTGGATAAGTCTGGGCGCTGGCCGCGACAGGCAGCAGCGCGGCGCAGGCAGCGAGCGCGAGCAGCGCCCGGCGGCCGGTGATGAACGGCATAAGACAAGTCCTCCCTTGATCAGCGCCTTTGCGGCGCTCTCGATTCGGCAGAATAAGGGGCTGCGCGCGCCCGGCAAGCCGTTGTTCCGGTCCGGATCGTGGGTCACTTCGGCGCGGATCGCCCTTTCGCCGCCGCATTGGGCATGTTAACCGGGACTGGCAATACCGCATGGCGGGCGAGATTGCCGATTCCGGGGCTTTGATGATGGTCGTGTGGATACGACGGCGCGTTGCCGGGCTCGTCGCTGCGGCGGCGGGCACTGCGATGCTGTGCCTAGCTCCATCCGGCGCCGTCGCCCAGTTCGGCTCGATTTTCGGCGATCCGCCGCCGCGGCCGCCCGCCAATGTCCCGGGCGCGCGCCAGCCGTTTCCGCAGCAGCAGCAGCAGCAATTTCCTGACCGGCTACCGCCCGGGCCGCCGCCGAGCGCCCGGCGTGCCCCGCAGCCGATCCAGAGCGAGCCATTGCCGCCGCCTCCGGGCGCCCGGCAGGAGTCCGCGCAGCCGTCAGGCCTGCCGCCGAATATCCGCCCGCCGCGCGGAACCCCGGCGCCGGCAAATACGACGCCACAGCCCGGCGACGAGGTGGTGGCCACCCCGCCGGCCCAGAAAATCCCGAACCAGACCGCGGTCTTTTCCGGACTCGACAAGATCACCGGCCGCATCATCTCGTTCGATGTCGCGCTCGGCGAGACCGTGCAATTCGGCGCGCTGCAGGTGGTGCCGCGGGTC
>JBIQKQ010000091.1:9535-14172 GCA_044506365.1 Hyphomicrobiales bacterium
ATACGCGCCCGCCAACCGAGGCGGCCGCGACCGATGCCTTCGTCGAAGTGAGCGAGGTGACGCTGCAGGGCGAAGTGCGGCGCATCTTTGCGGGCTGGATGTTTGCGGCGAGCCCGGGCCTGAACGCGGTCGAGCATCCGATCTATGACGTCTGGCTCACCGACTGCAAACAGCCCACCGTCAACGTCGCCGAACAGCCGGCGCCGCCTCAGCTTGGGCTGCAGGGCCCGCCGCAGGTGATTCCGGATTCGGAAATATCGGAAGACGGTCCGCAAAGCGCGCCGCCCGCGGCCGCGCCGGCGCCCGCGCAGCCGCAGACCCCGCGGCCGCGTCCGCAACAGGCCCAGCAACCTCAGCAGGCGCAGCCGCCACAGCAGGCACAGCCGCCGCAGCGCTCGCAAGCGCAGCAACAACCGTCCCGGCCGCGGCCTCCGTCGCCGACCGGCGGCGCGAACCCGTTCCCAACCCCGATCCGCTAATCCCTGCTTGAAGGTTCGCCCAGCGCCGCCAGCGCCGCCACGCCCGGCAGCGGATCGGGATCGAGCGCGAAGAAATCCGCCTCGCCCTCAAGCGCGCGCTCCAGCAGGCGATTGTAGTGGCGCTTGTTCACCTCGATGGCGCCGAAACCGGTCAGATGCGAGGTCACGAACTGCGTGTCGAGCAGAGCGAAACCGCCCGCTCGAAGCCGCGCGACCAGATGCACCAGCGCGACTTTGGATGCGTCGCGTTCGCGGTGGAACATGCTCTCGCCAAAGAACGCGCGCCCGAGCCGGACGCCGTAAAGGCCGCCGACCAGTTTGCCGTCCCGCCAGGCCTCCACCGAATGGCAATGGCCGATCTCATGAAGCCTGCAATACAGCGCGCGGATGCGCTGGTTGATCCAGGTCCGCGACCGTCCGGGCTGGGGTTCCGCGCAACCATCGATCACCGCCTCGAAGTCGCGGTCGATGAAGATTTCGAACCTGTCGCTGCGCACCGTGCGCGCCAGCCGGCGCGACAGGTGGAACCCGTCGAGCGGGATCAGGCCGCGCATATCCGGCTCGAACCAGTACAGCGAGGGATCGTCGGCATTCTCCGCCATCGGGAAAATGCCGCAGGCATAGGCCTTGAGGAGCACCTCCGGGGTGATCTCCACCAGGCCGGTCTCGCGTGCCGAATCCCTGCTCGCCATAATGGTTAACTTAACGCCTCGTTATCCCTGAACCCGTTAAATTTTAGACACTTTGCGAACAAATGCGGCAGCCAAGATTTGACCGCCCATTGTGTTGCGTAAAGAGGGGTGAATCATGACGCAGAAGTCCCCGAAACGGAAGGCTGCCGCCCGTAAGGTGAAATCCCCGCAAGACGCTGTCACGGCCAAGCCGCGGCAATGCTGCGTCCTTCTGGTCGAGGACGAAGCGCTGATCGCCGAGGTGATCGGCGAGGCACTCGCCGATGGTGGCCACGCGGTCCACATCGTCGGCACCGCGCAGGAGGCGATCGCCCATCTGTCCAACGGCGCACGGGTCGATCTGTTATTCACCGACATCAACCTGCCGGGTGAACTCGACGGTGTGGGACTTGCCGAACGCGCCCGTGCGCTCAATCCGCAACTGCCCATCGTGTTTGCCTCCGGCCGCTGGTGGCGACTCGAGGAATTGGAAACGCTTCCGAATGCCGCGACGCTGCGCAAGCCGTATAGCCCGGCGCGCGCCTGCGAGGCGGTAGATATGTTGCTCGCCGACAATGCGAGCAATCCCGACGATGCGGCAACCGAGCGGGAAGCCGCGCTAGCTCTTTAGCTTGTCGAGCAGGTTCATCGGCAGCGGCAGGATGATGGTCGAGGCGCGGTCCCCGGCCATGGTCTGCAGCGCCGTCAGATAACGAAGCTGCATTGCCTCGGGGCGCGAGGCGAGGATTTCGCCGGCATTGGCGAGCGTTTGCGCCGCCTGAAACTCGCCTTCCGCATCGATCACCTTCGCGCGCCGGATGCGCTCGGCTTCGGCCTGACGGGCGATGGCGCGCACCATGCTCTCGTTGATATCGACGTGCTTCAGCTCGACATTGGAGACCTTGATCCCCCAGGCGTCGGTCTGCTCGTCGAGGATATGCTGGATGTCCTGGTTGAGCTTGTTGCGCTCGGCCAGCATCTCGTCGAGATCGTGCCGGCCCAGTACCGAGCGCAGCGTCGTCTGCGCGAGCTGGCTGGTGGCCTCGTTGAATTGTTCGACCTGGATGATCGCCTTCTCCGGATCCACCACCCGGAAATAAATCACGGCATTGACCCGCACCGATACGTTGTCGCGCGAGATCACGTCCTGCGGCTCCACGTCGAGCACGCGGGTGCGCAGGTCGACGCGCACCATCTGCTGTATGAAGGGGATCACAAGGACGAGGCCCGGACCCTTGATCTTCCAGAGCCGGCCCAGCATGAACACCACGCCGCGCTCGTATTCGCGCAGGATGCGGAACGAGTTGAGCAGGACGATCAAAACCAGAAGGATCGGGATTGCGAGGGCCGACCACGCCGGCAGAAAGCCCACCATGAATGCCTCCAAGCGTTAGTGTCCTGACTGCGAACTCTTCGACAACTGCAAACCATGGACCTCGTGCCGTTTGGTTCGGACATCCGCCTGGAAGAGCGAGCCGCACATGGCGGCGGATGTTCCGAACCTTCACACTAAACGGGTTCCACAACCAGCACGAGGCCCTCGCGGCTTTTCACGCGCACGCGGTCACCCGGCGCGAGGGCGCGCCCGGCGCGCGCCGCCCATATCTCTCCATGGATGCGGATACTGCCGCGATCGTTCGACCAGTCGATCACGGTGCCTTGCTCCCGCAGCAACTGTTCGGCGCCGGTCGCAGGCGGCCGGTTGCGGGCCTTGAGCGCGGCGCCGAGCACGAAGAAGCTCAGGCCGGCACAAGCGATCCCGGCGCCGGCCATCACCGGGATCGACACCCGCAGATCGAAATCGGCGCCTTGGCCTTCGTAAAGAAAGAACGCGCCGACAAGGAACGCGACAAGACCGCCGATGCCGAGCGCTCCGATACCCGGCGTGAAAGCCTCGCCGATCATCAACGCAATTCCGAGCAGCAGCAGCGCGAGCGCGCCGTAATGCACCGGCAGAAGCGACAGGGCGATCATCGCCAGCAGCAGCGAAATCCCGCCCAGGACGCCTGGAACGAACGCGCCCGGATTCCAGAATTCGAACAGCAGCCCATAGATTCCGATCAGCAGCAGGATGAATGCGACATTCGGATCGGCGATCGCCGCAAGCAGGCGCGTGCGCCATTCCGGCTGCAGCACCTCGACCGTGGCATCGCGCGTGGCCAGTACGCGGTCCTCGGCGCCGATCCTGACGCTGCGGCCATCGGCCTGCGCGAGAAAATGGGCGACGTCGCGCGCCACGAATTCGACCACCCCGGCCTTCTGGGCTTCGTCGGCGGTCATGGTCGCCGCCTCGCGCACCGCCTTTTCCGCGAAATCCGCATTGCGTCCCCGCATCTGGGCGAGGCTGCGCAGCAGCGCCACGGTGTCGTTGATGGATTTTTTCTCGGCGGCAGAGGGGTCTTTCGGCGTCTTGTCGTCCTTCTTTGGCTCCGGGACGCCAGGGATGCCGCCCATCGACACCGGCGTTGCGGCGCCGAGATTGGTGCCCGGGGCCATCGCGGCCAGATGCGAGGCATAGACAATGAACGTGCCCGCCGATGCCGCGCGCGCGCCGCCGGGTGCGACCAGCACCAGCACGGGAACGGGCGATGTCATCATTTCGCGGATCACATCGCGCGTCGCCGACACCAGCCCGCCGGGGGTATCGAGTTGGATCACCACGGCGGCAGCCTTGTCCTGCGTGGCCCGCGCGATGGCGCGCGACACCTGCCGCTGTGCGGCGACGCTGATCGCCCCGTCGATTTCGACCACGTAAACTTTGCCGGCGGACATCGCGGGATCGGCGGTGCCGGCCGCAGCCAGAAATCCGGCAACCAGCGCCAATACGAGGACAGCGAATCGTCTCATTCCGATCACCCGCATGTCCTGACAATATAGGAGCGGGATGTCAGCGTTGCGAGGCGGCGCTGCCGCAGGGGACCTATGGCGCCGCCACAACCTTCTCGACCGAGCGCCAGACCGCGAACCGGCGTCCGGGCGGACCGTCAGCCTTCCATGCCGCCCTGGGCGAGGAAGTTCTCCAGCCAGTGGATGGAATAATTGCCGTCGATGATGTCCTGGTTTCGCACCAGCGTGCGAAACAGCGGCAGCGTCGTCTCGACGCCGTCGATCACGAATTCGTCGAGGGCGCGCTTCAGACGCATCAGGCATTCCTGCCGCGTCTTGCCGTGCACGATCAGCTTGCCGACCATCGAGTCGTAATAGGGCGGGATGGTGTAACCCTGATAAGCGGCGGAATCGACGCGCACGCCAAGTCCGCCGGGCGGGTGATAGTGCAAAATCTTTCCGGGTGACGGACGGAAGTTGAACGGATTCTCCGCATTCACCCGGCACTCGATGGCGTGTCCGTTGAAGCGCAGGTCCTGCTGCCGGCAGGGCAACTCGCCGCCGGCCGCGACCCGGATCTGCTCGAGGACGAGGTCGATGTCGGTGATCATCTCGGTCACCGGATGTTCGACCTGGATGCGGGTGTTCATTTCGATGAAAT
>JBIQKQ010000092.1:0-13771 GCA_044506365.1 Hyphomicrobiales bacterium
GCCCGACAGCACCATGTATTGCGAATAGGCCCAGCCGCGCCGGCCGCGAAGATCGACCTCGCACCAGCGGCTGCCCTCGATGCAGCCGAGCACGGTGGCGCTGCGGTTTTCGCGCAGCATGCCGATCACGGGAAATTGCGGGTCGGGTCCGGAGCGGATGTTGAGGTCGGTGGTGGCGGTGCCGATGGTCTGCGCCTGCGCCGCGGACAGCATCGCTGCGGACAGGAGAGCGGCGGGAATGAGCGCGCGTTGCATGGTGTCCTCGTGTTCACGTGTGGAGCCTGCCGGAGAACGCGGTGCAACAAGCGATCGTTCCGACGCGCGGCCGGTGCGGGCAGCGCGGCGATTTGCCGGTTCCACCGGGACCCGGTAACGTCCGGCGCGTCAATATCCGGGGGAGTATTCCGATGCTGCGTGCCGCGCTTGCGTGTGTTGCCTTGATTCTCAGCGCCGCACTGGCTGCAGCGCAAACTCCCGCCGACAGCCGCCTTAAACGGATTTCCGACACCAAGACGGTCAAGCTCGGCTATCGCGCCGCCGCCACGCCCTTCTCCTTCGTCAATCCGCAGACCAAGGAGCCGGCCGGATACACCATCGACCTGTGCCGTCTGGCGGTCGAATGGATCGGCAAGTCGCTGAACATTCCGCTGAAGATCGAATGGGTCGAGGTCACCACGCAGAACCGCTTCGACATGGTGGCGCAGGGCAAGGCCGATATGGAATGCGGCTCATCCACCATCACGCTGTCGCGGATGAAGCAGGTGGATTTCTCGTCCGTGACCTTCGTGGAAAGGACCGGCCTGATCGTGAAGGCGAATGCCGGCTTCGCTCAAGCTACCGATCTGAGGGGCCAGAAGATTGCGGTCGCGGCCAATACGACCAACGAGGCGGCGCTCGCCGGACTCATCAAGCAGGGCAAGCTGAAAGCCACGCTGGTGCCGGTCAAGGATCGCGAAGCCGGTATCGTCGCTCTGGAAAACGGTGAGGTGGACGGCTACGCGAGCGACAAGCTGCTGCTGGTCGGCGCACGGTTCCAGGACGCCAAGGCACTGATGATGCTGCCGGATGATCTGTCGTTCGAGCCCTACGCGATCGTGCTGCCGCGCGGCGACTGGGCGCTCCGGCTGGCGGTGAATTCGGCGCTGGCCGAGGTGTACCGGTCGGGGCTGATCTTGACCGTGTTCACCAAGTGGTTCGACCAGGTCAAGCTCAAGCCCGGCCCGGCGCTGCTGAGCGCGTTCTCGCTTGGTGCGCTGCCGCAATAACGCAAAGCTGACGATTCGTTCACTGTCGTTCATCAAAGCGTGATTCACAGTCAGAATTCCGACGCCTGACGCGTGCTATGGTTCTCCTCAAGGGCGCACCCCGATCCGGCGATTCGATCCGGTCGTGTGTGAGGAGACCATCATGCGTAAGACTTTGGTGACCATGGTCGCCGCCGCCAGCATCGCGGTCGTGACGTTCGGCGCGCCGACGCGTGCGGAGGCAGGCTGCCGCGGATGCTGGGTTGGCGCAGGGATCGCCGCCGGCGTGCTGGCCGGAACTGCGATCGCGAATGCGGGCTATTATGGTTATTATCAACCAGCCTATTACTACGGCTATCGCCCGTATTACCGGCCGCGCTATTATGGCTATTACGCGCCGCGCTACTACGCACCGCGCTACGGTTACGGATACTACCGGCCATATCGTCACCGGTATTACTGGTGACGGTGCTGAAGACAGCAAGCTTTTCGGAAATACACGATTGCGCGAAGGCGCAGCGGAACGGGTGGAAGGTCCAAACAGGAGAGGAGTCACCATGTCTAAGTTGCTGACGATTGCCGTTGCTGCTGCGGGCCTTGCCATCGCAGCTGCCGCCGTGCCGACCAGTGCCGAAGCCCGCTTCGACAAGGGGCTGACGGCGCCGGATGCGGCGGCCGCGCAGCCCGCGCAATATTACGGTTATTACGGCTATCGCCGGCCGTACTATTACGCGCCGCGCTACCGCTATTATGCTCCGCGCTATTACGCGCCGCGCTACTACGCACCGCGCTATCGCTACTATTACTGAGCTTTCCGCCCACGCGGGCGGTGGAGCTGTCGAGGCGGCATGACCGGGTCTTGCCCGGACGTGCCGCCTTTTCGTTCAAGCGAATTGGTTCAAGCGAAGTCCGGATCGTCCGGATCGAACGAGCGGCGATCCGCCGGTGCTACGACATCAGTCGCAGAAAATCCCGCTTGCTGAGCGGCACGCCCTTGTGCCGCAGGATGTCGTATGCCGTCGTCAGATGGAAATAGAAGTTCGGTAGGCCGAAGCTGAACAGATACGAGGCGCCGGTGAAGACCGGATTGTAGTCACGCAGCTTGAGTTCGACGCGCCTGTCCTCGGCTCCGGCGAGCTGCGCCTGGGTGACCGCCTTCAGATAGGTCGTCGTGTTTTCGATGCGCCGATGCAGTTCGGCGAAATTTTGTTCGGTATCGTCCATCTTCGGCGCCGGAGCGCCGCTCAACCGCTGGATGGAAAGTTTCGCGGTGTCGCTCGCGCGCTGAACCTAGCCCGCGAGCGTCAGCATGTCGGGTGCGAGCCGCGCGTTCACGTAAGCTGCGGGATCAATGCCATTCGCGCGCGCATGGTCCTCGCCCTTGCGCAGGATGTGCGCGAGTGTGTCCAGGCCTTGCACGAATACGGGGACGGAAGCCTGATAGACCGAGAGGGACATTGTGCTGCTCCGTGATCGCCGTGCTGCTCCGTACTCGCCGCTTTTGGAGCGCGGATAGCGCAGGCCCGTAACCCAGCATCCTTCGTCCAGCAAGAGCGTCCGTGGCTCACGCGCGCTCGTCGCAATCATTCTGCGCAGGGTCTCGAAGCTTTGGTTGCCAGCGCGGCGCGTGCGCGTAGTCTTTGCTTCGCGGGGGCAGCGGCAATGAAGGGGCGAGCCATGACTGACACGAGTGACAGCGAGGCGCCGTCATCGGGCGACCATGGGCAGCCCGAACTGAAGCGGGTGATGGGGCCATGGTTGCTGCTTCTGTTCATTGTCGGCGATATCCTCGGCACCGGCATCTATGCGCTGACGGGACAGGTGGCCAAGCAGGTCGGCGGGGCCGTGTGGCTGCCGTTTGCACTCGCCTTCGTGGTCGCGCTGATGACGGCCTTCTCCTATCTCGAACTTGTCACCAAATATCCGCGGGCCGCCGGCGCCGCGCTCTATACGCACCGGGCCTTCGGCATTCACTTCTTCACCTTCATCGTGGCCTTCGCCGTGATGTGCTCCGGCATCACGTCGGCGTCGACCGCCTCGCGCGCCTTCGCAGCCAATTTCGCCCAGTCCCTCGGATTGGACTCCGTCGGCCCGATCGGCATCACCGTGCTTGGCCTGGCCTTCATGGCGCTGGTCGCGGCCGTCAACTTCCGCGGCGTCGGCGAAAGCGTGAAGGCGAATGTGATGCTGACCTGCGTCGAACTGACCGGGCTTCTGATCATCATCGTCATCGGCCTGTGGGCGATCGGGCTCGGGCAGGGGGACCTTTCCCGCGCCTTCGAATTCAAGACGTCCCCCGATACGAGTTTTATCTGGCCGGTGATTGCGGCGACCACGCTCGCCTTCTTCGCCATGGTCGGGTTCGAGGATTCCGTGAACATGGCGGAGGAAACCAAGGACCCGACCCGCATCTTTCCGAAAATCCTGCTGGCGGGTCTTGTCATCACCGGCACGGTCTATGTGCTGGTTTCGATTTCGGCCATCACGCTGGTCCCGCCGGAAGACCTCGCGCAGGGCGAGACGCCGCTCCTGAAAGTGGTGCAGGCCGGGGCGCCGAATTTTCCGGTCTGGATATTCGGCTTCATCACCATGTTCGCGGTCGCCAATTCCGCGCTGATCAACATGCTGATGGCGAGCCGGCTGGTCTATGGCATGAGCCGCGAGCGCGTATTGCCTGGGGCGCTGGGTCTCGTGCATCGGTCAAGGCGCACGCCCTATGTGGCGATCCTGTTCACGACCCTCCTGGCGTTCCTGCTGATCACCTTCGTTGGCGAAATTCCGGCGCTGGGCGGCACCACGGCGCTGCTGCTGCTCTGCGTGTTCACGGTGGTGAATATCGCGGTGCTGGTGCTGCGCAAGGATCGAGTGAGCCACGCTCATTTCCGCACCCCGATCGGCGTGCCGGTATTCGGCGCGGCGAGTTGCGCTTTCCTGGCTGGTCCATGGACCGGACGCGACCCGTCACAATACCGCATCTCCGGTATCCTGATTGCGGTCGGCATCGTGTTGTGGGGCGTCACCGTCGCGATCAATCGCGCGACCGGCGTGAAACCGGTTGAGCCCACGATAGAGGATTTCGCGGGCAAGGGTCCCAAGAACTGACAGCCCGGCGCCACGAACCGCGACCCGTGGAGCATCCAGGCGGAGCCGCGATCAGCGGATATTGAATCCGCCGCGGCCTCCGCCGAATCCGCTCCTGCCACCACCACCACCACCACCGAAGCCGCCGCGGAACTGGTTGCCGCCGCCCATGCGAAGTCCGCCGCCGCGCGGTGCATTGAAGCGCTGGATGTCCCGCGGAGCGATGCGGGGAGCGACAGGGCGTGTCGAGATACGGCCGATGTCGCGGCCTCCACGAGGGCCGATCCGCGGATCGGGATGGCGGCCGACATCGACCCTGGAGCCGCCGCGATTGCCGCGCGGCTCGCGAATACCGATCGCGTCGCGCTTGCCGCGTCCGTCCGGCTTGCCGCGCCCGTTCTGCCCGGGTCTTGTGGTGGAGACGCTGTCTTTGGACGTGCCGCGGCTGCCGGACGGCCCGGTATTCTTGCCGGGCTTGGTGCGATCGTTCGTGTGCGTGTCGCGGTCGCCCGGCTTCGGATCGTCCTTGTGCGGATCGCGGATGCGGACCGGGTCCTTGATGCGCGGCGGGATAGGAATCACCGGCACATAGACCGGCCCGCCAGGCACGACGACCGGGCCGCCGGGATCGACAGGCGCAACCGTCACGGGGGGACCGCCGGGCGCGACCGGGCTGACCGGTGCGACTGGAACCGAAGCGCGCGTGCCCGGAGGCGGGGCGCCCGGTGTGACCGGCCGGTTATTGTTCGGTGTTCCGGGCGCGGTACAGGGGCAGGTCCCGCCCGGTGTCGCAGCCTGGATGACGCTGGCGTCGCGCGCGCCGCCCAGCACAGACGCCACCGCCAGCCGGTTCTGCGCCCGCTGCTGCAGCCTGCGCGCGGTCTCGCTCAGGTCTGTATTCGGATAGCGCGCCAGAAAAGCCGCGAACGCAGCTTCGGTGTTGAGCGCCACTGCCTCCTGCCACGCCAGCATCATCAGCCGGCGGTCGAGGATCGAACGCAGATTGCCGGCCAGCGGATCGGCGCCATAGAGCGCGAGATATTGTTCGTAGACCACGATATTGTCTTCGCGCACCGCGACCGCGAAGGCATCGCGCGGCGAGCGGCTTTGCAACTCCTTGCGCCACGCTTCGGCGTCCTTCTCGGCGCTCGCATCGGGCTTGACGCCGGCGCCCGGGAAAAAGGCAAAGGGTTCGGTGAGCGCCGATACTTCCCACGGCGTCTGCCGTCCGCCGGTGGCGCCGTGCACGGCCAGCCGGACATTCTTCAGCGCCGTTTCGATCGGCAGGCCGGGCTCGCGCGCCGACTTGAGCAGCGCCTGCGCGAACGGCGAATGGCCGGCCGAGCCGTCATCGGCGGTGTGACCGGGCGACGTGGAATAGGCCAGCAAGGTCCCGGCCGGCGCATTCACCAGCGCCAGTCCGCGTGGCGCGGTCTTGGCGATGTCTGCGAACGGATTGTCGCGGCAGGCATCGAGGATCACGATGCGGGTTTTCGCTCGCACCGTTTCGATCATCGACATCAGATCGCCAAGCCGCACCGCTTCGAGCGGAACGTCGGCCTCGCGCGCGATGGTGGCGTCGACCGGAATCAGGAAATTCTCGCCGTCGACCTGCACGCCATGGCCGGCGAAATAGATGAGCGCCACGGTGTTTTCCGGTTTCTCGGCAATGCTGGTGGTGAAAAAGCGGACCACCTTGCTCATGCTCGCCTTGTCGAGATCGAGCGCGGCTGTGACCTGGAAGCCGGCATCCTTCAGCAGCACGGCGACCGATTGCGCGTCGCGTGCGGGATTGGCAAGCGGGCTGACGCTCTTGTATTTCGAATTTCCGATCACCAGGGCGAACCTGTCCTGCGCGGACGCAGCGATCGTGCTGGAGGCGAGCGCGGCGAGCGCCGCGCATGCGAATGCCAATGGCCGGAGCATTTTCCAATCCTCCCTCACTCGAACCTGCCGCATGAGCTCGCGGCGTCGCAGCCCAAAGATCGTCGCGCTCACCCGCAGCCGTGCGCGCGGTCTAGGTTGTGGCCCTGTCGATTGGTCGAAGCGGATCGTTCAAAGGTTCATGCCCTCTTCCATGCGGCGGCGCGCGGGCGGGCGATCGCAAGATGCTGGTGCTTGTACCGCCCGATCTTGCCCGATCCGAGGGACGCTTGCGACGGCTTGCCTCATCCGGGCCGCTTCTGTCACATGAAGGTGATGACGCACCGGCATGATCGACACGCTGCAATCCTGGGCGGCGGCCCGGCCGGGCTGATGGCGGCGGAGACGCTGGCGCGCGCAAATATTGCGGTGACCCTTTACGATCGCATGCCCTCGCTCGCGCGCAAGTTCCTGATGGCCGGGCGCGGCGGGCTTAACCTGACCCATTCCGAAGACCTGACGCGCTTTCTGTCCCGCTACGGAGCGGCGCAGCGGCGTCTGCAGCCGCCGCTCGAAGCGTTTCCGCCGCAGCGGCTGCGGGCGTGGAGCGCCGATCTCGGCCAGCCGACCTTCGTCGGCAGCAGCGGGCGGGTGTTTCCGCAGGCGATGAAAGCATCGCCGCTGCTACGCGCCTGGTTGCGCCGGCTCGATGCGGCGGGCGTGACGGTCGCGTTGCGGCATCGCTGGACCGGGTGGGACGAGAACGGCGCGCTGGTGTTCGAGACGCCGGCAGGCGTCGTCCGTGCGACACCGGACACCACGGTGCTGGCGCTCGGCGGCGCAAGCTGGCCGCGGCTGGGCTCGGATGGCGGGTGGACGGAGGTGCTTTCGCGCGCTGGCATTGCGGTGTCGCGATTGCGGCCGTCGAATTGCGGCTTTCGCATCTCCTGGTCGGAACACATGCGTGCGCGCTTCGCCGGGCAGCCGCTGAAGACGATGGCATTGTCGTTCGGCGGCCATCGCGTTCGCGGCGAGGCGGTGATCACGCGCGACGGACTTGAGGGCGGCGCGATCTATGCGCTGTCAGCGCCGTTGCGCGAGGCGATCGACGCGGCGGGTGAAGCCTTGCTGCTCGTCGACCTGCTGCCGGATATGAACGCCGAAGACATTGCGCGCCGGCTGCGTGCACCACGCGGCAAGCAGTCGCTGTCCAATCTGCTTCGCAAGGCCCTGTCGTTGTCGCACGTCGCGATCGGCCTTGCTCAGGAAGCCACGCAGGGAACGCTTGCCGCACGCGAGCCCGAGGCGATGGCTCTGTTCCTGAAAGCGGTGCCGGTGACGCTGACCGGTGTGGCCCCGATCGACCGTGCGATCTCCACCGCCGGCGGCGTGGCGCTCGATGAGATCGACGACAATTTCATGTTGAAGAAGATGCCGGGCGTGTTCGTCGCCGGCGAGATGCTCGATTGGGAAGCGCCGACCGGCGGCTATCTGCTGCAAGCGTGCTTCTCGACCGGAGCGACTGCTGGTGAGGGCGCGCTCCGCCACCTCGCGGCGCAGAGGTCGAACCAAACCGCATGACCGACCTTGCGGCCTATGCGGGATTGTTCGCCGTGGCGTTTGTCGCCGCCACCATACTGCCCGCGCAGTCCGAACTGGCGCTGGCCGGACTGCTGTTGAGCGGCAACTTCTCGCCATGGCTGCTGGTCGCGGTCGCGAGCGTCGGCAATGTCCTCGGGTCATGCGTGAACTGGCTGATCGGCCGCTTTGCCGAACGCTTCCGCGACCGCAGATGGTTTCCGGTTTCGCAGCCGGCGCTCGACAGGACGCAGGGATGGTACCGGCGCTATGGCCGCTGGTCGCTGCTTTTGAGCTGGGCGCCGGTAGTCGGCGATCCGCTGACGGTCGCGGCCGGCTTCCTGCGCGAGCCGTTCTGGTCGTTTCTCATTCTGGTAACGATCGCGAAGACCGCGCGGTATGTGCTGCTGGCGCTTGGCGCGCTCGGGGTGATGGGGCCGGTGGGGTGAGGATCAGGCGTCGTCGCAAATGCAGTCTGCTCCCTCTCCCCTTTGGGGGCGAGGGATGGGGTGAGGGGGCAATGACGCCAAATCTTTTGTAACCCCCTCACCCGGTCGTCTGCGACGACCGGCCTCTCCTCCGAGAGAGGCGAAGCGCTACCCCTCGATCTCCTCGCGCAGCATTTCGAGTTCGAGCCACTTTTCTTCCGCGGCGGACAATTCGGCATGCGCTTTCGCGATGGCTTCGGTCGCGGCGTCGAATGCCTTGCGATCGCGTGCGTAGAGATTCGGATCGTCGAGTTTCTTCTGAAGCGCAGCTATATCGGCTTCCAGCTTGGCGATCTGCTTCGGCAGATTGTCGAGCGCGAACTTCTCGTTGAAGGAGAGCTTCTTCTTCGGCTTCGGGGCTGTTGGTGCGACTGCGGCCGCCTTCGTTTCCCTTGATGACGTCGCGCGTATCGGCCTGGTCGACGCAATATCCGCACCGCGCTGTACCAGCATGTCGGAATAGCCGCCGGCATATTCGTTCCAGACGCCATCTCCTTCCGGTACGATGACCCCGCTGACCACGCGGTCGAGGAAATCGCGGTCGTGGCTGATCAGGATCACAGTGCCGGTATATTCGGCGAGCGTCTCCTCCAGCACATCGAGCGTTTCGAGATCGAGATCGTTGGTCGGCTCGTCGAGCACGAGGAGGTTCGATGGTTTCGCCAGCGCGCGGGCGAGCATCAGCCGGCCGCGCTCGCCGCCGGACAGTGCGCGCAGCGGCGTCCTGATCTGTTCCGGCGTGAACAGGAAGTCCTTCATGTAGCCGACGACGTGCTTGGTCTGCCCTCCGACTGAGACGGTGTCGCCGCGGCCGCCGGTCAGCGCTTCCGACAGCGTCCAGTCGGGATTGAGGCTGTCGCGATCCTGTTCGAGCGAAGCCATTTCGATATTCGCGCCGAAACGCACCGAGCCTTCGTCCGGCGCCAGCGTGCCGGTGAGGAGCGATAGGAGCGTGGTCTTGCCGCTGCCATTCGGTCCGACGATGCCGATGCGGTCGGCGCGATTGATGCGGGTCGAGAAGTCCTTGACGATCGGCCGCCCGTCATAGGCCTTGCCGATGTTCTTGGCTTCAACGACGAGCGCGCCGGACTTGTCGGCCTCCGCCACACTGATGCTCGCCTTGCCGACGCTGCCGCGATACTCGCGCCGCTGCTGGCGCAGCGCCTGAAGTTCGCCCATGCGACGCATGTTGCGTTTCCTGCGCGCGGTGACCCCGTAGCGTACCCAGTGCTCCTCGGCGACGATCTTGCGGTCGAGCTTGTGCTGCTCGCGCTCTTCTTCGGCGAGGATTTCGTCGCGCTTCGCCTCGAAGTCCTTGAAGCCGACCTCCAGCCTGCGGGTGCGGCCGCGATCGAGCCACACGGTGACGCGCGACAGCGTCTCGAGGAAGCGCCGGTCATGGCTGATGAGCACGAGCGCGGAGCGCCGGCTTTTCAGTTCGGCCTCCAGCCATTCGATCGTGGTCAGATCGAGATGATTGGTCGGCTCGTCCAGCAGCAGGATGTCGGGATTTGGCGCCAGTACGCGGGCGAGCGCCGCGCGCCGCGCCTCTCCGCCGGAGAGATGCGCCGGATCTTCCGTGCCGGTCAGGCCGAGCTGCTCGATCAGGTAGCGCGCCTGATACGGATCGTCGCCCGGCGCGAGGCCGGCCTCGACATAGGACAGGGTGGTCGCGTGACCGGAGAAATCCGGTTCCTGCGGCAGGTAGCGGATTGTGGCGCCGGGCTGGACGAACACGCTGCCCTTGTCCGGCTCGATCATGCCGGCGGCGATCTTCAGGAGCGTCGACTTGCCGGACCCGTTGCGGCCCACAAGGCAGACGCGCTCGCCTTCCGACACGGAAAGATCGGCCGCGGTCAGGAGCGGCGTGCCGCCGAAAGTCAGCGCGATGTCGCGGAGCTGGATCAGGGGAGCCATTGCGGGTGGCTGTATAGCGGCGACCGCTGGGTTGCACCACTGCACACGCGGTGCGACTCCCCTTGCGGGGGGCGAGCGAACTCGCCGGGAGTGGTAGGTGGTTCCGCGACCTCCGTTTACCTCTCCCATGGGGAGAGGTCGAACGCGCGCCAAGCGCGTTCGGGTGAGGGGATACAGCCTCTCGATAGTCCTGATCCCCCTCACTCCAACCCTCTCCCCAGGGGAGAGGGAGCGCGTCGCGTTCCTGGCCGCGGCGTGGTCCACTTCAACCTGCATCAATCCCCCTCTATCCTCCCTTTCCGGGAGAGAATCGCCGATGGACGTCCTGAACCTGCCGCGGCCGTCATGGATGACGGAAGACCTCGTGCTGCTGGAAGAGCAGGCCCGCCGTTTCATGGCGGTGGAATATGCTCCGAATATCGAGCGCTGGAACGAGGCCGGGATCTATGACCGGGCGGTCTGGAACCGGACCGGCGAGGCCGGGCTGCTCTGCGCCGCGATGCCCGAGGAATACGGAGGGGCCGGCGGCACCTTCGCGCACGAGGCGGTGATCAACCGCGAATTCGCGCTGTGCGGTTTCGACAGTTTCGGCGCGCCGCTGCATTCCGGCATCGTTGCACCCTACATCCTGCATTACGGCACCGAGGAACAGAAGAAGCGCTGGCTGCCGAAAATGGCGACCGGCGAGATGGTCGGCGCGATTGCCATGACCGAGCCGGGCACCGGTTCCGACCTGCAGGGCGTGCGCACCAGCGCGAAGAAATCCGGCAACGGCTATGTGCTGAACGGATCGAAAATCTTCATCACCAACGGCCAGCACGCCGATCTGGTCGTCGTGGTCGCCAAGACCGATCCGTCGGCTGGGGCGAAGGGCGTGTCGCTGTTCGTGGTCGAGACGGCGGATGCGCCCGGCTTCCGGCGCGGGCGCAAGCTGAAGAAGCTCGGCCTCGATTCGTCCGATACGTCCGAACTGTTCTTCGAGGATGTGAAGCTTCCCGCGGAAAGTCTGCTTGGCAGTGAGGAGGGGCAGGGCTTCGTCCAGCTCATGCAGGAATTGCCGCAGGAGCGACTGATCGTCGGCATTCACGCGGTGTCGATGATGGAGCGCGCGCTGCGGCTGACCATCGATTATGTCAAGGAGCGGCAGGCCTTCGGCAGAAAGATCGTCGACTTCCAGAACACCCAATTCGTGCTGGCGGAATGCAAGACCGAGGCGACCGCGGCGAGGGTTTTCCTCGACCATTGCATCGAACGGCACATCAAGGGTGAACTCGACACCGTCACCGCCTCGATGATCAAATACTGGTCGACGGACGTGCAGGCAAAAGTGATCGACCGCTGCCTGCAATTGTTCGGCGGCTATGGCTATATGGACGAATATCCGATCTCGCGCATGTATCGCGACGCGCGGGTGCTCCGCATCTATGCCGGTACGAACGAGATCATGAAGCTGCTGATCGCGAGGAGTCTATGACGCTTACCTCTCCCCGCTGCGCGGGGAGAGGTCGGACCGCGAAGCGGTCCGGGTGAGGGGCGGCGCAGGGCGCGCGGCAGACTCCCCCTCACCCGGCTCGCATCTGTCGATGCTCGCCACCCTCTTCCCGCAAGCGGGGAGAGGGTAAGAACGGAGAGACTGAATTATGACCGACGCCTTCATCTACGATCACCTTCGCTCGCCGCGCGGACGCGGCAAGGTGGACGGTTCGCTGCATGAGGTGCAGACGGTCAATCTCGCCGCGCAGGTGCTCAAAGGCGTGCGCGAGCGCAACAATCTCGATCCGGAGCTGATCGACGACGTGGTCATGGGCTGCGTCGATCCGATCGGGGAGGCGGGCGGGGACGTGGCGCGCATCTCCGCGTTGCTTGCCGGCTACGGCGATCATGTCCCGGGCATCCAGATCAACCGGTTCTGCGCGTCGGGCCTCGATGCGGTGAATTTCGCGGCGGCCGAAGTGATGAGCGGCCAGCACAACATGACCATCGGCGGCGGCGTGGAGTCGATGAGCCGGGTCGGCATCGGCGCGTCGGGCGGCGCCTGGTTCATGGACCCGATGGCGGCGATCCCGACCTATTTCATGCCGCAGGGCATTTCCGCCGATCTGATCGCCACCAAATACGGCTTCTCGCGCGACGATGTCGATGCCTATGCGGTGGAGAGCCAGAAGCGCGCCGCGGCGGCCTGGGCCGACGGGCGGTTCAAGAACGCGATCCTGCCGATCAAGGACGTGAACGGCATCACGCTGCTCGACCGCGACGAGAACATGCGGCCCAATACCGACATGCAGTCGCTCGCCGCGCTCAAGCCGTCCTTCGCGGAGATGGGCCAACTCGGCGGCTTCGATGCGGTGGCGACCCAGCGCTATCCGGAAGTGGAGCAGATCAACCATGTCCATCATGCCGGCAATTCGTCCGGCATCGTGGACGGCGCGGCGGCGGTGCTGATCGGCAATGCCGAGGCGGGGAAGGCTGCCGGTCTTAAAGCGCGCGCCCGTATCAGGGCGTTCGCCAATATCGGCTCGGAGCCGGGCATCATGCTGACCGGGCCGATCCCGGTCACGCAGAAGGTGTTGAAGAAGGCCGGCATGTCGACGGCCGATATCGATCTGTGGGAGCTGAACGAGGCCTTCGCCTCGGTGGTGCTGCGCTTCATGCAGGCGCTCGACATTCCGCATGACAAGATCAACGTGAATGGCGGCGCGATCGCGATGGGGCATCCGCTCGGCGCAACCGGCGCGATGATCCTTGGCACGGTGCTCGATGAACTGGAACGGCGCGATCTCAATACCGCGCTGGTGACATTGTGCATTGGCGCGGGCATGGGTACGGCGACCATCATCGAGCGGGTATGAACCGCGCATGCCGAAGATCGAATTGTCCGCTTGCGCGGTGCGCACCACCACGATCTATCCTGCCGAGTACGCCAAATGCACCGACGGCCGGATCAAGACGGTGCTGGGCGCCGCCGCCGGGCTCACCCAGTTCGGCGTGAACCTGACGCGGCTCAAGCCGGGCGCGGCGTCGGCGCTGCGCCACTGGCATGAGACCGAGGACGAGTTCGTCTATATCCTCGAAGGCGAGGCGACGCTGTGCGAGGATGGTGGCGAGACCATTCTGCGCGCCGGCGACTGCGCAGGCTTCAAGGCCGGCGTGCCGAACGGCCATTGCCTGGTCAACAGGTCGCAGGCCGATGTGGTCTATCTCGAGATCGGAACGCGCGCGCCGACCGACCGCTTTCATTATTCAGACGTCGACATGATGGGCGACAAGAGCGAAACCGGCGTGCGCTTCATGCGCAGGAACGGGGAAAGTTATTAGATCGCGGTGGTACAGCGATTGCGATGCAGTTCCCCTTCCCCCGCGAAGCGGTGGGGAGGGGTAGGGGTGGGGGGCGACAGGGTGGTTGGGCCTCGTAGCGATCCACGAACGGCACGAGCGCGTTCACTGCGCCGGTCGATGACAGATGCGGAAAAGAAACTATGGTCCGGACTCAGGCGGGCGTTTCCAGACTCTCACTTCCGCCGGCAGGCGCCTGTCGGTCCGTACTTCGCGGATTTCGCCTGCCACGATGCACGGATCGTTATCGAGGTTGACGGAAACCAG
>JBIQKQ010000093.1:0-2165 GCA_044506365.1 Hyphomicrobiales bacterium
AATGGACCGAGGCATGGATACCGTCATGACCGGAAAATGCCGCGAGCCCGAGATCGGAAACGATGAACCATTGCGTGGCGAGCTGCGAGAAATCGTCGCCCGGATCGGCGTCCTTGGGACTTGCGACCATGGCATAGACGCCCGGCTTGAGTTCGCCGAGTGCCTGGTCGATCGGAAATGCGGTGGTGACCTCGTTATTGAGCGAGTAGTCCAGCGCAAGCTCGCCGGTCCAGACCTGCTGGCCGCGCTCCTCGCGCAATTGCTCGGCATCGTAGCGGGTCAGCGGGCGCTGGAAATCGCTGCCGAGCACCGTATCGATCAGATTGCGGTCGCCGATGCGATAGATATCGACCTTGGCCGCTTTGCTGTTGACCGCAACCAGCGGGATGCCCTGCTGGCCGCTGCGCGGCAGCACATAGGACTTGCCGGTGAAACGGATCTGCGGCCGGCGGTCGCGGACATAGATCGTGAAGTCCGCGGCGCGTGCGAGCGGCTCGGCGGTGGACGGCAGGCCGGCGCGCAGTGTGATGGTGTAGCGCTCGCCGTGCTTGAGGCCCTCGACGCAAAGCTGCTTCTCGTCGGCGGTGATGGCGGGATGATCGATCCCCGGCACCGAAACGAACGGCGAGAAATCGGTGCGCTTGCCCGGCAGCGTTTCGGAAAACTGGAAACAGGCGCGCGGCGAGGCGCCATCGGCGTCGACCGTGTAATCGAGCAGCCGGAAGCCGTGCTGGTCGCGCAGTTTCTCATACTCGGCGCGTATCGCCGCAACCTCCCGCAGTTCGAGCGAGTGGCGCAGCGCATCGAGCGCCGGGCGCCACACCCGCCGCTCGGCGAAGGACTTGCCGATGATCTGCAGCGCCTCGGCCTGCTCGGCCGGATTGTCCGAACGCTCATAGGCGATGTAGCCGGCGGTTGCGGAGCGTTCGAGCAGCAGCGTGCGTTCCCGCGCATTGGCCGGGCGGATCTGCGCCACGCTGTGCGCGAGCCGCAGCCAGCTCGCGGCGTCGTCGGGCGCGACCGAGACGATCTGCCCGAGCAATTGCAGGCCGGTGCGGAAATCGTTCTTCTTGAACGCGTCCTCCATCTCGTGGCGAAGCTGCTCGACCGGCTTCGTCACCTGCCCGGCATCGGCCTTGATCTGCGCTTCGAGCCGGGCCGCCGCATCGTCGAGATCGGTCCGGGAGAAGGACCGGTCGGCGGACGGCTCCTGCGCCGCGGCGGACATCATTACCGAAGGGGCGACGATGCAGGCAGAAGCGAGCAGCACGGCGACAAGGCCGGCGCGGGCAATCGCGAACATGGGCGAAATCCTCCTCCCCGAACGGCGGCAATGCCGGACGGGACCGACTTTAAGTCAGCGGTAAAAGGTGTCGAGGTCGTGACGCAAGTGGCTGGTCAATATCCTCGCCGATCACAAGCACGAAATCAGCGTCACCCTGCGGTGCGCGCGCCGAGGCGGCTTGCCGCGCACCGGCCCACCACTGAACGCACCCGCAAATCCGTCGCCTGCAGGTCGCGCGGCTCTATTGATTGACCGCGATGTCCTTTGGATCGACGCGCCGCCAGGTCTGGTCCGGATCGAACGCCGTCATCCGCGAGGCGATGCGCGCGGTGTTCGGCCCGAGATCCTTCTGCAGCACGACGCCGGCGTGATTGACCATGAAGGTCATCACGCCGGAATTGCCGTATTCGGCCGGATAAGCGACCAGCCCGAATCCGCCGATGAGATTGCCCTTCACCAGATAATTCATCGCGCCGCCGGGCGCGTTCGGGCCCTGAGCGGTCAGCACCTTGTAGTAATAGCCGTGATAGGGAATTGGCCCGCTCCCGGCGCGATAGCCTTGCACGGTCGCCGCGGCGAAGGCTTCGCCGAGCGGGCTTTGCGGCTCGTTGGCGGCGGCCGGCCAATACAGCCCGTCCTTCGTTCCGGGGGTCGAAACGATGCGCTGCGCGTAGCTGTCGACCTTCAGGCCCAGCGGATTCATCGCGGCATAGTCGTTCTGCGCATCGACATAGGCGAGTGCGGCCTGGATGGCCGACAGTTCGTTGCGGCCGATGCGGCGGACCAGCACCTCACGCCGTCCGGATGCCGCATCGAACTGCCAGCCGCCGTTCTTCTGCGCCAGCGGGATCGGCAGCTTCCAGTCGTTGTTGTCGACCAC
>JBIQKQ010000093.1:2175-13698 GCA_044506365.1 Hyphomicrobiales bacterium
GTCGGCGCTCCCGCCCGCCACGTAGCGGCTGCCGACCACAAGATCGGCGCGGTCTTCGCCCTGCTTCACGATCTGATGTTTCCGGTCGTAAGCGATCAGGAACGCCGCGCGCGCGGTCTGGTCGGCGACGCTGTCGCCCGACACGACGATGTCGCGGCCTTGCGGCCCGAGCACCATCACCATGTCGCGGACATTGTCGCCGCGCACCGCGGCGACCAGCGCGCTCACGGCATCCTCCGGGGTCTTGAACGTCTGCTGGGCAAAGGCGGGACCGGCAAGCGACGCTGCGATCGTGACGGCACCGGCCAGTGCAAGCTGTGCGAATCCTGTCATGGCGTCCTCTCGATATCCTGTTCAGCGATCGGGCCGGTCAGCGCCGGCCACCGCCGCGCCCGCCACCGCGGCCGCCTCCGCCTCCGCGAGGCCCTCCGCCACCGCCACCGAATTGCCGTCCGCCGCCGCCGCCACCGCCGACATGGCGCGGACCGCCCCCGCCGCCGGCGGCATGCCGTGGCCCGCTGCCGCCGCGTGGGCCAAGGCTCGCCTGACCGCGCGCATGATCCCGGCCGCCGCCGCCGCGATTGACATTGTCGAAGCCGCCGCCCTTCTGCGGCCCCTGCGGCCGCGCCTGCGGACGGTCACCGCTCGGGCGCTTGCCGTCCGGACGCTTGCCGTCCGCCTTGTTCGCGCCGCCGGGACGCGCATCCTTGCCCGGACGATCCCCGCCCGGTCGCGCCTCCTTTCCGGGACCGTCACCGCCGGGACGGCCACCACCGGGTCGCGAATCCTTTCCGGGACGGTCCCCCGGTCGCGAGTCGGGCCGGTCGCCAGGCCGGTCGCCAGGGCGATCACCAGGACGGTCGGAACCGGGCTTCAGCACCTCTTGGCCATCGCGGCCGCGGAAATCCATCCGCTGCTCACGGCTGCCGATATCGCTCTTTGAGAATTTCTGCCGGACATCGTTGTTGGTGTAGCGCACGCCGTGACGGTGATCCGAATTGTGGACCCAGTTGTTGCGCTTGTTGATGTCGATATCGTTGTTGATGTTGATGTTGTTGTTGCCCCAGTTGACGTTGCCGCCCCACCAGCTGCCGCCGCGCGCCCAGGCGCCGACCGCGTAGCCTGCGCCAAACGCAAGTCCGGTGGCGATCGCCGCGCCGGCGACATAGCCCGGCGCCGGGAAATAGTAGGGCGGATAGGAGGGATAGGCCCAGTCGCCGTATACGACCGCCGGATCGTAATAGGGAACGTAGACCGTGTTCGGGTCCACCGGCTCGATCGCGATATAGCTCTTGCCGGCCTGGGTGCCGGTTGTGACCTTCTGCTGCTTGGTGGTCTTGAGCTTGTCGTTGGCCTGCGCCTTCTGGCGCAGCCGCTGGATCGCATCCATCACGTCGGCCTGCTGCGCGAGCACTGCATCGCCAAGCGCCCGGGTCCAGTCGAGCTTGTCCGACATCATGCCGAGCACGTCGGGCGTCGCCGTCAGTGACTTGATGCTGTCGTCCCATTTCTTCTGATCGACCGCCTTTTTGAGTGCGTCGCCCTTGAGAGGCTTGTTCTGCCTGACCCAGCGCTCGGCCTCCACCACCTCCAGCGGATAGGTCGATGCGATCAGCACCTGCGACAGCAGGGTATCGGGATAGAGCGCGATCGGTGCGACCAGCTGGTCGATTTGCTCGGGCTTGAGCGTTTGCGCCTCGGACGATTGCGCCTCGGACGATTGCGCGATCGCCTGCGTCACCCCCAGCAGTGCGAACCAGCCCAGCGTCAGCGCTATGATCAGCTTCTTCATGGCGTCGCCTCCACCCTGGCTTTCGCACTCTCGCGCCCGGCCGCATCCATGCGTTTCGCGGATCGTCACTTCGGATCGGGGAAGATCACCTTCCAGTCGCGCTTCATCGAGATCACCGGCCAGCCCCATTTCGGCGCGTCGTCCAGTCCCTTGTCGAGCCTGCCAATCCGGGACTTGCGGTCATAGGCATATTCGCGCTCGGCATCGTCATGATGCACATAGAGCCCGAGCCGGGCCCCAGCGCCCGACGTCGTGTATTGCAGCATCTGCAGGTCGCCGTCGGAATTACCAAAAGATATAATCGGCCAGCGCCCGATATTGCGATAGATGCCCACCGGCTTACCGGGACCGTCGTCGATGAAGTCGACTTTCGCGGTCTTGATCAATTCGCCCTTGCCGTCCTTGCCGATGCGGAACTGCGTCACCGCGGACGAGCCCACCACCTGCTCCGGCGGAATGCCATAGACCCGCTCCGTCCATGGACGCATGAAGTCGATGCCGCCGCCCGACACGATGAAGGTCTTGAAGCCGTTGGCCCGCAGATACTGCATCACCTCGAGCATCGGCTGATAGATCAGCTCGTCATAGGGCCGCTTGAACCGGGGGTGCCGCGCGGTCTTCAGCCAGTCGCGCACCATGTCGTCGAAGGCCGGCACGGTCATGCCGCTATGTGTCGCCGCGACAACCGCGAGCAGACCTTTCTCGCCCGCCTTCGCCGCGGTCGCGACGTCACCTTTCAGCAGCGAGCGGAACGGCTCCTTGGTCTTCCATTCGGGATGTTGCGGCGCCATCGCCTTCAGGCGATCGAACGCGAAGGCCATCTGGAAATAGAATGGCTGCTCGCACCACAGCGTTCCGTCATTGTCGAAGGTCGCGATCCGCTCATCGACCGGCACGAAATCGGCCGAGCCCTGCGTGGTGACACGCGCGACGAAATCGACGATCGCCTTTTTCGGCGCGCCGTCATTCCATGACGGCAGCGGATCGATCTGGGCCAGCGCCGGGACCCCCGACCACAACGACAGGCTGACAATCAACCAGGCGATGGCAACAGCGCGTCGGGACAAAGTCATGACAGCCCTTTCGAAATTTGCTCGCGGCAATGCGGCCGGCCGGTCCTGTCACCGGCCGGTCCCGGCCCGGTTTGTTACTGACCATGCGCCCGAGACATCGAGGCCATGATTTCCTCGACGCTAAAGCTCGACGGTTTCTGCCGCGGCGGGAAGTCCTTGAAGGTCTCGACGAATTCCGCGACCTTGGCCTGTGCCGGCACCAGCAGGAAAGCACGCTGGATCAGCCAGTCATAATAGGTGTTGGAGGTGATGTCGGCGCGCTCATAGGGATCGAGCCGCAGGTTGTATATTTTCGGCAAGCGCAGGCACACGAACGGCTCTGCCCAGATCCGCAGCGTGCCCTGCGCGCGCTGTTCGCAGAACACGGCCTTCCAGTTCTCGTAGCGGATCGCCACGAGCTGCGCGTCGTCGTTGACGTAGAAGAACTCCTTGCGCTCGGATTTGTCCTGCTGGCCGGTCAGGAATGGCAACTGGTTGTAGCCGTCGAGATGCACCTTGAAGGTCTTGCCCATCGCATTATAGCCGGTGAGCAGCTTGTTCTTGATGTCGGGCTCGCCCGCGGCCGCCAGCAGCGTGGGAAACCAGTCGAGCGCGGAGAAGATCTCGTTAGACACCTGGCCCGGCTTGATCCGTCCCGGCCAGCGGATCATCGCCGGCACCCGATAAGCGCCCTCCCAGTTGGTGTTCTTCTCGCTGCGGAACGGCGTCATGCCCCCATCGGGCCACGAATTCATATGCACGCCGTTATCGGTGCCGTACACAACGATGGTGTTGTCAGCGATGCCGAGGTCGTCGAGCGCCTTGAGCAGAGTGCCGACATGGCCATCATGTTCGAACATTCCGTCCATGTACTCGCTCAACCCGCTGCGGCCTCTGTATTCGGGGCGTACATGCGTATAGAGATGCATGCGCGTGCCGTTCCACCAGCAGAAGAATGGCCGGTCCGCCTGCACCTGCCGTTTGATGAAGTCGATCGCCGCGTTCGAGGTGTCGTCGTCGATCGTTTCCATCCGCTTCTTGGTGAGCGGGCCGGTATCCTGAATGGTCTGGCGGCCAACCCTGCCAAAGCGTGGATCGACGGCTGGGTCGTCTTGGTCGGAGGCGGAGCACTTGAGCACGCCGCGCGGCCCGAACTTCGCCTTGAAGGCCGGGTCCTTCGGATAATCCGGGTGCTCCGGCTCTTCCTCGGCATTGAGGTGATAGAGATTTCCGTAGAATTCGTCGAAGCCATGCACCGTCGGCAGGAATTCATTGCGATCGCCGAGATGATTCTTGCCGAACTGGCCGGTGGCGTAGCCCAGCGGCTTCAGTGCCTCGGCGATCGTGATGTCCTGCGACTGCAACCCAAGCGCCGCCGCCGGCAATCCGACCTTGGTCATGCCGGTGCGCAATCCGGACTGGCCGGTGATGAACGAAGCGCGGCCGGCCGTGCAGCTTTGTTCGGCATAATAGTCCGTGAACAGCAGCCCCTCGCGAGCGATGCGGTCGATATTCGGCGTGCGATAGCCCATCAGGCCGAGGGAATACGCACTGACATTGGCGATGCCGACATCGTCTCCCCAGATGACGAGGATGTTGGGCCGCCGGCCTGCCGGCACGGCAGGCTGCTGCGCCTGCGCGCGCTGAAACGCCGCAGCACTGCCGACGGCGCTGGCAGCAAGCGCCGTGCCGCCGAGCAGCATGTTGCGGCGGATCAAAATGCTGGCTTGCTGGTCGGAGTTTGTAGCAGAGGCAACTGGCTTGTCGGCACTCATGACATTCCTCCTCCGTTGCACGCGTTAGGCGGACAAATTCATGCGACGCCACGCGGTCGCTTGCGGCCGCGGCGCGTTGCATGAAAACTGGGAAAGGATGGGTAGGAAGAGCATGCTTGCCGGACGACGGCGATCAAACGACCGCCGGCCACAACTGGGCTCAAACGCTGCACAGCACATGAACTCATGACCGCTCTCGGCGACGCAGTCGGCAGCGGGGCTCTTATTCCCGCCTCAAGCTATGCGAGCGCGTTGTATTCTGTTTGGATCGATTTCCCGCGCTCATTCGCAGGCAGGCACGTGCATTCTCACGCAGATCGTGCGTGGAAGCCAAGGCAAAAGCGATCCTCAAATTTCGCTGACGGCAGTGAGGCGGTTTGCCTTGCGTTCAGGAGGAGTGCACCGCGTGTGCCGCGTTCAGGCGCCGCTCCGCACCACGCAGCGAAATCCCAGATGGCTTGTGGACGTATCGACCGGCTGCGCGTGACGCGCGGCAGGACGATACCGCCGGCAATAGTTCGGCGCGCACAGATGCGAACCGCCCTTGAGAACCTTTCGAGGAATTTTGATCTGCGGCTGGCATGGATCGTAGCTCTGGTCCTCGCGCGGGCCGCGCGGATTGTCCGGGATGCAGCAGGCCTTCTGCGCATCGGCCTCATGGCTGGCGACAAACCAGTCCGATGTCCACTCCCAGACATTGCCGATCATGTCGTGGATGCCGTAGCCGTTCGGCGCAAAGGCGGTGACCGGAGAGGTGCGCGTGAAGCCGTCTTCCGCCAGGTTTTCGTGCGGGAAATTGCCCTGCCAGGTATTGGCGCGATGCTCGCCGCCCGGCTTGAATTCATCGCCCCACGCATATTCGGAGCCGTCGAGGCCGCCGCGAGCGGCGAACTCCCACTCCGCTTCGGTCGGCAGATCCTTGCCAGCCCAGCAGGCATAGGCGAGCGCATCGGCATAAGCGACATGCACCACCGGGTGATTGTCGAGACCGTTGATGTTGCTCTTCGGTCCGTAGGGATGGCGCCAGTCCGCGCCCTTCAGGAATGTCCACCACTGGCTCCAGTCCTTCAGGTTGACCGGATGCGCGGGCGGCGAGAAGACCAGCGAACCGGCATAGAGCATGTGCGGCAGCGCCTGCGGGTAATCCCTTGGATCGGGTGGAATTTCCGCAACGGTGACGTGGCCGGTCGCTTTGACGAAGTCCCTGAACTGCCGGTTTGTCACCGGCGTCCGGTCGATCCCAAAGCCACCGACGCGGACGCGATGCACCGGCGCCTCTTCGGGATAGTGCCGGTCCGAGCCCATGCGAAAGGTGCCGCCATCGATGCGAACCATTCCGCGACATGCGGCGGTGCCGTGCGACACAGGTGCTGCGGTCGACTCCGCCATGCCCAGTCTTCCTGCACACATGCCATCGGATTCGCGCCCGCCGAGGCGGCCGGCACAGACGCCCGCGTCAATCGCATTCTCACTATAGCGAACCGGCAAAAATGCGCGAGCGGCGCGCAGGTCACGTTTGAAGGAGCGATCGAACGCGGCTATATGGGCGCCATCCGCGGCGCCATCGGCGTCCCACGCAGCGGCCTCGTGGCCGCCACGGCCCCGTAGCTCAACTGGATAGAGCATCGGATTTCTAATCCGGCGGTTGGAGGTTCGAGCCCTCCCGGGGTCGCCATATCCGCCAAAGTCAAGCGACCACGCCTGGACCTGCAAGCGCTGGCATCGGCATGCCCTGACCGGTCGCCTGGCCATGCGCCTCGCTATGCACCGCTGAGGGTCACGACCGCATGGCGCTTTTTCGCGCCGCTTTATCGCCAGCGGATCCTGTGTCCCGCCGGCGGCGCGCCGTTGCGAATGTCTTGAACGCCGGCGCGGCTACTCCGACAACATCACCACCGCTTCGACCTCGAACAACCCGCCGGGAACGGCGAATTTCGAAATCTGCACCGTGGTCGAGGCCGGCGGCGCCGACACGTTGACGAAAGCGTCGCGCACCTCACGCAAGATCGGCAGATGCGACATGTCCGTGAGGTAATTGTTCAGCTTGACGATGTCGCCGAACCCCGCGCCGATGGCTGCAAGGGCATGTCCGACATTCTCGAAGGCCTGTCTCGCCTGGGCGCGAAAATCGCCCGGCTCTCCGACCAGCTTGCCATTCACGTCAAGGCCGAGCTGGCCGGCAAGATAGACGATACGGCCAGGCCCCTTGACCTCGACCACATGCGTGTAGCCGGGCGGCTTGTACAGAGTCGGCGGATTGAGAAAACGCGGTTTCGCCATCGCGAGCCTCCCGGTATCCAATCGATCGTCGGTCAGATCATAACAGGCGGGTTATCGCCCGCGCGTGTCGCGTCAGGCAAGCCTCCGGCGATACGGCGGCCGAAGCCAGATCGTCAGTGGGTCCAGAGCCCGCGCCGCTGGTAGGCGAAATTGTCGGCATAGGCCATGGGGCGGCGCGCCGGCTCGTTCGGCTCAAACACCTGATAGGGGATGCCTTCCCGCTCGCAATAGGCCACCGCTTCCTCGCGGGTATCGAACCGCAGCCGGATCTGGCTCTTCATGTCGGTCGAGGAGGTCCAGCCCATCAGGGGCTCCACCACGCGCGGCGCCTGGGGCTCGAATTCCAGCACCCAGTCCTTGGTCTTGGCCGTGCCGGACTGCATGGCGTTCCGGGCCGGCTTGTAGATCCGTGCGGTCATCCGCTCTCCCCTCTGCGCCGGCGGAACGGATGGTCGGGGCAGCAGGATTTGAACCTGCGACCCTCTGCTCCCAAAGCAGATGCGCTACCAGGCTGCGCTATGCCCCGATCCTGCCGGCGTCGCCGCATGAATAGGGATTTCGGCGCTGGGCCGCAAGTCGGCGAACGCAGGCCCGCTCACCGCCCCGAAAACAGCGGATGGGCAACCTTGTCGCCGGGCGCGATGCCGAGCTTCTTTGCGGTCCCGCCGATCACCTCCAGGACCCCGCGCACCGGCCCGCCGGAGGAAATGGTCTTCTCCGACAAGGGTACGGTATTCTCCGCGATCCGTCGGATCGTTCCATCGGCGTTGATGAACAGCATGTCGAGCGGGATATAGGTGTTGCGCATCCACATCCCGACTTCCTGGTCGGGCTTGAAGTCGAAAAGCATGCCTTTGCCTTCCGGGAGCTCCTTGCGGAACATCAGGCCCTTCTGTCGCTCTTCATCGGTGCGCGCGATTTCCACGCTGAAGACGTGAACCCCGTCCTTGGTGACGATTTCGAGGGTCGCCTCATCCGCCGTCGCGGCGGCGATCAGCGCGAACAGAAATGCAGCCGCCGCAAGCGGGCGACACCACGACCGAAATGCAAGATGTGAATACGTCACGCCTACCGCCCTGCCCGCACCGATCACGCGGGACGCTGCCCTGCGGCGATCATGCCTAATGTGAGGCGGGTCCGTGCGTTCCGCCATCGGGCTGCACCTCGGCAGCCATCATGCCCTTCGGGCCCGGACCGAAACGTACCAGCACGGTCTGGCCGGGACGCAGTTCGGCCATGCCGTAGCGGCGCAGAGTTTCCATATGGACGAAGATGTCCGGGGTCCCCTCGCCGCGGGTCAGGAAGCCGAAGCCGCGCAGGCGATTGAACCATTTGACCACGGCGCGCTCAAGACCCGAGGTTGGCGTCACGGTGACATGCGTGCGCGCCGGCGGAAGCTGTGCGGGATGGATCGCCGTCGACTCGTCCATCGAGAGAATGCGGAAGGCCTGCATCCCCTTCGGGCGCGCCAGCGCCTCGCAGACGATGCGGGCGCCTTCATAGGCTGTCTGAAAACCGTCGCGACGCAGGCAGGTCACGTGCAGCAGAACGTCTGCGGAGCCGTCATCGGGGACAATGAAGCCGAAGCCTTTCGAGACATCGAACCATTTGATGGTGCCTGAAATCTCGACCAGGGTGGCGGCGGTTTCATCCGACGCCCCTGCGTGACGATCTGGCCCCAGATCGTAACCTGCACCGGACAACTTAGGCCCCATCTCGCCGGACGCCATGACCGCCGCGCCGCCGCTTCCCTCAGCGCCTCTTCCGGACGCTTGAAACGAATCTCTTAAGTCGAGAGTAACACTGGCACGTGTTTGTAAAAGGAGAAAATGCAGGCCGCAAATGATTACCCTGCCGCCTGTGCAAAAGTGCTTGACGCGAATCAGCAAGCAATCAGAGGCGCCAGCGCATCGCCGATATCGTGGCGAATCACAAGATCGGCAATCGAATCAAATTCGGTCGGTTCTCGGTTGACGATCACAAGCCGCGCGCCGTTTTTCTTCGCCTGAAGCGGAAAACCGGCCGCCGGCCACACCACGAGCGACGAACCGATGGCGATAAACAGATCACAATCCAGAGACCACGCGTGCGCCCGCTGCATGGCGGCCTCCGGCATCGCCTGTCCGAACGAGACCGTCGCGGTTTTGATATAGCCGCCGCAATCGCAATCGGGCGCGTGACCGCCGGCGGCCGTAAAGCGCGCCCTGATGTCGGATAATTCGTAGCGTTTTGCGCAATCGAGGCAGGTTGCGAAAGTGGTATTGCCGTGAAGCTCGATCACATCGTCGTCCGCAACGCCCGCCGCCTGATGCAGGTTGTCGATATTCTGCGTGATCACACCGCGCGCCTTGCCGGAGCGATAGAGCGAGGCCAGTGCGAGATGACCTCGCGTTGGTTTCGCCCTGCCGAAATATTCTTCCATTGCGAAACGTCGCCGCCACGACTCATCGCGCATCTCGCGGCTCGCCAGGAACTGGTCAAACGGAATCGGCTGGGTCTTGGTCCACAGCCCGCCGGGCGAACGGAAATCAGGAATTCCGCTTTCGGTGGAAATGCCGGCGCCGGTGAACGGGACGACGCGCTCCGCGCTTTCGATCATCGCGCGCAGCGCCGCGGTCGCGGTTTCTGGGTCGGGAGCGATCATTGCGGCACGGCCTCGTTATCGGATCATACCGAAATATTAATGCGCACGGCCAGCGCGCGGCGCAACGGCTCGACCCTCGCCTCATAGCGTGCAACCTGATACATCCCTGCCGCGTTAGAGCCTGGAATGTTGGGAACCGGACCCATGCGCTATCTCCACACCATGCTGAGGGTGCGCGATCTCGACGCCGCGCTCGATTTCTACTGCAACAAGCTCGCCCTGAAGGAATCATTCCGCCGCGAGGATTCAAAGGGCCGCTACACGCTCGTGTTCCTGATGGCGCCGGGCGACGAGGCTGCGGTCGAGCAGTCGAAGCGGTCCGGCCGGCCGGCCCCCTTGCTGGAACTGACCTACAACTGGGACACCGAGGATTACGGCGAGGCGCGCCATTTCGGCCACCTCGCCTTCGAGGTGGACAATATCTACGACACCTGCGAGCGGCTGATGAAAGCCGGCGTCACCATCAATCGGCCCCCGCGCGACGGCCAGATGGCGTTCGTGCGCTCTCCGGACCGGCAATCGGTCGAGCTTCTGCAGAAGGGCAACGCGCTGCCCCCGAAGGAACCCTGGGCGTCGATGCCCAATACCGGGCACTGGTAGCCGCAAGGTTTTGCGCGGCCGGGCGCTTGCCTCGCGGCCCAAGCCTCACTATACAAACCCCGGCCCGATTACGGGCCGGTCAGCGCCCATCGTCTAGCGGTCTAGGACGTCGCCCTTTCACGGCGAAAACAGGGGTTCGAGTCCCCTTGGGCGCGCCAATGCTTGCGCATCGGCTTGCCCAAGTTCTTTGGCTTGCCCAAGTTCTTTTGGGTTCGAACTTCGTTCGATTGGGCGCGCCAGCGTCCTGCCATCCTGCCCGCCAACCCGGATGAGATTTCAGAATCGCCCCGCATGATACGCTGGCGATGCTGTCCGGCATTTCATCCAGATTTCCGGGAGACAGGAGCGAACCGATGACGGCCGCCACCAACGAGGCGCTCATCAAGAGCTTGCCGAAATGCGAACTCCACATTCACATCGAGGGCAGTCTCGAGCCGGAGATGATGTTTGCCCTGGCGCGCCGCAACGGCATCGCCCTGCCCTATCACTCGGTGGAGGAAATCCATCAGGCCTACCGGTTCCGCAACCTCCAGGATTTCCTTGATCTTTACTATCAGGGCATGTCGGTCCTCGTGACCGAGCAGGACTTCTACGATCTCGCCTTCGCCTATCTGCGACGCGCGCAGGCCGACAACGTCCGGCATGTCGAAATGTTTTTCGACCCGCAAGGCCATACCGACCGCGGCATTGCTTTCGAAACGGTCATCAACGGGCTGTCGCGGGCGATCGCCGATGCGCGCGGCATGCTCGGCGTCTCGGCCAGCCTGATCATGTGCTTCCTGCGCCATCTCGATGAGGCCAGCGCCGAGAGGACCCTGGATGCGGCCTTGCCGTTCCGGGACAGGATCATGGGCGTCGGGCTCGACTCCTCCGAAGCCGGCAATCCGCCCGGCAAATTCGCCCGCGTCTTCGCCCGCGCGCGCGATGCGGGCTTCTTTCTGACAGCGCATGCCGGCGAAGAAGGGCCGGCCAGCTATGTCTGGGATGCGCTCGACGTTCTCGGCGTCATGCGGATCGATCACGGCAATCACGCAATGGACGACGCAGCGCTGGTCGGGCGGCTGGCGCGGGAAAAGATGGCGCTGACCGTGTGTCCGCTCTCCAACCTGCGACTGCGCGTTGTCGATGACCTGCGGCATCATCCGCTGCGGCGGATGATGGACCGTGGCCTCATGGTCACGGTCAATTCGGACGATCCGGCCTATTTCGGCGGCTACGTGAACCGTAATTACAGCGCCGTGTCGGAAGCGCTCACGCTCGGGCGCGAGGAGATTGTGGCGATCGTCCGCAATGGCTTCCACGCCTCGCTCCTGGACGAGGCACAAAAGCAGAAGGCGCTCGCCGAAATCGATCGCATCCTTGCCGCGACGCCGTGACCGG
>JBIQKQ010000094.1:0-13690 GCA_044506365.1 Hyphomicrobiales bacterium
TGTCGATCTTGTTGATCGCAACGATCATCGGCACCTTCGCCGCCTTGGCATGCTGGATCGCCTCGACCGTCTGCGGCATCACGCCGTCGTCGGCCGCGACCACCAATACGACGATGTCGGTGACCTTGGCGCCCCGAGCACGCATGGCGGTGAAGGCGGCGTGGCCTGGCGTATCGATGAAGGTGATCTTGCCGTGCGAGGGCGATTCCACCTGGTAGGCGCCGATATGCTGGGTGATGCCGCCGGCCTCGCCGGAGACCACATTGGCCGAGCGTATGGCGTCGAGCAGCGACGTCTTGCCGTGGTCGACGTGGCCCATAATGGTGACCACGGGCGCACGCGGATCGAGCTCATCCGGATCGTCCGGCTCGTCGAACAAGCCCTCTTCCACGTCCGCTTCGGAGACGCGCTTGACTGTGTGGCCAAGCTCTTCGGCGATCAGCTGGGCCGTGTCGGCGTCGATCACGTCGGTGATCTTGGCCATATGGCCCTGCTTCATCAGCATCCGGATCACGTCCACGCCCCGCTCCGACATGCGGTTGGCAAGTTCCTGGATCGTGATGGTTTCCGGGATGACGACTTCGCGTGAGAGCTTTTCCTTCGGCTCGTCGTGATGTCCCTTCAGGCGCTGGGTACGGCGGCGGAACGAGGCGACCGAGCGCTCGCGCACTTCATCGGCATTGCCGGCATTCACCACCGTCAGGCGGGTGCGCTGCTTCGGCGCGGCGCCGCGCGGCGCCTTCACTGCGGGGGCGGGACGCACGGGGGCGCCTGCGCCCGGACGGCGTCCGCGGGGCGCCGAATCCTCTTCCTCGACCTCGACCACCGGCTGCCGGCCGGCGCCAAGGCGGGCGCCGCCGGGGCCACCGGCAGGGGCGGGTGCCGCGGTCTCGTCGCCGAAGCGCTTCTTGGCTTCCTGCTCTGCCTTGCGCTTGGCCTCTTCCTCGCGGCGATGGCGCTCTTCTTCCTCGCGCTTGCGCGCCTCGGCGGCCTCGCGCTCGGCCTTCTCAATGCTCTCGCGGCTCTGGCGGCGGCGGGCCTCTTCCTCGGCGATCCTGCGCTCTTCGGCCTCGCGCAAGCGCGCATCGGCGAGCGCATCAGCGCGCGCCTTGCGTTCGTCTTCGGTCAGGGTGCGCAGCACCACGCCGGATTTCGACGGCGCGGGAGTGGCCGGCGCAGCGGATGCGCCCCGGCTCGGCGGCGGTGCGACCCGCGGCTTCGACACAGCGGCCTCGGCGACGGGCTCCGGCTTCGCGTCGCTGGCGCCGCCAATCACGCGGCGCTTCACCTTTTCGACCACCACCTGCTTGGTGCGGCCGTGGCTGAAGCTCTGGCGGACCACGCCCGTTTCGGTGCGTGGCTTCAGCGTCAGCGTCTTGCCGCTGCCGATCTTCTTCTCGCCAGGTGCTTTCGTTTCACTCATCCGTATTCCGTTCCCGAACTCGTTTTCTGGGTTCCTGGTCCAATGCACGTTTTGGCACCGGCAGGTCCGTTTCGCCGGTGCGAAAGCGCATCATGCGCTGACATCGCGTGAGGAAGCCCTGGCTTGCTGGCCCGGCAAGCAGGGCAGCATGTATCACATTTGACCGCCCCAATGCCAAATCCAATTGTGCGCCCGAGAAAGCCCGGATCACCGGAATTTCCGAGCCTTCCGCATCCTCATTGCGGCGCAGCAGCGCCTTGATCTTGCGTAAACCGTCCTCCGAACCGTCGGAGGCGTGCAGCAGCGCGATCGGATTGTCCCTCGTCACCGCGGCCTCGACCTTGGCAAAGCCGGTTACGACCATGCGGGCCTTGCCCGCGATCGAAAGCGAATCCAGCGCCGCTCGCTCGAGCAGGCGGTCGGTGATCGCGCCGAGATCGGCGTCGGCCCGCACCTCCCGCTTAAAGCCTCGGGCGAACACCTTGCGGCGTTGCGCCGTGTCCACCGCCTTGCGGGTGGCCGTGACCCACAGGCCGCGGCCGGGAAGCGCCCGCTTCACGTCGGGCACGACGGCGCCGTCGGGCCCGACCACGAAGCGGATCAGGTGTTCGACCGGCCTGACCGTGCGCTCGACCGCGCAGAACCGCTCCGTCGCCGCACCCTTGTGAGGGCCGCTGTCGAGCGCCGTATCGTCGAGCGTTGCGAGCATGCCGGGTGTTTCACCTCACGCGCCTGCGGTTTCAGGTTCGGCCGCGTCCTCCGCGGCTTCCTTGGCGAGGTCGGCTTCAGATACCCACCCGGCCTTCAGACGCGCCTGCATGATGATCGCCTCGCACTCGTCCCGGGTCAGGTCGAAGCCGTCCAGGATGCCAGGCTCGCGCTTGGTTTCACCGTCCTTGCGCTCGGTCCAGCCGGCGAGATCGTCGGTGGCGCAGCCCGCAAGGTCTTCGACGGTCTTGATGCCGTTCTCGCCGAACGCCACCAGCATCCTGGTGGTGACGCCCGGGATCTCCTTAAGCGCATCCTCGACGCCAAGGCTCACGCGCTTCTCGTCGTATTCGCTTTCAACCCGGTTGAGGAAGTCGTTCGCGCGGCTCTGCAATTCTTCCGCGGTCTCCTCGTCGAAGCCCTCGATGCTGGCGATTTCCTTGACATCGACCAGCGCCAGTTCCTCAACCGTGGTGAAGCCCTCCGAGGCCAGCAATTGCGCCACCACCTCGTCGACATCGAGCGCCTCGATGAAGGTCTTGGTCCGGTTCTGGAACTCGGCCTGACGACGCTCGGATTCCTCCTGCTCGGTCAGAATATCGATGTCCCAGCCGGTGAGTTGCGACGCCAGCCGCACATTCTGGCCGCGCCGTCCGATGGCAAGCGATAGTTGGGCATCCGGAACCACAACTTCAATGCGTTCCTTGTCTTCGTCGAGCACCACCTTGGCGACTTCCGCAGGCGCCAGCGCGTTGACCACAAAAGTCGCGATGTCATGCGACCACGGAATGATGTCGATCTTCTCGCCCTGCAACTCGTTCACCACCGCCTGCACGCGCGAGCCGCGCATGCCGACGCAGGCGCCGACCGGATCGACCGAGGAATCGCGCGAGATCACCGCGATTTTCGCGCGTGAGCCGGGGTCGCGCGCGACCGCCTTCACCTCGACGATGCCGTCGTAGATTTCCGGCACTTCCTGCGCGAACAGCTTGGCCATGAATTGCGGATGGGTGCGCGACAGGAAGATCTGCGGCCCGCGCGGCTCGCGCCGCACGTCGTAGATATAGGCGCGCACGCGATCGCCGTTGCGGAACACCTCGCGCGGCAGCATCTCGTCGCGTCGGATGATCGCCTCACCGCGGCCGAGATCGACCACCACGTTGCCGTATTCGACGCGCTTGACCACGCCATTGACGATGTCGCCGATGCGGTCCTTGTATTCCTGATATTGCCGGTCGCGCTCGGCTTCGCGCACCTTCTGCACGATCACCTGCTTGGCGCTCTGCGCGGCGATACGGCCATATTCCAGCGGCGGCAGGGCATCGGCGATGGTGTCGCCGATCTGCGCCGAGGGATTGAGACGCCGGGCGTCCTCAAGGCTGATCTGGTTCGACGGATTCTCCACCTGCTCGACCACCAGCATGTGGCGGGACAGGCGAAGCTCGCCTTTCTTCTGGTCGATTTCGGCGCGGACTTCGGTCTCGCTGCCGTAGCGCGAGCGTGCGGCCCGCGCGATCGCGTCTTCCATTGCCGCGATGACAATGCCGCGGTCGATCGACTTTTCGCGCGCGACCGCATCTGCAATCTGCAGCAATTCGAGCTTATTTGCGCTCACGGCTGCCATGGTCAGTCTCCTTCGTCATAACCACCGGACCGTGCTTTCTTCGCGCGGTCCAATTGAGCCTGTTTCGGGCGGGGGGCCGCCCGGTCCTGTTTGACTTTCCTGTCCTTCGGCCGGGCCGGGGCTTTGGCCTTCGCTTTCGGCGCAAAATCGCGGTTCGGTTCGGCTTCGCCGCGCGCTTCGCGCTCGGCCGCCTTGCCCTTGCGCAGGGCTTCGGCGATCAGTTCGTCGGTCAGCACCAGCTTGGCTTCTGCCATGTCCTCGATCGGCAGCAGAAATTCGGTCTTGTCGCCGGCCTTCGCGGCCTTGGCCTCATCCAGCCGGATCCGCGCCGCATTGCCTTCCACGCCCATCAGGATGCCGCGAAACCGCTTGCGGCCGTCCGCCGGCACATTCATCTCGATCTTCGCGAGATACCCGGCATGCCGCTCGAAATCCGAGCGCCTTACCAGCGGGCGGTCGATGCCGGGCGAGGAAATCTCCAGCCGGTAGGCGCGGTCGACCGGGTCGGCGACATCGAGCACCGGCGACAGGGCGTGCGAAATCTCTTCACAATCCTCGATGGTGAGCGTGCCGTCGGGCCGCTCCGCCATGACCTGGACGGTGCAGCCGTCGGCGGCGGAAACCCGCACGCGCACCAGCCGATAGCCGAGGCCCTCGACCACCGGCTCGGCGATCGCGGCGACGCGCGCGGCAAGACCCGGCTCCGCGATCAGGCGCGGCTCGGCAATGATCTTGTCGTCATGCAACAGGTTCATCGAAGCTGTTCGGTATTCCAGATCTAACGTCGCCCTGCGTCTGCGGAATCGCGTATGGCACCACGCGTTCCAGCCCATCAGGTAACAAAAAAGAGCGGGTCCCGGGCGGGGCCCACTCTCAAAAACCGATCCGATAGCGGACCGTTATGAGGTGTCTTAAGACGTGCCGAATATAGCCATTTCCCGCAACTTCGCAAGTGACAAGGGTGGAACCGGATAACCCTTCCTTCAGACTCGGATTGTAAATTTTGCGCGATTTCACCGCGCTTTTCCGATTTGCACTGTTTTGATGGCTTTCTCGCTGCTCCCCGAACTTGAAGGCGTCGTGCGGCAAGGTTCGGACGAACGGCGCGCCGATGCGCTGCGCCGGATCACGGCGTTGTTCCTGCACGGGGCTGACCGCTTTAACGACGACCACATCCGCCTGTTCGACGATGTGTTCGTGATGCTCATCGCCGAAATCGAAAGCAAGGCCCGCGCAGAATTGTCACGTCAGCTTGCGCCCGTGACGAATTCGCCGGTCGGGGTGATTCATCGGCTGGCGCGAGACGAGGACATCATGGTGGCGGGACCGGTGCTGGCGCAATCGCCGCGGCTGGTCACGGCCGACCTCGTCGAAATTGCAAGCGCGATGGGCACCGAGCATCTCTATGCAATATCGAGCCGGGCCGAAATCGCGGAGCCGGTCACCGACATCCTGGTGCGGCGCGGCGACTTCACCGTCAGGCGCAAGCTCGCGGCAAATGCCGGCGCGAAAATATCGGAAAACGCCTTCACGACGCTGGTGCGCAGCGCCGAGCATGACGGGGTGCTGGCCGAAGCGGTGGCGCTGCGGACCGATGTGCCCGATCATATGTTTCGAGAATTGCTGACGCGCGCGACCGAAATGGTGCAGCGGCGGCTCCTTGCCAAGGCCCGACCCGAGACCCAGTCCGAGATTCGCCGCATCCTCTCGCGCTTTTCCGGAGGCGCCTCTCTACCCAAACCTGCGCGCGATTTCTCGCAGGCTCAGGCAAGGATGCGCGCACTCGCGGCAAATGGCCGGCTGAGCGAAGCCGATCTTGCCGCCTTCGCAGTGAATCAGTCCTATGACGACACCGTCGCGGCGCTGTCGCAGTTCACCGCCGTTCCGGTAGACGTGGTGGATCGACTGATGTGCGGCGAGCGGCCGGACCCGATCCTGATCTTGTGCAAGGCAGCCGGCTTCTCGTGGTCAACCGCGCGCGACGTCATCCTTGCGCGCCTCGGCAGCCGTTCGAAGGCCGGGCCGAGCCTCGACGCGGCGAGCGCCAATTTCGATCGCCTGTCGTCATCAACCGCAAAGCGCGTGGTGCGGTTCTGGCAGATCACGCCGGGCAGTTTGAACACGGCGGTCTGAGTGCCTTCCGGGCTCGCCCGCGCGGCGGACGAGCCCCGGTGGGCCGCTGTCCCGATCCGACCGACGCCTGCTCGTTATCTTCGCTCGAACGTCAGATAGCACGGCGTGCGTGCCTCGCGCTTCGCCTTGGCCTCGTAACGCGTCCCTTCGAAATCCGGCCACGGTTTGCGCCAGTCATCGGCGCATTCCGCTGTCCATGCAAAATCGGCCGAACGCAGGAGCCGAACGAGCGTCCAGGCCGCGTAATCATCGATATCGCTAGCAAAGCGAAATTCTCCGCCCGGCCGCAGGACGCGGGCGAGCATTGCAACGGTCCGGTCCTGAACGAAGCGGCGCTTCCAGTGCCGCCGCTTCGGCCAGGGATCGGGATAGAGCAGATATACCTTGGCGAGCGACGCGGACGGCAGCCACGCCAGCAGGTCGATGGCGTCGCCGTGATGCAGGCGGATGTTCGTAAGTCCCTTCGCCTCGATGGCCGCGAGCGCCTTCGCCATGCCGTTCAGGAACGGCTCGATGCCGATGAAGCCGCAATCGGGGTTGGCGGCCGCCTGCGACATCAGATGCTCGGCGCCGCCGAAGCCGATCTCCAGGCGGACCTCGCGAACCGGTTCCGGGAACAGAGCAGCGAGCGACGCCGGGGCCGAAGACTTCAGATCAACGCAGATGCTCGGCAGAAGCGTGCCGAACAAACGCGCTTGTCCTGGCCGCAAAGCCTTGCCCTTGCGGCGGCCGAAGAATGCGCCGCGCCGGGTGCGGTCATGGGGATCGGATGCGTCGGAATGCATAACGGCCGCATCCATGATGCGGCCGTTCGCAAAACTCAACCGGATTGCTCTGACCCCCGCCCAAAAGCGGGAGAAATCTCCGCCTACCGGACGGCCCGGCGGATTTGATCGGCCAGGTCGGTCTTTTCCCAGGAGAAGCCGCCGTCCCTTTCCGGCGCGCGGCCGAAATGGCCATAAGCCGCGGTGCGCCGGTAGATCGGGCGGTTGAGCTTGAGCGCGCGCCGGATGTTGGTCGGACGAAGCGGAAAGAGTTCGGCAAGAACCTTCTCCAGCTTGCCGTCATCCACCTTGCCGGTGCCGTGAGTATCGACCAGCAGCGACATCGGATCGGCGACGCCGATCGCATAAGCCACCTGAATGGTGCACTTGTCGGCGAGGCCCGCCGCCACAACGTTCTTGGCGAGATAGCGCGCCGCATAAGCGGCCGAGCGATCCACCTTGGTCGGATCCTTGCCGGAGAACGCGCCGCCGCCATGCGGGGCATAGCCGCCATAGGTGTCGACGATGATCTTGCGGCCGGTCAGGCCGCAGTCGCCATCCGGACCGCCGACCACGAAATTGCCGGTTGGGTTGACCAGGAAATCGGAGTCCTTCTTGGGCATCCAGCCCTTCGGCAGGGCCGATTCCACCGCGCTTCCGATCAAGTCCCGGACCATCGAGGGGGTGTACTTCTTGCCATTGCGGTTGGTCGCATTGTGCTGGGTCGACACCACCACCTTGGTGCAGCCGACCGGCTTGCCATCCTCGTATTTGATCGTGACCTGGCTCTTGGAGTCCGGCTGCAGGTCGAACAACTTCTTGGAGTGGCGCTGGTCGGCAAGGACCTTCAGGATCTTGTGCGCAAAATAGATCGGCGCCGGCATGAACGAGTTCTTCTCGTACACCTCGCTCTCGGTGCAGGCGAAGCCGAACATCATACCCTGGTCGCCGGCACCTTCCTGCTCGCCGCCCTTCTTCTTCTTGGCGTCGACGCCCATGGCGATGTCGGGCGACTGGCCGTGCAGCAGCACTTCGACATCGGCGCCGTGAAAGGAGAAGCCGTCCTGGTCGTAGCCGATATCCCTCACCACATCCCGGGCGATCTGGGCGATCTGCTCACGGTTGATGACCGCGTGGTTGCCGTATTTTTTGAACAGCGGGGCCTGGCCACGGCCTTCACCGGCAATGACGATCTTGTTGGTAGTGGTCAGGACCTCGCAGCCGAGGCGGGTGTTGACCAGGCTGTCATCGGCGATGCCGAGCTTGATGTCGTTTTCAATGAAGGCATCGAGGATCGCGTCGGAAATCTGGTCCGAAACCTTGTCGGGATGTCCCTCGGAAACGGATTCACTGGTGAAAAGGTGACTCTTTCGCGGCACTGGCTGGACTCCCCCTAGGGACGGACGGACCGTTCGTCGGTTGTGGAAAGCTGTTCAATGCAGCCTTGTCAGGGCGCGGTCAAGATGTGGGCTGGATGGGCGGCCGGATGGGGCGCAGTGGGGCCGTGCGACCGAATGTGCTGCCCGAGGTGCGGCTTTATTGCTCGTCGGCGGCAATCTGCTCGACAAGATCGACGATCCGCCGCCGCAATTTCGGTGCCTTGATGCGCATGAAGGCGCGAGTCAACGCCAGACCATCTGAGGTGGCCAGAAAGTCCGACACATAGGCGGGCGAGGCCGCGTCGTCAAAACCCGATTCCGAATTCGAATTATTGGGAGCCCCCTCGAAGAAGAACGAGACCGGCACCTGGAGGATGTTGGAAATCTGCTGCAGACGGCTCGCGCCGATGCGGTTGGTTCCCTTTTCGTATTTCTGGACCTGCTGGAATGTCAGCCCAAGCGCGTCACCGAGTTTTTCCTGACTCATGCCCAGCATCATCCGGCGCATGCGCACGCGGGCCCCGACGTGTTTGTCCGTTGGGTTCGGCGACTTTTTAACCATTCAGATCTCCGCAATGCGAAGCACGACGCATTGGCTTGGTGCTTGCGCATGTTCCCGGCGCGTGGTCAACAATTTTGCAACCTGTCGCTCGACGAAAATGCAAAGTCACCGGGTCCACCAAATTTTGCGCGTTCGAGTCTGTTTATCAAGAGGACAATTGCGCGCTGAAAGCGCGCGCCGGCATTCCATTGGCCGAAAAATATTGCGTTTGCAAATAATTGCCGAAGGCAAATTTTATAAATAACGCCGACGTTCTCAGCTGGATCGATAACGAAGTACTATGAGCAAGAACCCAGCGAGTATGATGAGCGCGATACTGTCGCGGAAACGTGCATAGATCGTCGATGCAACCGGGCGCGGCAGAGGACCGTCGAGCACGCCTTCGATCCCGAGAGGTAATTCTCTGACGATCCGTCCGAGCGGATCGACGATCGCCGAGATGCCATTATTCGCCGCGCGAACGAGCGGCAGCCCTTCTTCGATGGCACGGGTGCGCGCTTGCTGGAAATGCTGATAGGGGCCTGTGCTGATCCCGAACCACGCATCGTTAGTGACGTTCAGGAGCCAGCCCGGCCTTTCGCCGGATGGAACCACCGCGCCGGGAAACACGATTTCGTAGCAGATCAGCGGCAGAACCCGCGGCGCGTTCTGCAGGTCGTAGCTGCGGTGCCGGTCGCCGCTCAGGAACCCGCCCGGCAGCTTGGTCAGTTGCATGAGCCCGAGCCGTTCGAGCGTTTCTTGGAACGGCAGGTATTCGCCGAACGGGACCAGATGCACCTTGTCGTAGACCGACAGCACGGTTCCGTCATGATCAATTACGTATACAGAATTATAGGCGCGCACCCGCTTCTCGGGAGACGGATCGGCGGCACGCGCGGCGCCGGTCATCAGAACCGTGCCGGCCGGCAGGAGTTCGGCAATCTGGGCCATCGCATCGCCCTCGCGCGTCAGGAAGAACGGGAAGGCAGACTCGGGCCAGATCAGGTGAGTCACATTGCGCAGGCCGGAATTTTGCGGATCGGTCGAGCGATCGGACAGTGTCAGATAGTGCCGCATGATCCTATGCCGCGCGGCGTAGTTGAATTTCTCATCCTGCGGCAGATTGGGTTGCATGATGCGCAGCCGTACATCCTCGACAAAGCGCGTCGGATGTTGCGCCAGACGCCAGGCGCCGAAACCGGCCATGGCGGCGAGTACCAAGGCGGCAATCGCCACAGGCATCCAGCGGCGCCGCGTCTTGGACATTTTGGGCGTTTCGTCGGCGAGCGTTGCCGGCGCGCCAAAGATCGCGACCGACAGGAATGTGAGACCCCATAGGCCGAAGACCGATGCGCTCTGCGCGAGCGCGAGCGATCCGGTCAGCGCGTAGCCATAGCTGTTCCAGGGGAAGCCGCTCAAGACATGCCCGCGCAGCCATTCCGCGCTCGTCAATGCCACCGCAAGGGCAATGACGCGAATCGCGCCACGCGGCCAGATTAGACGGGCGAGGGCGAAACCCAGGGCGGTGAAGGCGGCAAGTCCGGCGGGCAATGCGGTGACGGCAAAAGGCAGCAGCCATCCAAATGTCTTGGCATCGACCAGAAAGGCGTGACCGACCCAGTAGAGCCCGGCGAGAAAATAGCCGAAGCCGAAAAACCAGCCGGCGATCGCAGCGGCCGGAATTCCATTGAGGCGGCCGGCCGCCGACCCATCGACCAGCCAGACCGCGACTGGAAAAGTCAGGAAGAGAACGGGCCACAGATCGAACGGTGCAAGGGCGAGCACCGATGCCGCGCCCGCGACGAATGCGATCGCGGCGCGGCGCCAGCCCCAGGACAGGACCACCGCATTGGCGATCGCCCGTGCGCTCACGGCTGTTGCAGGCTCTTGCCGGGACGCTGGTCCTGCAAGGCGGCCGCGGCCGGTGCATCCGGTTTCGTCGGCGAAGCGACTGCCGGGAGTTCATGCCGCGGACTCTTGCCGCTGTGAATTCTGACCTTTTTCACCCGGCGCGGATCGGCGTCCAGGACCTCGAACTCGAACCCGCTTGGGCCCGGCACCAGTTCTCCGCGCACCGGAACGCGGCCGACCTGCGAAACCAGATAGCCCGCCAGCGTGTCGACATTGTTCAGCGCTTCGCCGGCGTCGAACCCGTTGCCGACCGCCTCGATCACGTCCTCCAGGCTCGCGCGCGCATCGGCGACGAACGATCCGTCGGATTGCTTGAGGATGCCGGGCGCTTCTTCGTCATCATGCTCGTCCTCGATGTCGCCCACGATCAGCTCGACGATGTCTTCGATCGAGACGATGCCATCGGTGCCGCCATATTCGTCGACCACCAGCGCAAGATGAATGCGGGTCGCCTGCATTTTCGCGAGCAGGTCGATCGCGGGCATCGAAGGCGGGACAAACAGCATCGAGCGGATGATCCCGGTCTTCGACAGCGGCATCGAAAGATCGATTGCGCTAAGGTCCAGCGCGCCCGGAGGATATTTCCGGGCGCTCGTTTCGACGGGCTCGTCGCCCGGCGCTTTGTCGCCAGCTGATTCGGCCGGTTTCTTCCTGCGTTTCGGCTTTGACCTGGGCGCGACAGACGCCCGCACCGTCATGAACGCGATCAGATCGCGGATGTGAACCATGCCGACCGGATCGTCCAGTGTGTCGTTGAATGCGACGAGGCGCGAATGCCCGGCCTTCTCGAACACCTTGACGAGTTCGCCAAGCGGGATGTCCTGCTGGACCGCAACGATATGAGCTCGCGGGACCATGACGTCATCGATCCGACGCTCGCGCAGCCCAAGAATATTCTTGAGCATCGCGCTTTCTTCCGGCGAGAAGCCAAGCTCGCTCGGCGGGCTTTCCTCGAGTACCTCCTTGAGGTCGGCGCGGGTCGATCCGGCGCGCCATCCAAGCAGTGTCCGCAACCATCGCGAGACGAAATTGTCGCTGCCGCCGTCGCGCAGCTTGGGTGCGCCGATGACGGCCGGCAAGTTCCTGGTACTCTGGGGTTCAGCCGTATCGCTCGGCCGCTCGGTATCGGGCATGGCTGTTCGGTCAGTCCGCGAAGGCGGGATCGGCATAGGGGTCGGTGATGCCAAGGCTCGAGAGAATCCGCGTTTCCAGATGTTCCATGTCGGCGGCCTCAGGATCGGTCTCGTGATCGAATCCGACCAGATGAAGATAGCCGTGAACCGCCAGATGCGCGAGATGATCGGCGAAGGCCTTGTTTTCCGCGCCGGATTCTGCGGCGACCGTCTCGTAGGCGATGGCAATATCGCCGAGATGGATTTCGCCGGGGGCGGTCGTCGATTCCCCCGCAGGGAATGACAGGACGTTGGTCGGCTTGTCGATCCCGCGCCATCGCGCGTTCATTTGCCGCACGGCGCTATCGTCGGTCAGAAGCACCGCGACCTCTCCGCCGGTCTGCGCGGCTTCGGCCGCGGCCGCAATCGCGCGCAACACGGTATTTTCCGCTTCCGGGCAAGCCGCCCACAATTCGGATTCCACGGTGACGTCGACGGCCACGGGTATGGATGCCCTGCTTGCGGCTGCGGTCATGATCGAGGCTCTCGCGAAGTCTGAGCCGGGGCCGCCCGATCGTAGGCTGCCACGATCCTCGCCACGAGTTCGTGGCGGATCACATCCTCGTTCTTGAACGCGACATGGCCGATGCCTTCGACATCCGCGAGCAGTCTGCCGGCTTCGGCGAGCCCTGACATCTGTCCGGGCGGCAGGTCGACCTGGCTCGGATCGCCGGTGACGATCATTCGGCTGTTCTCGCCGAGCCGAGTCAGGAACATCTTCATCTGCATCGAGGTGGTGTTCTGCGCTTCATCAAGAATGACCGCGGCATTGTGCAGCGTGCGTCCGCGCATGAAGGCGAGCGGAGCGATCTCGATCTCGCCGGCCTGGAGCGCGCGTTCGACGATCCGCATGTCCATCAGATCGAATAATGCGTCATAGATCGGCCGCAGATAGGGATCGACTTTCTCACGCATGTCGCCCGGCAAAAAGCCCAGCCGTTCGCCGGCTTCCACAGCCGGCCGCGACAAAATGATGCGGTCGACCTCCTTGCGTTCGAACAGCGAGACCGCATGCGCGACAGCAAGCCACGTCTTTCCGGTGCCCGCGGGCCCGGTGCCGAACACCAGCGCGTTGCGCTTGAGCGCGCGGATATACGCATCCTGTCCGGCGGTGCGCGCGCGAACCGTGCGCTTGCGCAAGGCGATATCGGCGAAACTGGAGCGCGCGGTCGCCGCGCCGTTCTCGAACAGTGAGCCTTGCGCCACCGCCTGCCGGATCGCGGCCTCGACATCGCCCTGCGCGATCTCGCCGCCGTTCTTCAGTTGCTCGTAAAGCGTCTCGAGGACGCGGCGCGTCTGGTCACAGGCTTCGCGGGTGCCTTCGATGGTGACATGGTTGCCGCGTGAATCCGCAACCACGCCCAGCTTGCGCTCGATCAGCGCGAGATTCTGCCCGTATTGCCCAAACAGAAGCGAAGCGAGCTTGTTGTCGTCGAATGCGAGCATGGTCTGGATCGCCGGTTCTCCGCCCGATTTGGAGGAGACCGCAAGACCCTGACCTGGCTTGTAGTTGCGCAACGGCGTCAGGCCTCCAATGTCGCGATATCCGCGCGCTGCGGCGCGCTCGCGGTTGCTTGCGTAGCAAGCGTCCCGAATAGGCTGTAGCTGCCGGTGTCGTCGATCCGGACCGGAGCGATCGTGCCGATCAGGGATTCGGGCGCCATGACCTGCACCGGCTGCAGATAGGGGGACTTGCCCGCGATCTGGCCGGGATGCCTACCTGTCTTTTCGAACAACACGTCGAGCGTTCGTCCGATACAGGCCTTGTTGAAGGTGGCCATCTGCCGATCGATCAGAAGCTGTAATTCGTGCAGCCGCTTGGTCTTCACATCCTCGGGGACCTGGTCATCCATCTCGGCAGCCGGCGTGCCCGGGCGCGGCGAATATTTGAACGAGAACGAGCCCGAAAACCCGACCTGCTCGATCAACTTCAGCGTATCAGCGAAGTCGCGGTCGGTCTCCCCGGGAAAGCCGACGATAAAATCCGACGTGAAGGCGAGCGCCGGCTGCGCGTTGCGCAGCCGCTCGATCACCC
>JBIQKQ010000001.1:0-62402 GCA_044506365.1 Hyphomicrobiales bacterium
GCGGCGATCAGCGTCGTCTCGGGGTGAACCTGCCGGCCGTCGAGGAGGTCGGCGACCCAGCCCATTTCCACCAGCGACAATTGCGGTGCGGAAAACACGACGACATCCACCTTCTCGCCGCGCGCGGCGTAGATGCCGTAGAAGTCCGACAGATCCTTTTCGGTGATCGGGTCGGGCGGCGGCGGCTCCCGTCGGCCGCCGAACGCATCGCGCAGGGGCGGCGCGTCCGGCGTGACGCCGGGAATGTGAAACATCGCGACCGAACCGAAGCTCGCCAATGCCGCGCCGAAATGCTTGAGTTCATCGGAATTCGGTACGCGCTCCAGCCCGGAAATGACCGGCACCGCCCAGTAGCTGTCGGTCCGCTTGCCGACGATGCCGCCGAGCGCGCCCCAGTCGCTCAGATCGCGCGGCTGCCACGACACCGCGAAATGTTTCGTGCCGACCCGATGACTGTCGAGATGATAGCCGTAGCGCGGCGTGCGCCCGGTCAGGCCCGCCGACAGGGCGGAAGGCCCGCCCTCGAAATTGCTGCGCGCCCCAAGCACGCCGTTCGAATAGATCACGACGCCCGTATCGCCGAAGGCGAGGTGCTCGCCATGCACGGGCGGCAGGATGGTCTGATAGTTGATGCAGGTATTGGTCATCATGACCCCGAGCGCCTCGAACGCCCGGATCAGCCGCGCTTCGATATCGACCATGCCCGGCGTCTGCTTCAGGCGCTTGTAGGCATCGAAGTCGACGCCGCGCGGATCGGTGATGGTCGGGATGGCAACGCGCCGATGCTCCGGCGCCATGGCGGCGAGGCTTTCGACAAAGGCAACGCCCGCCTCGCCCGTCGCCTCGGTATCGGCCATGATATGCGCCTGGCCGACGCGCACGAAATCCTTGGCGTCAAAGAATTCCGCAACCGCAATCTGGTGCGCGATCGCCCATTGACGCGCCGGGCCGAACTCGCCCGCCAGCATTGCCTGTTCTTCGTCGTCGAGCGTCACCATCGAATGTCCGGCGGTCATGAATTGATGCGGTTCGCGGCGCGCGGGACCGCGCAGCGGCGATTGCTTGAAAGCTATATAGTTTTTAGCGCGCCGACCATCGCCGCGTCAAATGGGCGGGACCGGCAGCCAATGCAGGCGGCTCGCGCACAAAACGGCCGGGCTTTCGCCCGCCCGTTCGTCCCCCGCAACAAACCTGTTGCGTCCCCCTCTTGTGTACACTTGCCCGCCCGGACGAGTGACGCAGCCCGTCTAGCGCGTGACGATCACCTTCGCGCCGAGCCGCGTGCGATTGTAGAGGTCGATCACGTCTTCATTGGTCATGCGGATGCAGCCCGACGACACCTCCTCGCCGATCATCCAGGGCTCGTTGGTGCCGTGGATGCGATAGAGCGTGTCGCCGAGATAGAGCGCACGCGCACCCATCGGATTCTGCGGGCCGCCTTCCATGTGGCGCGGCAGGTTGGGCTGGCGCGCAAGGATTGCGGGCGTCGGCGTCCAGCTCGGCCATTCGCGCTTGTTCGAGACGGTCGAGACGCCCGACCACGCCGCGCCCTCGCGGCCGACCGCGACCGCATAGCGGATCGCCTGACCATTGCCGAGCACGTAGTAAAGGCGCTTCTCGCGATGGCGCACAATGATGGTGCCGGGTGCATGGTTCTCATGGAACGGCACGACCTGCCGCGGAATCCGGGTATAAAACCTGCCGAACAGCAGCCGGTTGTTGGGGCGCGAGGTATAGGCGGGCGCCTGCGGATATTGCGGCTGCGACCGGCCTGCGGCCTGATCCGCGTCGGGCCGGTTGTCGATCCCCCACATTGCGCGCATCCGCTCCTGCCAGGTCATCGGCCGCACTTGCTGCGGCTGCTGCCGGGGCGCTGCACGACGGACGCGGGGCTTGCGCTTCGCCTGCGCGACATCGGGGGACGGATCGACGGCCGCCCGGGCCGCGGGCATTTGCGTCCGGGACGGCGCCGCCGGTTCTGCCGCGATCGTCGCTGGATTGGCGGAGGCGTACCGGGTCTCGGCGGTCTGCGCGGAGGCTTGCGCGGTGACGAAAGTGATTGCGGAAAAGGTTAGAAGCACCTGAAATTTCATGCCGAATCCCCCTCAACGCCCCGCCGATCGGGCTGGACATTAGCGGCGTTGCCGCACTGCACCTAGTGCCTGGAAGCCACAACGGACTGCGGAACACAGAGAGCGGATGAACCGCAGCCCCATACCGACTGAGTCGCGCGCAACCATCCACAGGTTTTTCCGGCAGCCGCCCTTCCGAGGCGGGGACGCCGCGGGCCCATTGCGATGGTCGGCATCGGTGATGACGTGGCGGCAGCGGGCGCGACGGCTCATACGGCCGCGCATGGCGCGTAACGCGCATGGTGAGGCGCGCGCCCGGGACGCGCGTACCGGCCTTGCGTGCTGGACGATCTCGCGGAGGATCGGAGCAGGGCCGTTACGTGCACACGGCCCAGGGGGAACGTCCTTACTCCTCTTCGGGCTTGGTTCCGCCGATCTTCTTCAGCTTGGCGAACACGGACGCGACGTCCGCGTCTTCCTTCGACTTGGCGGCAGCCGCGGCCGCACGCGAATCCTCCACCGGCTCCTGCTCGGGCGCGGTCGTGACCGACGCCGGCAGCAGCGTGACGCGCTCCTGGTCGGAGGGGGCGGGCTTCTCCTTGGCCGCCTTGGCGACCTGCATGTCGAGATCGATCTGCGAGCACAAACCGAGCGTGACCGGATCGAGCGGGCTGAGATTGGGCGCGTTCCAGTGACTGCGCTCGCGGATGCTCTGGATCGTCGACTTGGTGGTGCCGACCAGCCGCATGATCTGGCTGTCCTTCAGCTCGGGATGGTTGCGGATCAGCCAGAGGATGGCATTGGGCCGATCCTGACGGCGCGACACCGGCGTATAGCGCGGGCCGCGCTTGCTCTTCTGTTCCGGCACCCGCACCTTGCGCTCGGCGAGATGCAGCCGTCGGTTCTTGTCTTTCTCCGCCCGTTCGATTTCCTCACGCGTCAACTGCCCGGTCTGAATCGGATCGAGACCCTTGATGCCCTGTGCGGAATCGCCGTCGGCGATCGCCTTCACTTCGAGCGGATGCAGCTTGCAGAATTCGGCGATCTGATCGAACGACAGCGCGGTGTTCTCGACCAGCCACACGGCGGTGGCCTTCGGCATCAGCGGCGCTTCCTGCATGGAAAATCTCCTTCGCGCTCCGCCCGCCCGTCAGGGCGTATTTGCAAGGCGAAGCAGGTCGTCATCGGTGATGACAGGAAAGGTGCAAATATAGGCGCTGGAGGGCGAGCGAGCAACCGAAGGTCAGCAGCCTCGGCAGATATTCATCAGCCGCTTGAGCCGGGTGTCCGCCTGCCGCTCCTTCTCCCACCATTCATCGGAGAAGGGCTGGTTGGGGTCATTTTGCGTCGAATGCCGGGAACCGGTGGTGGCGGCGACCGGGTCCACACGCTCGATCGCCGTCGGCCGGGACCGCGCCACGGCGCGGGTCGGCGCGCCGGCCGGTATCGGCTCAACGGAGCTGCGCTCGACCACCGGCGCCGCAGGCTCGTGCGCAAGCCGGCGAGCGGTCGGCCCGGTGCCGTCGAGAAACACCTCATCCGCAAGCACATGGTGCGGGATCGGCGCTCCGGTGGCGTTTTCCACGTGATAACTGCCGCCGGACCCGGCACAGCCGGACAGCGCCGCCGCAAATGCCACGGCGGCAAGCACTTTCATGTGGATCGAGATCATGCCCTTCGCCCCAGCCCACCCGCGCGGGCCATAAAACCAGTATAGCTTTTCTGAGACGTTAAGTCGAATGCTGCGCCTTGACTTCCCGGGGCTCCCGCCCCCATTTCGCGGGGGACCGTTCCGATGAAACATGCGCCAATGACCGGGCCTACGGGCATGCCCGGCGGCAACAAGCCGCCGCTACGGGTGATTCTCTGCTCTCCGCGCGGCTTTTGCGCAGGTGTGGTGCGGGCGATCGATTCGGTGGAGCGGGCGCTCGCGCTCTATGGCGCGCCGGTCTATGTCCGGCACGAAATCGTTCACAATCGCTACGTGGTCGACAGCCTTCGGGCCAAGGGCGCAATCTTTGTCGAGGAGCTCGACGAAATCCCGCAGACCAATGCGCCGGTGGTTTTTTCGGCGCATGGCGTGCCGAAATCGGTGCCGGAGGATGCCAGGCTCCGCAATTTCATCACGCTCGACGCGACTTGTCCGCTGGTCACAAAGGTTCATCGCGAGGCGGAAATCCATTTCCGGCGCGGCCGCGAAATCCTGCTGATCGGCCATTCCGGCCATCCGGAGGTGGTGGGCACCATGGGGCAGTTGCCGCAGGGGGCGATCACGCTGATCCAGACCATTGAAGAAGCCCGGGCCTTCGTGCCGAAGGATGCGGACAATCTTGCTTTCGTGACCCAGACCACGCTGTCGGTCTCCGATACGTCGGAAATCGTCGGCGTGCTGCGCGCGCGTTTTCCGGCGATTGTCGGCCCGCATCGGGAGGATATCTGCTACGCAACCACCAACCGGCAGGACGCCGTGAAGCGGGTCGCGCCGCTGGTGGAGGCGATGGTGGTGGTGGGGGCGCCCAATTCCTCGAATTCGCAGCGTCTGAAAGAGGTCGCCGAACGTGCCGGCTGCCCCTATGCGGTACTGCTGCAGCGCGCCGCCGATATCGACTGGACGAGGCTCGGCGCCATAGCCTCGCTTGGCGTCACCGCCGGCGCGTCGGCGCCGGAAGTGCTGGTCGAGGAAATGCTCGACGCCTTCGCGCAGCGCTATGACTTGCAGGTGGAGACCATGGCGGCAACCGAGGAGAATATGTTCTTCCCACTGCCGCGCCCGCTGCGTCCTGAAGCTGCGGAGTGATCCGTGGCGGTCTATACTGACGTTCCCGCCGAAGAGCTGGACGCCTTTCTCGCTGGCTACGACATCGGCAAGCTCTTGTCCTACAAGGGAATTGCGGAGGGCGTGCAGAATTCCAACTTCCTGCTGCACACCGATGCCGGCTATTTCATCCTGACGCTGTATGAGCGTCTGGTCGCGGTCGAGGATCTCCCGTTCTTTGTGTCGCTGATGGAGCATCTGGCGGTGCGCGGCATCAATTGCCCGCAGCCGGTACGCATGCGCGATGGCCGCACGCTCGGTGAATTGTGTGGGCGCGCCGCGGCGATCGTGACCTTTCTCGACGGGGTCTGGATGCGACGGGTGGAATCGCGCCACTGCGCGGCGGTGGGAGAGGCGCTCGCCAAGCTGCATCTCGCCGGCGCCGATTTCCCCGGCTATCGCGACAACGCGCTCGCCGCGACCCGGCTGCGGCCGCTATTCGAATCCTGCGCCGATCGCATCGATACCATCCAGCCCGGCATGCTGGCGGCAATCCGGTCCGAACTCGATTTCCTGGACCGGGAATGGCCGCGCGGGCTCCCCGAAGGCGTGATCCATGCCGACCTGTTTCCGGACAATGTGTTCTTCCTCGGCGAGCGGCTGTCGGGCCTGATCGACTTCTATTTCGCCTGCAACGACATGCTCGCCTATGACGTGGCGATCTGCCTGAATGCCTGGTGTTTCGAGAGCGATCATTCCTACAATGTCACCAAGGGCCGGGCGCTGCTGCAGGGTTATGCGAGGGTGCGGCCGATGAGCGAGGGCGAGCTTGCGGCGATGCCGCTGCTCGCTCGCGGAGCGGCGCTGCGTTTTCTTGCGACGCGCGTGGTCGACTGGCTCAATGTGCCGCCGGGCGCGCTGGTGCGGCCCAAATCGCCGCAGGAATATTTCCGCAAGCTGCGCTTCCATCAGCATGCCCGCAGCGTGCATGACTACGGCGTCGAGGCGCGGGAGCTCGCGTGAGCCTTTCGCCAGAGAATCCGCGCTCATGAGTTTGCCGCACGTCATCGTCCATACCGACGGCGCCTGTTCGGGCAATCCCGGCCCCGGCGGCTGGGGCGCGATCCTGCAATCGGGCGGTCACACCAAGGAGCTGAAGGGGGGCGAAGCGCATACCACCAACAACCGCATGGAGCTGATGGCGGCGATTTCGGCGCTCGAAGCGCTGAAGAAGCCGTGCCGCGTCGATCTCTATACCGACAGCCAGTATGTGCGGAACGGCATTTCAGGCTGGATTCACGGCTGGAAGAAGAACGGCTGGCGCACCGCCGACAAGAAGCCGGTGAAGAATGTCGACCTGTGGCAGCGGCTCGATGCCGCGCTCGGGCGGCATCAAGTGACGTGGCACTGGGTCAAGGGCCATGCCGGGCACGATCTCAACGAGCGCGCGGATCAGCTGGCGCGCGCGGCGATCGCGGAAGTGCGGGCGAAGGGGAAGATGTAGGCGAGGTCGTGCTGCAGACTCCGTTTCCCTCTCCCCTTGAGGGAGAGGGAAGGAAAGGAAAGCATTACAGGGCCTTCAGCAGCGCCTCGGCGCCCGAGACCTCCGCTTTGCCGGGGGCGTCCTCGATCGAGAGCGACTTCACCACCCCGTCGTCGACCACCATGCAATAGCGCTTGGAGCGGATGCCGAGCCCCATGCCGGAGGCATCGAGTTCGAGGCCGGTCGCTTTTGCAAAATCGGCGCTGCCGTCGGCGAGAAACTCGATGTCGTCGGAGCCGGCCGCGCTCTTCCATGCGCCCATGACGAACGGATCGTTGACCGCGGTGACGGCGATCGCGTCGATGCCCTTGGCCTTGATGGCGGCGGCATTCTGCACGAAGCCCGGCAGATGGTTCTTGGTGCAGGTCGGTGTGAACGCGCCGGGCACCGCGAACAGCACGACCTTCCTGCCCTTGAATACCTCGTCGGTGGTCTTCGGCTTCGGCCCGTCCGCCGTCATGACTCGGAAAGTGGTGTTGGGCAGTGTGTCGCCGACCTTGATGGCCATGAAATCCTCTCTGCGTGTCACGTTGCGTACCGTGGCGTCGATGGCCGCCCGGGCAACGCGAGCAAAATAGGCGGGGGGGATGTTTTAGTCGAGCCGGAAGGTGGTCTCGATCGCGTCGTCGCCGGCAACCGCCGTGACCCTGATCGTCGCCCCCTTGTCGCTTGCACCCGGCGGCAGCCCGTCAAGGGCGAATACGAAACGCTGCAGTCCGGTTGGCGCGCCGGCGATCTTCTCAGGCACCGGCAGCGCCCAGTCCGCGCTCGGACCTTCTGCGAACACCGCCACCGGGCTACCCGCGGGCGCGGCAATATCGAGCAGCACGCGCTGCGGCTTCGCGGCATCGTCGCGGTGGACAGCCTTGACTGCAAACGCCGCGTCGGCGCCGAGCGCCACCGGCCGCGGAACGCTTTTCTCCGCAGCGGCGATCTCCGGCTTCGCCGCGCCGCCAGCCTTGATCGTCAGCTCGGCCTTGCCATGGACGGGAATGCAGACCTTCTCGCAGATCGCATAGTCAAGCGCGAGCCGCAACGTCACCGGCTTGCCCGCATCCTTCGGCTCGACCGCGAGCGGGAACAGCACGGTGTTGCGGTAGCCGATGATGACGCCGTCGGCATCGGCCATGCGTTCCGGCGCGGGCCAGGCCACGCGCACCGACTTCACGTTTTCGGATTTTGCAAAATCAAAATGTGGCGGAATCCCGGAATCGCCCGGATAGCGCCAGTAGGTCTTCCAGCCCGGCGCCAGCCGTATTTGAATGCCGGCGCGCAGCACGGACCGAGCATTGTCGACAGTTGTGCCGCCCGAAACCATCCGGATCGCCGCACGTGTATCGCCTTGCCACTCAGAAACGTCGGCGCGCGCCGAAGACAGCGGCGAAAATGTGCCAAGGGCGATTGTGGCAACGACGGACAGGCCAAAGGTAATGGAACGCATGCCGGAACTTAGGCATTTCAGATGTAATAGACCACTGAAATGCCCGTGAAGTGTGGCGAAACTTCCGATTCACAATCAGGCGCGATAGGGCTAACCTCAGCGTTATGAAGATTCCGAAATCAGAACTGGGGCGGAAATCCGCGGGCCAGGCGGCGCGCGGCTATCTCGATGGCCAGATGCTGATCGCCTCGCCCTCGATGAGCGACGACCGCTTCGCAAAGACGCTGATCTATATCTGCGCGCATTCGCCGGAAGGCGCGATGGGCATTGTCGTCAACCAGCCGGCCAGCAACATCAATTTCCCGGACCTTCTTGTGCAGCTTAACGTGGTCCCGGATCGCGACGCCATACAGGTGTCGACCCGGTATGACGATGTGCTCGTGTTGAAAGGCGGACCTGTCGAGACCGGCCGCGGATTCGTGCTGCATTCGGCGGATTTCTTCATCGAGAATTCGACGCTGCCGATCGACGACGGCATCTGCCTGACAGCGACCATCGATATCCTGAAGGCGATCGCGACCGGCGATGGTCCGGCAAGCGCGATCCTTGCGCTCGGCTATGCCGGCTGGGCGCCCGGCCAGCTCGAGACCGAAATTCAGAACAATGGCTGGCTGCATTGCTCCGCCGATGCCGAGCTGATCTTTGGCGATCCACAGCGCAAATACGAGAAGGCGATGCGCAAGCTCGGCATCGCCCCCGGCATGCTGTCGAGTGAATCCGGCCACGCGTAGCGACGCGGCCTCTCGCTCCGTTCGCTCCCGCGCAAGCGGGAATCCAAAAAGCCCCGAACTGGATGATGGTTGTTACGCTTCGTCCCCGCACGGATGAACGTATCGCTTGAACGTCTGCTGACGGGGCGCCGAATTACTGCGCGAGCTCCATGCGCTCGTTCGAGAGCAGCCGTGTGGCGGCATCCGCCGTCATCGGCTGGCCGAACGCGAAGCCCTGCGCGTATTCGCAGCCCATGTGATACAGCTCGACCGCATCGGAATCGGTCTCGGCGCCTTCCGCCACCGTCTCCATGCCGAGATCGTGCGCGAGCGCAATGATCGAGCGCAGGATCACCGGGCGGGTGCCCTTGGCGCTCATGCGCACGAAGGACTGGTCGATCTTGATAGTGTCGAACGGGAAGCGCTGCAGATAGGACAGCGACGAGTGCCCGGTGCCGAAATCGTCGAGCGCAAGGCCCGCGCCGAGTTCGCGCAGCCGCAACAGGATCTGCGCGGCGTGTTCGGGATTTTCCATCACCACGGATTCGGTCAGTTCCAGCTTCAGAGTGCCGCGCATCAATGACGACCGCGCCAGCACGGTGCGCAGGTCGCCGATCAGGTCCTGGCGCAGCAGCTGCTTCGACGAGACGTTGACGCTCGCGAACAGGGCTTCCTGCGAGCGCAATGTGCGCTGCCAGATGCTCAGTTGCCGCGCGGTTCGTTCCAGCATGAACATGCCGAGATCGACGATCAGGCCGATCTCCTCGGCGATGGTGATGAATTCGGCGGGCGACATGCGGCCGAGCTTGGGGTGCTCCCAGCGCGCAAGGGATTCGAAGCCCGCGATGGTGCGATCCTCGAGCCGCACGATCGGCTGATAATGAAGCTTGATCTCTTCGCGCTCGATGGCGCGCCGCAACTCCGCTTCCAGCGTGAGGCGGTCCGACTTGCGCGCGCGCATCGCCGCCTTGAACACTTCGATGCGATCGCCGCCGATGCGCTTGGAATGATACATCGCAAGCTCGGCATCCTTGAGTATCTCCTCGCTGCGATTGGACTGCGCGTCGGCAAGGCACAGACCGATCGAGGCGGTCAGGAAAATCTCGCGGTCGTTGAAGGTGATCGGCGCGCGGATGGTACGGCGGAGATTTTCGGCGAAGGCGATGATGCGGCCCGGATCGCGCTCCGACAGAAGGATCAGCGCGAACTGGTCGCCGGACAGGCGGGCGAGCGTGTCCTGCGGCTTGAGCAGGCGGACCAGACGGCGCGCCAGCGTTAGCAGGATGGAATCGCCGACCGCCATGCCGACGGAATCGTTGACCTGCTTGAAGCGATCGAGATCGATCACGATCACGGTCGGGCGCATCGCCGGATCGGTCTTGGCGAAAGCCAGCACCGCCTCGAAGCGGTCGAGGAACAATTGTCGGTTCGGCAGTCCGGTGAGGTTGTCATGCACGGCGTCGTGCAGCAGCCGCTCTTCCGCGGTCTTGAATTCGGTGACATCGGTCAGCGTGCCGACGAGGCGCACCACTTCGCCGTCGGAGCCGACCACTGGCCGCGCCTTCAGCGCGAACCAGAGATAGTGGCCGTCCGGCGTGCGCAGGCGGAAATCCTCCATCAGCCGGCCGCGACGCTGTTCGATCACGCTGTCGAGGGTGGCGCGGAAACGGTCGCGATCGAGCGGATGCAGCACGTCGAGCCATTTCGCCGCCGAGCCTTCGAGCGCGCCGCGCTTGAGCCCGAGCATCGCCTCGGTTTCGGGGCTGGTATAGACCTTATCGGAGGACACGTCCCAGTCCCAGATCATGTCGCCGGCGCCGGTCAGCGCCAGCGCCCGCCGCTCCACATCGGAGACGATGCCGTGGGTGATCGAGCCGGCAAAGGCGTGCTGCATCACCGTGAAGCCGATCAGCATCACGATCAGGACGAGGCCGCCGAGCAGCGCCGGGCCGACGATGTCATTGGTCACAAAGCCGCTCACGGTCAGCGCGGCGGCGACCGTCCAGATGCACAGCAGGAACCAGGTGGGGATCAGGAGCACCGCGCGGTCGAAGCCTTGCGTCGAGAGCAGAAGCACGACCGCAAAGCCGAGGAACGCAACACCCGCGAGCGAAAAGCGCGCGATGCCCGACGCGACCGCCGGATCGTAGAGCGCGACCGCGATCAGCGCCGCCAGGCCGCCGAGCCAGGCGATGGTGATATGCGCATAGCGCACATGCCAGCGGCTGAGATTGAGATAGGCAAACAGAAACACCAGCAGGGTCGCCGCCAGCACGCATTCGCCGATCGCGCGCCAGATGCGTTCGGCGCCGGCAGACATGTCGAACACCTTGCCCCAGAAGCCGAAATCGATGCCGATATAGACCAGCACCGCCCAGCCGAGCGCGGCGGCGGCGGGGAACATCACCGAACCCTTCACCACGAACAGGATGGTCAGAAACAGCGCCAGCAGGCCGGCAATGCCGATGACGATGCCGTAATAGAGCGTGAAGGAATTGAGCTTGTCCTTGTAGGCGTCAGGCTCCCACAGATAGAGCTGCGGCAGCTTGTCGGAGCGCAGCTCCAACACATAGGTCACGACCGATCCGGGATCGAGCGTGATGCGGAACACGTCCGCGGTCGCCGACTCCTGCCGCTCGGGACGCTCCCCCGCGCTTGGCGTGACCGTCACCACCCGCGACAGGCCGAGATCGGGCCAGAACAGTCCCGATCCCACCATGCGGTAATGCGGCACGACGATCAGCCGGTCGAGTTGCTCGTCCCCGGTATTCGCCAGCGCGAACACCGCCCAGGAGTTGCCGGCCTCGCGGCCGCGCACCTCGATGCGCCGCACGATGCCGTCGGGGCCCGGCGCGGTGGAAACCTGGACGCGGTCGCCATCGGTCCTTGGGCGCTCGGCGGCAAGTGTCAGGTCGATGGCGGCTGCATCGCTGCGCACATTGACCGCTTCGACCGCGCCGGCCGGCGATAGTGCGAGCCAGAGCAGGGCGCAGGCAAGCGCCAACGCGACCGCGACGCCCGGCAGCATGTGCCGCAGCCTCTCTGGCCGTCGCGTTCCGATGCGTGTTGCGCGCCGTCCCGGCAAGATTCCCCGTCCTTGCGTGATAAAGAGTCCGACCTTTGCGCCGTTTTCGGGGCGCAGCCGGGGCCGGTGGTGCAGTTATAGGGCGTCCGGTCGGGTGATGGGAAGGGCCGGCGGCAATCGGTTGGACAGCCTCGTTTGGCGCGTCGGTTCGCGCCGCAGGAAAACGGCGGGATATCGGGCCATGTTGCGCGTCATCAGCCGATGCTCTGCAACGGCTGCGTGTGCGCCGATGAAGACGTCACTGCGCAGATGGCCTCGACCCGCGGCCGGGATCAGGACACCGTCAGCACGATCTTGCCGATATGCACGCTGCTTTCCATCCGCGCATGGGCATCGGCGGCTTTTTCCAGCGGGAAGGTGGAATCGATCACCGGTTTGATCTTGCCGGCCGCGACCAGCGGCCAGACCTTGTCCTCGATCCCTTTCGCGATCTCGGCTTTCTCCGCGATGGTGCGCGGGCGCAGCGTCGAGCCTTCATGCACGAGCCGCTTGGCCATCAGGCGGGCGAAATTCACCGTCGCCTTCGGCGCGCCCGCAAAAGAAATCTGCGCGATCCGGCCCTGATCGGCGGCGGCATCGTAATTGCGGTCGATGTAATCGCCGCCGACGATGTCGAGGATGACGTCGGCGCCCTTGCCGCCGGTCGCCTTCTTCGTTTCCGCGACGAAATCCTGCGTCTTGTAATTCACCGCAATATCGGCGCCGAGCTTCCTCGCCGCCGCGCATTTCTCGTCAGAACCTGCGGTGGTGACGACATGGCCGCCAAAATTCTTCACCAGCATGATGCCGGTGGTGCCGATGCCGGACGTGCCGCCATGCACCAACACCCATTCGCCGCTCTTGAAATGGCAGCGCATCATCAGATGTTGCCACACCGTGAAGAAAGTCTCCGGCATGGCCGCCGCTTCCACCATCGACAGCGACGGCGGCACCGCAAGCGCATGGCTCTCATGGGCGAGGCAATATTGCGCATAGCCGCCCGCGACCACCAGCGCGCAGACCTTGTCGCCGGTTTTCCATTTCGTCACGCCGGCGCCGATCGCGACCACTTCGCCGGCGATTTCGAGCCCCGGAATGTCACCCGCGCCCTTGGGCGGCGGATACGAGCCCTGGCGCTGGCGCACGTCCGGCCGGTTGACGCCAGCGGCCGCAACCTTGACCAGGATTTCGCCCTGGCCGGGCTTGGGAACGTCACGCTGCTCGGGCACCAGCATCTCGGGGCCGCCCGGTTCCTTGATGCCGATCGCGGTCATACGGGCGGGAAGCGTCATTGGAGACCTCTTGTCAGCGTCATGCCCACCGCGTGGCGGGCGATCGTTGATTTGCGTGACAACAAGCAAGAGCCGGATGGCCGGGTCAAGCCCGGCCCTGACAGTTGTGCTAGGCTGGCTGGACTGCTTGCAAGGTGACGTGATGCCCGCATTCGACGATGACGACCGGCCGAAGAAAAAAATCATCCATGAGATCGGGCAGGACCTGACGCTGCTTTCGGTGGGCGAACTGAACCAGCGGATTGCGATACTGCGCGAAGAGATCGCACGGCTTGAAGCCGATATCGCAAAGAAGCAGTCGTCGCGCAGCGCGGCCGATCAGTTCTTCAAGAAGTAACCGGTTCCCGATCCGGTGCATTCTTACGCATCGAATTTACCGATCGTTTTGCATTTAACAGCTCTTTAAGCTTTCCCCGGTATTACTGGCGCCTGTCCATCTTCTGGACATCGAGTGGCTCCTGTCCACTCTGTTTGACGCCTCCCTGTTATCCACTTGAGCCGCCGGCAACGGCGGCTCTTTTTTGTTCTGTGCCAATTTGGAACATTCCTTGTTCCCTTGCGGCGATTGGCAACTATGCGATCAAATTAGCATCTCGTTGCCTTTACCCGGCGCGTGCGCAACCTTTATGCTCCTCGCACAGAGTTGGCGCCGCAGCGATCGGGGCATCGCGGCGTCGCTGCCAGTTGCGCGTTGGGGTGAGGCGTAGCGTGATGTCGGAATTTTCTGCGGAGATGAACGTCCCGATCTCGTTTCGGGAAAGGCTCGCAACCTCGCAGGCCTTCACGCAATTGTTCCGCGACGGCATGGGCCTGGTGGAGGAAACCGCGGCCTATCTCGACGGCCCCGGCCGCAAGGAATCCAAGGTGCTGCCGCGCGCCGCGGCGCTGACCTACGCGACCGAGAGCATGCGGCTGACCACGCGGCTGATGCAGCTCGCCTCCTGGCTTCTGCTGCACCGCGCGGTGAAGGAGGGCGAGATGTCGCTCTCGCAGGTCAATCACGAGAAGACCAAAGTGAAACTGTCGCCGACCTTTTCGGCCGACGAGGAAACGCTGGCCCTGCTCCCTGAGACGCTGGTTTCGCTGATCCAGCGCTCGCTCGTGCTTGCCGAACAGGTGCGGCGGCTTGACGCCACGATCCATGCGGCGTCGGCGATGCCGGGCAACGGCAACAATCCGGTCGAGCACCAGATCGGCATGCTGAGGGCCGCATTCGAACGCAAGGCGTGATCAGCCCGGAGAATGACCCTCGCCTGACACGAACCAATCATGAATCTCTTCGGCGGTCGCGAACCAGACGCCGTCGTGACCGGCGAAATAATCGTAGGCCTGCTCGAAATATTTGATCCGGTGCGGCACCCCGGTGATGTAGGGATGCACGCTGATCGGCATGACGCGCGCGGTATTTGCGCTGTCGAGATACAGTCGGTCGAACTGATCCTTCATGCGCTGAAGCCAGAGATCGGACGCGTGATGATGGGCGATCATCATCGGCAGGTCGCCGGTTTCCAGCGAGAATGGCATGGCAACCAGCGCGCCGGCGCTGGTCTGCATGGTGACTGGCTGCTCGTCCATCGACCAGTCCGCGACATAGGCGAATCCCTCTTCGGCGAGCATGTCGAGCGTGTCCCAGGTCTCCGCGAGGCCCGGTCCGAGCCAGCCGCTCGGAGCCTTGCCGGTAAACGCCTTCAGCAGATCGCGCGTCTGGCTGATGACCGCGCGCTGATCCACGGCCGCGGTCAACGGACCCTGGACAACGCCGTGACCGACGAATTCCCAACCCGCCTCGAGCATCGCCTGCGCGATCGGACGATAGGTTTCGCACAATCGCGCATTGACCGCAGCCGAGGCGCGAATGCCCCGCGAGGAGAGGGCATCGAGAATGCGCCAGAACCCGACGCGCATTCCGAATTCATGCCACGACCAGTTCTGCACATCCGGGATCGGCGTGATGCCCTGCGGGGCCGGCACATACTGACGGACGATGGGTTTTTGGATGTCCCATTCCTCGACGCTGACCACCGTGTAGATCGCAAGACGCGCTCCCCCGGGCAGGGACCATTTGTCGCGCTGAGGCAGCGGCGAGAACGCGAAACGCTCGCTCGGCAAAGTGATTTTCGTCATCCCCGACACCCCCCAGCTTCGAAACCGCGGATCTGCGCATGTGCGCAGCTCGCACCGACCGCAATCCGCTGCTTGACGGAAATGCGGGTAATTTTCAATATCACGTGAAATATCAATTGTCCCGGAGGAGCCCAAGATGCTGAGAATTGCCCTTGCCGCGGCGCTGTGCGCGTTCGCGACGATCGCTTCGGCGCAGACCCAGTGGCCGACACGACCCGTTCAGTTCATCGTGCCGCTGGCGGCGGGTGGCACCGCCGATGGCGTGGCGCGCGTGGTCGCGGAAAAGCTGTCGACGATGTGGGGACAGCGCGTTTACGTCGAGAACAAGCCTGGCGGCAATACGATGATCGGCACCGATGCCGTCGCGAAGGCGGCGCCTGACGGCTATACGCTCGGCATGGGCATCATCACCTCGCATGCCGCCAATCAATTCGTATTCGACAAGATCCCCTACGATCCCGAGCGCGACTTTTCCTCGATCACGTTGCTGGCGAAGAGCCCCATCTTCCTGATCGTTCATCCCTCGGTGCCGGCAAACAACGTCAAGGAGTTTGTCGAATACGCCAAGGCCAATCCTGACAAACTGTCGTTTGCTACGACCGGACACGGTTCGTCCTTCCACCTGGCCACCGAGCAGTTCGCCCAGCATGCCGGGATCAAGATGGTCCACGTGCCTTACAAGGGAATGGGCGCGGCCGTGATGGATTTGCTGAACGGAAATGTCCAGGTCGCCCTCGACGTGTCGACGCTCGCCCAGGTCCGCGACGGCAAGCTGAAGGCGCTGGGTGTTGTTGGGCCGGAACGCTTTTCCGCTGCGCCCGAAATCCCGTCATTCGCCGAGCAGGGCTTTCCGGGGATCGAGGCGATCACCTGGCTCAGCCTGCACGCACCTGCCGGATTGCCCGCGGACCTTCAGAAGAAGATCAGCGACGATGTGAACAAGGTTCTGCAGATGCCGGATGTCCGCGAGCGCATGCTGAAGATGAGCTACGTGGCGGCCGGGGGCACGCCCGCCGATCTCGATGCCTTCCTCGCGGCAGAGCGCAAGAAAATCGGTGCGATCGTTCAGAAAGCCGGCATCAAGATCAAGAACTGACCCCGGAACGGAAAAAGCGGCGCCCGATTGTCCGGGCGCCGCTTTCAACTTCTGGTAAGCGTGTCCTGACCGAGGCGGCCGGTCACTTCTTCCCGGCGTCGTCCTTGATGAAGCCGGAGAATTTCTTCTGGAAGCGCGACAGGCGGCCGCCGCGGTCGACCAGATGCTGCGCGCCGCCGGTCCAGGCCGGGTGCGACTTCGGGTCAATGTCGAGGGCCAGCGTGTCGCCCGCCTTGCCCCAGGTGGTGCGGGTGACGAATTCGGTGCCGTCGGTCATCTTGACCGTAACGGTGTGGTAGTCGGGGTGAATGCCGGACTTCATGATGGGCTCCCGCAGGCTCTAAAAGCCGCGTCTGTCGGACCTGCCGATGCGTGAAATTCGCGCGGTCTATATCGCAAGCCCGCCACCGGCACAAGGTGCTTGGATTCGGCCTTGCGGGTCCCCCCGCCACGCGGCATTCAGGGTTCACAAGACAGCCGGAGACCGGGGCAGGCATGGCCCTCGTGGCGGAAAGCGAAAAGGATGCGGCCGGTAGCGCCGCGCGGACGAAGGCTGCGGGGCGTTCCTCGCTGAAGCCGCTGCGGCTGCTTGTCCCATATCTGCTGCGCTATCGGCTGCGGGCGCTATGCGCCTGCGCCGCGCTGGTCGCGGCCGCGCTCGCGACCCTCGCCGTGCCGGTCGCGGTCCGCCGCATGATCGACCACGGATTTTCCGGCGAGCCCGGGCTGATCGACAATTACTTCGCGGTGATGATCGGGGTGGTGTTCGTGCTCGCGATGGCGAGCGCGCTTCGCTATTACCTCGTCACCACGCTCGGCGAGCGGATCGTCGCCGACCTGCGCGAGGAGGTGTTCGCCCATCTCACGCGGCTGTCGCCGTCTTTCTTCGACCGCGCGCAGACCGGCGAGATGATGTCGCGGCTCACCGCCGACACGACGCAGATCAAGGCGGCGGTCGGCGCCTCGGTATCGGTCGCGCTGCGCAATTTCGTGCTGTTCGTCGGCGCAACGGCGATGATGGTGATTACCAGTCCGAAGCTGTCGCTGTTCGTGCTGGCGGCAATTCCGGTGATCGTGCTGCCGCTGGTGGCGTTCGGACGCGCGGTGCGCAGGCGCTCACGGCAGGCGCAGGACGCACTGGCGGACGCCTCGGCTTATGCGGCCGAGACCATCGGCGCGGTGCGCACGGTGCAGGCCTTCACCAGCGAAGCATACGCCGCGAGCCGTTTCCACGGCGCGGTCGAGGCCGCGTTCGAGGCGGCGCGGCAATCGACGCTGTCGCGCGCGGTGCTGACCGCGATCGGAATTTTTCTCGTCTTTGCCAGCGTCGTGGTGGTGCTGTGGGTCGGCGCCAATGACGTGCTGTCGGGCGAGATCACACCCGGCCGGCTCGGCCAGTTCGTGCTCTACGCGGTGTTCGCGGCCGGGGGCCTTGGCCAGTTGAGCGAGGTCTGGGGCGAGGTGCAGCAGGCGGCCGGCGCGGCGGAGCGGCTGTTCGAGATTTTGCACGTCAGGCCGGACGTCAAGGCGCCGGCCCAGCCGGTCAGGCTGCCGGACAAGGCGCGCGCCGATGTGTCATTCGAGGACGTGCGCTTCTTCTATCCGGCGCGCACGGAAGCGCCGGCGCTTGACGGCGTCTCGTTCAAGGTGACGCCCGGCGAGAAGGTTGCGATCGTCGGACCGTCCGGCGCCGGCAAGAGCACGATCTTCCACCTGATCCTGCGCTTCTACGATCCGTCGTCCGGGCGCGTGACCTTCGACGGCGTCGACGTTGCCGACGCCGATCCGGTCGACCTGCGCCGTCACATCGCGCTGGTGCCGCAGGAGGCGACGATCTTTGCTGCGTCGGTGCGCGACAACATCGCCTTCGGAAAGCCGGATGCGAGCGAGGCGGAGATCGAGCGCGCCGCGGAGATGGCAGCCGCCACCGAGTTCATCGGGCGCATGCCGCAGGGGTTCGGGACGCTGATCGGCGAGCGCGGGGTGACGCTGTCGGGCGGGCAGCGTCAGCGGATCGCCATTGCGCGCGCGATCCTGCGCAATGCGCCGCTGCTGCTGCTCGACGAGGCGACCTCCTCGCTCGATGCGGAAAGCGAGACACTGGTGCAGGAGGCGCTGGCGCATTCGATGGAGGGACGCACGACGCTGGTGATTGCGCACCGGCTGGCGACCGTTCTGTCCTGCGATCGCATCCTGGTGCTCGAGCAGGGGCGGATCGTGGAAGAGGGCACGCACGAGCAGCTTGCCGGCGCCGGCGGCCTTTACGCACGGCTGGCGCGGCTGCAGTTCGGTATCTCGTAGTCGGGCGAGTACGCGCTTGCTCAAGGCCGCGCCTCGCGTCCGTGCCAAATGCGCAAAACCAGGACATCGCCCGAATTGGGCAAGACGGTATATCGCGATACGTACCCGGTGCTCCCGAAGCGGATCACAATCTGCCCGATAAGAGAGTCTTCTGTTGGACGGCCGAGATCTGGAAATTCCTCGATCTTCTCGAAGGCTGTCAAATCGCCCGCAGCGCTCGTTGTGCGGTCTCCGGATTCTTTTCGCTCAGAAACGCTCGCAGCCGTCTGGCGTCTTCAATTGCCTCCGGCGAAAGTAAGATCATTCAAAGCGTCGCGGCCGCGGTGGCGCAAGTTCGTTTGAGGTGCCCCAGCTCTCGACCCATGCTTTAACTTCGTGCAAAGGCACCGCTTCCCGTGTCCGATGGAAGTTTTCCAAACGACGGCGATCTTCTTCGATATCGGGATGATCAATTTCGACAACAGAATCGAGCAGCGCGAGAGCCTCGGTCAAAACGGCCGAAATATCCTGGCCGCGCTCCTTCGCCATTTCCTGCAAACGAGCGTCGGTATCCTGGTCAATCTCGATCGTGCGCCGGACGACGTTCATGCGACAAAACCTATTGGCCCGAGCGAGTTGTCGAGGGGCGGGGGCCGCCAGGTCATCATGTAAACCGGTGCCCCCGACCTGGGGTTCACGTCCTCGCCGGCGATCGCGAAACCGCTTTTGCGGTAGAAGTCGAGCGCGCGCGCATTGTCCTTGTTGACATGCAGATAGAGGCCCTCGCGTCCGATCTGCTTGGCGGCATCGATCAGCGCCTGGCCGACGCCCAGACGCTGCACGTCCGGCGCGACCACGATCTGGTCGAGATAGCCGGTGCGCGGCGAGACCGCGACAAAGCCGGCGATGCTGTGCGAGGTGGCTTCGCATTCGGCGACCACCACCCTGGAATCGTCCTGCAAGCCGCGCCAGTGCTCGCGAAACCAGCCGAGGCGGGCGGCGAAATCGATCTGCGGATAAGCCTGTTGCCAGCTGCGCTGCCAGACCAAGAGCGCCGGTTCTTCGTCCGAGGCGCGATACGGACGCAGCCTGACTGTCGGTTGCGCCATCCCCGTGCGACCCTGCCCTGCAGCGGGAACGTTATCGCTCGGTCAGCTTCAGCTCAATCCTGCGATTGCGGCGGAACGCCTCTTCGGTCTTGTCGGGGTCGAGCGGCTGAAACTCGCCGAAGCCGGCGGCAACCAGGCGCTGCGGCGAGATGCCGCGCGAGATCATGTACTGCACGACCGCGATCGCCCGCGCCGATGACAATTCCCAGTTGGAGGGGAATTGCACATTGGCGATCGGCCGGATGTCGGTATGGCCATCCACCCGCATCACCCAGGGGATGTCGGGGGGAATCTTCTTTTCAAGCTCGGTCAGGGCTTCGACGATCTTGTCGATCTCGGCCCGGCCTTCCGGCTTCAGCACCGCCTGGCCTGGATCGAAGAACACCTCGGACTGGAATACGAAGCGGTCGCCGACGATGCGTACGTCCGGGCGGCTGCCCAGGATCTGGCGCAGCCGTCCGAAAAAGTCGGAGCGGTAGCGCTGCAATTCCTGCACGCGCTGCGCCAGCGCGACATTCAGCCTTTGTCCGAGATCGGCGATTCTTGTCTGCGAGTCGCGCTCGCGCTTCTCGGAAACTTCGAGAGCGGCTTCGAGCGCGCCGAGCTGGCGGCGCAGCGCCGCGATCTGCTGATTGAGCAATTCGACCTGCGCCAGCGCGCGCGCCACGCTTTGCTTCTCGGCATCGAGCGCGACAGCGAGTTCGTTGGCGCGCCCGCGTGCGGCGGCGGCGCCTCCGGCGCCTTCGGCAAGGCCGCGCAAACGATCGCGTTCGGCTTCGGTTGCCGCGAGGTTGGAGCGCACCGTGCCAAGCAGCGCCTCAAGCTCGGAGCGGCCGCTCTTTTCCAGCGCGAGGAGGTCGGTCAGTTGCGCAATCTGCGCGTTGAGGCGCTGCAGCGCGGTGTCCTTGCCGGTCACTTCCTGCGAAAGGTAGAATTGCACGACGGCGAAGATCGACAGCAGAAAGATGATGCCGAGCAGAAGGGTCGACAGCGCGTCGACGAAGCCCGGCCAGTAATCGACGCCGCGATCCCTGCGGCTGCGTGCCAGTGCCATGGCGGCTACGTCTTCTCCCGTGCCAGCGTTTCCAGCACCTTGCGGATGTCCTGCATGATGTCGGCCTGCGAGTCGGACCAGTCGCGGATCATCTGCTGCTCGGTGCGCATGTGATGCACCAGGCCCTGGATCGCCTCGGCGAGACTTGCCATGGCGGCGGTCGCGGCCTTGTTGCCGCCGGTTTCGGCGACGGTTTCGCGCAGCCGATCAATCGCTGCCTTCATGTCGGGAGATAATGGCGCCGAAGCGGCAGCGCCCGGCTCGGCGCCGATGTCATGCACCGTGGTCGACAGCCAATCTTCGAGATCGGTGTAGAAGCGGTTCTGCGCCTGGCTGGTCTGCAGGTCGAGGAAGCCGAGGATCAGCGAGCCGGCGAGCCCGAACAGCGATGACGAGAAGGCGATGCCCATGCCGCCGAGCGGCGCTGCGAGCCCCTCGCGCAGGGTTTCGAACACCGAAGCCGAATCGCCGCCGGGCTTCAGCGTCTCGACCACCTTGCCAACCGAGCCGACAGTCTCGATCAGGCCCCAGAACGTGCCGAGTAGGCCAAGGAAGATCAAAAGGCCGGTCATGTAGCGTGACAGGTCGCGTGCCTCATCAAGCCGGGTCGCGATCGAATCCAGGATGCCGCGCATCATCTGGGTCGAGATGGCCATGCGGCCGAGCCGGTCGCCAAGCATGGTTGCCATCGGCGCGAGCAGGGACGGGGGGCGCTCGACCGCAATGCCGGGATCGGCGAGCCGGAAGCTGTTGACCCATGCAATCTCGGGAAACAGCCGCAGCACCTGCCGGAACGAGAGCAGGATGCCGATCACCAGGACGCCGAGAATCAGCCCGTTGAGGCCGGGATTCGACATGAAGGCGCCGAGAATCTGCCGATACAGGATGACGCCGATCAGCCCGCACAGCACCAGGAATACCAGCATCCGCACAAGGAAAATGCGCGGGGAGGAGAGCTTGTGAGGATCAAATTTGCGAGCCATCGCTGGCCAGCCTTTCAATAAAGAAGCGTGCCCTCAATATGGCACAGACGCGGCGAAAGAGAACCCGCGGGCAGAAGGCGTCGTGCGATCATGGCTGAAGCGGTTCGAGAGTGCGCCCCCGCGGGTGGAAGACCGCGCCGGCAACACCCCACGAGACGTTGCGGTTCCGTCATGCCGCCGGTTGCCGAGTCGCGGATGATGAAATCTTGTGCGAGGCCGCGCCGGCGGCGTTGCATCAGCCGGCTGCTCCGGTCCGCTTGAGAATCGAAAGCAGCTCTCGGTGCAGCGTCTCGTTGCCGGCGCAGATGTGACCCTTGGCGAACATGGCGTCGGTGCCATCGCAGTCGGTGACATAGCCGCCCGCTTCGCGCACCAGCAGAATGCCGGCCGCCATGTCCCAGGATTGCAGGTTGCGCTCCCAGTAAATGTCGAAGCGCCCGGCCGCGACATAGGCGAGGTCGAGCGCGGCAGCGCCAAAGCGGCGCAGGCCCGCGACCTGCTCCTGCACGGCCGCAAATTCGGTACGGAATTCGGTGATCCCGCCGCGGCCGCGATGCGGCAGCCCGCAGGCCACCACCGCGTCATGCATGGAGCGACGTCCCGCGACCCGCAGGCGCTGATCGTTCACGAAGGCGCCCTTGCCCTTTTCGGCGATGAACATCTCGTCCGAAATCGGATTGTAGATAAGGGCCGCGACCATCGCGCCATCGCGCTCTAATCCGATCGAGATCGCGAAATGCGGAATGCCGTGCAGGAAGTTGGTGGTGCCGTCCAGCGGATCGACATGCCAGGTGTGGGTCTTGTCCGGCCCATCGATCCGGCCGCCCTCTTCGCCGATGAACGAATAACCCGGCCGCGCCGTCATCAATTCCTCGCGCAAGGTCTGCTCGGCCTTACGGTCGGCGGCGGTGACGAAGTTGGCCGGTCCCTTGACCGAGACCTGCAGCTTCTCCACCTCGCCGAAATCGCGATTGAGCTGCCGCGCGGCTTTGCGTGCGGCTTTCATCATGACGTTGAGAAGGGCGGAGTGTTGCATGGCACCTTCTTAGCCCTCTCCCGAAGGCGGAGGGAAGGTGTCGCCAAGCGCCGACCGGGTGAGGGCTGCTTTAGCGACGATTTCAAGCGAGCCAACCTCGCTGGCGTTCCGGCAGGCCGCCTTTCCCCTGAAGGGAAGGCAGAACGTCACTCCGCGCGGCGGACGTAAGTCACTTCGTTGGTATCGACGATGATCTTCTCGCCGGTGGTGATGAATGGCGGGACCATCACGCGCAGGCCGTTCTCGAGCTTGGCGGGTTTGTAGGAGGAGGCGGCGGTCTGGCCCTTCACCACCGGGTCGGCTTCGACGATCTGCAGCGTCACCTGATCCGGCAGCTTGATGCCGATCGGCCGTTCCTCGTGCATTTCCAGCGTGACCGTCATGCCATCCTGCAGGAAGGCGGCGCGCTCGCCGACGAAATCCTCCGGCAGTTCGATCTGCTCGTAGCTGTCGGTGTCCATGAAGACGAGGCTCTCGCCTTGCTTGTACAGGAACTGGAAGTCCTTCTGTTCGAGGCGCGCCCGCTCGACCCGTTCGTCAGAACCGAACCGGTTGTTGAGCTTGCGTCCGTCGATCAGGTTTTTCAGTTCGACCTGGTTATAGGCGGGACCCTTGCCGGGCTTCACCGCCATGGTCTTGACCGCGACCCAGAGCGTGTCCTGGTATTCGATCACATAGCCAGGACGGATTTCGTTGCCATTGATCTTGGCCATGAGATGTTCCGTAGCGCTTTCGGAAATGTTCGTGGGGCCATGTGCCCGCCCGTTCTGCTGCCGTCAAGTGCGGGAATTGGCAATCAGGAACAGCCAGGGTTCGGCTTCCTTCTGGGCCGCCTTGCGTACCTCCTCGCTCTGTCTCGCCATGTAGTCGTCCAGGAACGGATCGCTGGCGCCGGCCGCTTTGGACACGATGTGCCATTTGACCGCTTCCTTGGGATCCTCTGGCAGGCCGCGGCCGGTGGCGAGAATGCGCGCCAGCCGGTTCTGCGCGACCGGCGCGCCGCGGCGGGCCGCCTTGCGAAGGATCTGCGCCGCGGCCGCCTCGTCCTTGGCGATGCCGGTGCCGTTATGCAGCGCGATGGCATATTCGGTTTGCGCGTCGAGGTGGTCGGCGAGCGCGGCGAGCGCGAGCAGCCGGGTCGCCTCCTTGTCGTCCTTCGGGACGCCGCGGCCCTCCTTGTACATGGTGGCCAGCGCATATTGCGCCTCCCGGTTTCCGCTTTCGGCCGCCTGGCGGAACAATTCGGCGGCGCGGGCGAAGTCGCGGGGGAACTGCATTCCTTCCAGATAGAATAGGCCGAGATTATACGCGGCGACCGGCTGACCCAGCTTGGCGGCGCTCGCGAACAGCTTGGCGGCAGCATCGCGATCTTTCGGCCCGCCGCGGCCGGCAAGCCGCATCATCGCCAGCGAGAACATGGCTTCGCGGTCGCCATGCTCGGCCGCCTTGCTGTACCACTCGATCGCCTTGGCATCGTCCTGCGGGACGCCAAGGCCGCCGGCATGGATGACTCCGATCAGGGTCATGGCGCTCGGATCGCCGGTGGCATCGACCCGCTTCTGCGCCTCGGCGAGCGCCGTCAGGTAATAGCCGCGCTGGAATGCGGCATAGGCGGCGTCGCCCTGGGACTGCGTGGAGGAATGCGGCGCGGGTTCCGGCAGGGGGGGCGACGGCGTGGCCTTCTTGGGCGCCGCATGCGCCCCAGTCGTCAAAACCGACAATGCGACCGCAATGATCAGGCGCGAACGGATTGTCATGTCGCCATCTCCGCGAGCGAGATGCGGCTCGCGGCGTCGGCAGCCGCGGGCGCGACGCCGCGCGGATCGGCGAAGACGGCGTCGCCGACCGCAACGAAATCGGCGCCGGCCCGCACAAGCGGCCCGATCTCGTCGAGCGCAGCGGCGAACGCGACGCAGGGAATTTCGAACACGTCCGCCCACCAGGACACGCGCTCGATCAGGGCTTCGAGCGAAGGACGCGCGTTATCGCCGAACATCACATAATCGGCGCCGCTCTCGGCGGCGACCATGGCGTCATGGCGCGTGTCCAGCCCGCCGATACCGGCAATGCGGCCGGGCTTCAGTGATCCGACAGCTTCCGCGAAGGCGTCAATCCCGGTCAGGTGCGCGCCGTCGGCGCCGCCGCGCGCGACGAGTCGCGGATGACCGTCGAGGATCAGCGCCGCATCCGCCTTCTGCACGGTCGGGGCGATCTGCTTCACGCGATTGATCAGCGCGCGCTCGTCGTCATCCGGAAGCCGCAGCAGCACCGCGGCGATGTCTGCGGAATCGATGGCGGCGAGAAGGTCGAATTTCAGCGCGCCCGGATCGGCCGCGGCCGGCGTCACCAGATAGAGACGCGGCGTCGGGCGAGTCTGCTCTTTTCGTTGAGACGGGGGCATCCATTTACCCGATGGTTCCGCAATCGGGCGGCAGTTTGTCCGGATGGCGAGCAACCCGGCCGTTCATTCCTGCGAAAGCGGAAATTCGGTCGGAGGCACCCGTCCCCGCCTTCGCGGGAACGGGTGGACTTATGCCTAGGCCGCCTTCTTCTCCAGATCCTGCTTCCACTGGCCGAGCGAGGCGAGGCCGTTCATCATCGCCCGATGCGTGAAGGCGCGCTGCGCGGCCGCGACGTTCTCATTCTTGCCGCTCCAGGCTTTTTGCGGCGCTGCCTGCAGCGCGCGGCCATAGGAGAAGGTGAGCTTCCAGGGCAGGTTGCCGATCTTGTTCATGGCGTCGAGATGGGCGGTCGCTTCCTCGTCCGACTGGCCGCCGGACAGGAAGGCGATGCCGGGAACGGCGCTCGGCACGCAATTCTTCAGGAGTCTCACCGTCTTCTCGGCGACCTCCTGCACGCTCGCCTTTTTGGCGCTCTTCTTTCCGGGGATCGCCATGTTCGGCTTCAGCACGATGCCTTCCAGCGCGACCTTCTGATAATAGAGCTGCTGGAAGGTTTCCTTGAGCACGAATTCGGTGACCTCGTAGCAGCGATCGATGTCGTGGCTGCCGTCCATCAGAACTTCCGGCTCGACGATCGGCACGATCTGGGCCTCCTGGCACAGGGCGGCATAGCGCGCGAGTGCATGGGCATTGGCCGAGATCGCGGCATAGCTCGGGATGCCTTCACCGATATCGATCACCGCGCGCCATTTCGCAAAGCGTGCGCCCTGCTGATAATATTTTGGCAGCCGGTCGGCGAGCCGGTCGAGGCCGATCGTGATCAGTTCGCCCGGGCATCGCGGCAGGGGCTTGGTGCCCTCGTCGACCTTGATGCCCGGAATGGCGCCGGACTTGGCGATGATTTCGACCAGCGGCGTGCCGTCCTTGGCCTTCTGCCAGATGGTTTCGTCAAAGAGAATGACGCCGGAAATGTATTTCGACATCGCCTCGCTGGAGCGGAACATCAGCTCGCGATAGTCGCGGCGATTGTCTTCCGTCGATTCCACCCCGATGGCGTCGAACCGCTTCTTGATTGTGCCGGAGGACTCGTCGGCGGCCAGGATACCCTTGCCGGGCGTCACCATGGCTTCGGCGATTTTGTTCAGGTCAGCGAGGTTCATGGGGGAGCTCCGTAACGAAGGTGCCGGACAATCGGCTTTTGATGGAATTTTATATCGCCAGCGGGGCATGCGGGAAGAGGCGGGTCACTTTGCCCTTAACACCTCGACCCCGGGCAGGGCCTTGCCCTCGCAGAATTCGAGGAACGCGCCGCCTGCGGTGGAGATGTAGCTGAAACTGTCAGCAACGCCGGCATGGTTCAGCGCCGCCACCGTGTCGCCGCCGCCGGCAATCGAGACGAGCTTGCCGGCCTTCGTACGCTCGGCCGCATGACGCGCCGCCGCGACCGTGCCGCGGTCGAACGGCGCGATCTCGAATGCGCCGAGCGGGCCGTTCCAGAGCAGGGTGCGCGCGTCGTCGATTGCGTGGGTGACGCGCTCCATCGAGAGCGGACCGATATCGAGGATCATGCCGTCATCCGGAATGGCATCGAGGCCATAGGCCTGCGACGGCGCGCCGGCTTCGAACTTGAAGGCGACGATGGCATCCACCGGAAGGATGATTGCGCATTTGGCCGCTTCCGCCTTGTCCATGATGCGGCGCGCGGTATCGGCGAGGTCGCGCTCGGCCAGTGACTTGCCGATCCTGACGCCTTGCGCATGCAGGAAGGTATTGGCCATGCCGCCGCCGATGACGAGCGCTTCGACCCGGCCGACGAGATTTTCCAGAAGGTCGATCTTGGTGGAGACCTTGGCGCCGCCGACGATTGCGATCACCGGCTTTGCCGGAGCAACGAGCGCCTTCGACAGCGCCTCAAGCTCGGCCTGCATGGCGCGTCCCGCATAGGCCGGCAGCTTGTGGCCGAGCCCTTCGGTGGACGCGTGCGCGCGATGGGCGGCGGAAAAGGCGTCGTTCACGAACACGTCGCCGAGCGATGCGAGCTGCTCCACAAAGGCCGGATCGTTCTTTTCTTCTTCCTTGTGGAAGCGGGTATTTTCCAGAACCAGGATGTCGCCGGGCTTCATCGCATCGACCGCGGCTTTGGCGACAGGGCCGACGCAATCCTCGGCGAAACCGACCGGGCGCTTGATGACGTGCGACAGCGCGGTTGCAACCGGCCTCAGCGAGTTCTTCGGATCGCGTCCCTTCGGCCGGCCGAAATGCGCGAGGATGATGACCTTGCCGCCCTTGTCGGCGATCTCGGTGATGGTCGGCGCGACGCGCTCGATGCGCGTTGCATCAGTGACCTTGCCGTTCTCCATCGGGACGTTGAGGTCGACGCGCAGGAGAACGCGCTTGTTCTTGAGGTCGGCGTCATCGAGGGTGCGGAAGGAGGACATTTCAGCATACTCACTCTCGTCACGCCCGCCATTGTGCCGGGCATCCACGTCTTTCGTTTATGTTCACCAAAACGTGGATGGCCGGGTCGAGCCCGGCCATGACGAAGAACGTGGCGTTAAATCAGCTTGCCCATCGCGACGGCCGTATCGGCCATGCGGTTGGAGAAGCCCCATTCGTTGTCGTACCACGACATAACGCGCACCAGCGTGCCGTCCATCACCTTGGTCTGGTCCATGTGGAAGACCGAGGAATGCGGATCGTGGTTGAAATCGATCGAGACATTGGGATCGTTGGTGAAGCCGAGGATGCCCTTGAGCTGCTGCTCGGCGGCGCGCTTGACCGCGCCGTTCACCTCGTCTTTCGAGGTCGGCCTCTTTGCGACGAACTTGAAGTCGACCACCGAGACATTCGGCGTCGGCACCCGGATCGCGACGCCATCCAGCTTGCCGTTCAGCTCCGGCAGCACGAGGCCGACGGCTTTCGCGGCGCCGGTCGAGGTCGGGATCATCGACAGCGCCGCGGCGCGGGCGCGATAGAGGTCCTTGTGCATGGTGTCGAGCGTGGGCTGATCGCCGGTATAAGCATGGATCGTGGTCATGAAGCCCTTCTCGATGCCGATCGCGTCATTCAGCACCTTCGCCACCGGTGCGAGGCAATTGGTGGTGCAGGACGCATTCGAGACCACCTTGTGGTCGCGGGTCAGCTTGTCGTGGTTGACGCCATAGACGACCGTGAGATCGGCGCCGTCGGCGGGGGCCGATACCAGCACGCGCTTGGCGCCAGCGTTCAGATGGGCCGATGCCTTGTCCTTCGAGGTAAAGATGCCGGTGCATTCCAGCGCGATGTCGACGCCGAGGTCCTTCCAGGGGAGCGTGGACGGGTCCTTGATCGCGGTCACCTTGATCGTGCCATTGCCGACCGAGATGGTGTCGCCCTTGACCGTGACCTCGCCCGGGAACCGGCCATGGACAGAGTCATAACGCAGCAGATGCGCGTTAGTCTCGACCGGACCAAGATCGTTGATCGCCACCACCTCGATGTCCTTGCGGCCGCCCTCGGCGATCGCCCGCAGGACGTTGCGGCCGATGCGGCCAAACCCGTTGATGGCGACCCGTACTGTCATGATGCGAAGCTCCCGGCTGTCAGTAAGACTGCATGAGCCCCGCATATAATGGTTTTTCGCGGCAACTCAAATCGAGGGCGGCGTCTTGCGCGAAGCGCGGTAAATTTGCGCGGATAGAGGCGCGGCCCTGCCGAATTTCGCGTTTTCGGCTGTTCTTCCGGACCATTAGAGCGTGACAGCGGGCCCGAACGCGGCCCGCCCGGGGGGGCCGGCTAACGCGGCCTGAATTTGGCGAGCGCCGCAGCGGCGACCGCCGCCGGCGTGATCCCGAAATAGTCGTACAACTCCTTGTACGGGGCGCTTGCGCCAAACGAGGACATGCCGACGAACACGCCGTCCGAGCCGATGATTGCGTCCCAGCCCTGCCGGATCCCGGCCTCGACCGCGACATTGACCTCCGCGCCGCCGATCACGGCGTGACGCTTCTCCGCAGGCTGGGCCAGGAACAGTTCAAAGCACGGCACCGAAACCACACGGGCCGGCTTGCCCTGCCGGTTCAGCAATTGCGCCGCCTCGACGGCGATCGCAACCTCCGAGCCGGAGGCGAAGATCGAGACATCGACATTGTCGCCTTCGACCGGCAGGAGCTCATAGGCGCCGTTCGCGCAGAGATTTTCGGACGCATAGGCGGAGCGAAGCTGCGGCAGGCTCTGGCGGGTGAGGGCGAGCACGCTGGGGTTTTTCTTCGCGCGCAGTGCCAGCTCCCAGCATTCGACCGCCTCGACCCCGTCGCAGGGCCGGAACACATTGAGGTTCGGGATCGCGCGCAAGGCCGCCAGATGCTCGACGGGCTGATGCGTCGGCCCGTCTTCGCCGAGGCCGATCGAATCGTGCGTCATCACATGGATCACGCGCTCGCCCATCAGCGCGGCGAGGCGGATGGCTGGACGGCAATAGTCCGAAAATACGAGGAAGGTGCCCGAATAGGGAATGATCCCGCCGTGAAGGGTCATGCCGTTCATCGCGGCGGCCATGCCGTGTTCGCGGATCCCGTAATGGATGAAGCGTCCGCTGTAATCGGAGGCCGATATCGCCTTCATCGACTTGGTGCGGGTGTTGTTGGAGCCGGTGAGATCGGCCGAGCCGCCGACCATTTCCGGCACCGCCGGTACCAGGCTTTCGAGCGCGAATTCCGACGAGGAGCGCGTGGCGATGTCTTTCGGCGTCTTCGCCAGCGTCTCCTTGACGGACTTCACCGCGTCCGCAAGCGCCTTCGGCAATTCGCCTGTCATGCGGCGTTCGAATTCGGTCTTCAGTTCGGGCGCAAGGCCGCCGAGCTTCTTGTCCCACGCGCTGCGAGCGTCCTGCGAACGCCGGCCCGCATCGCGCCACGCCTTGAGAATGTCCTGCGGCACGACGAACGGCTCGTACGTCCAGCCGAGCTTTTCGCGCGCGCCCCTGATCTCGTCGGCGCCGAGCGGGGAGCCGTGCGATTTTTCGCTGCCTGCCTTGGTCGGTGCGCCGAAGCCGATCGTTGTCTTGCAGGCGATCATGGTCGGCCGGTCGGCGGCCTGCGCCTTGCTGAGGGCGGCGGCGATGGCTTCGGGATCGTGGCCGTCGATCCGCTCGGCGATCCAGCCGGCCGATTCGAACCGCTTCACCTGATCGACCGAATCCGACAGCGACAGCTTGCCGTCGATGGTAATGCCGTTGTCGTCGAACAGAACGATCAGCCGGTTGAGCTTCAGATGCCCGGCAAGCGCAATCGCCTCCTGGCTGATGCCTTCCATCAAATCGCCGTCGGAGGCGAGCACATAGGTGCGATGATCGACGATATCGCCGAATACGGCATTGAGATGCCGTTCCGCGATGGCCATGCCAACGGCATTGGCGATGCCCTGACCAAGCGGGCCGGTGGTGGTCTCCACTCCCGGCGTGATGAAGTTTTCCGGATGGCCCGGCGTTTTCGAATGAAGCTGGCGGAACCGCTTCAGTTCGTCGATGGTCATCGCCTCGTAGCCGGTCAGATAGAGAAGCGCGTAGATCAGCATCGAGCCGTGTCCGGCCGACAAGACGAACCGGTCGCGGTCAGGCCATTTCGGATCGGACGGATCGAATTTCAGGACCTGCGTGAACAGCACGGTCGCGATGTCGGCCGCGCCCATCGGCAATCCGGGATGGCCGGACTTGGCCTGCTCGACCGCGTCCATCGCCAGCGCGCGGATTGCGTTGGCCATACGATCGTGCTGTGCGCGGGACATGAGGGAATCCGGGGAAGGGTCAATGATGGCGCGTCCTATCATGCAAGCCCCGGCGAGTCCCAGCATCGGCGCGGTACAAATTGCCGGAACCGCTAGGATCATGGGGATGACGCCGGCGAACCATTTGACGTCGTTGAAGCGTCAATTTAGGCTTATGGCGCTAACGCCTTGTGCCTTAATAGTTTTCGTCTCGATGAGTGCAGCGTGACATGACCGATCCGAGTGCGATCGATGCCGCCGCCCGCAGGCTCACTCAGGCCCTGGACGCGCTGCAGGCGGCCGTGATCCGCAAGCGCGAAGCCGAGTCCGGCGGCGACGGCGTGGCGGCGCAGCTTCATGCGCTCGGGACCGATCGCGCCCGCCTTGCCGGTGAACTCGACGCGGTCGCGGCGCATGCGCGCAAGCTTGAAGAAGTCAATCGCGAGGTGGCACGGCGAATCGATATCGCGATGGGCACGATCCAGAAGCTGCTCGATGAGCACGACCGCTAGCACGCGTCAGGGGAGCGATGCGATGGCTCAGGTGAATGTCATGATCAACGGCCGCCAGTACCGGATGGGCTGCGAGGACGGGCAGGAAGATCATGTCAGCCGGCTTGCCGAGGAGATCGACAATCGGATCGAGGCCCTGCGCGGCGCGCATGGCGAGATCGGCGACCAGCGGCTGACGGTGATGGCGGCGCTGACCGTCGCCGACGAACTGGCCGAGTCGATCCGCCGGGTCCGCAAGCTCGAAGAGGAGATCGCCGCTTTGCAGGACGCGCGCGTCGTCGCCGCCGAGCGCGCGCAGCAGACCCAGGCGGCGGTCGTGACCGCGCTCAATGCCGCAGCGGAGCGGATCGAGGATATTGCGCGCCAGATCAGCCAGTCGGTCCAGCAAGCGCCGGGCGTCGCGATCGGGTGAGTGCCGGCCTGGCGCCACAAGCGCATCACGCGCGTCTGCGACGCGGCATGAGCGCCGTCGGCGGTCGCGGAACGCGGATTGTTTTGTTCACTGGCTGAATCCCGACGGACACACTACATTGTATTTGCGGGGCTGTGTGGTGCGACTGGAAACATCATACTCCCGGGGCCTTACGATCCTGACGGGAGCTGTCCCTGGCCGGGTCCGTGGATCCGGACATATGGCGCCCACCTACTTCTGTAGGTTCCCGGGGTCGAAAATTCCGACGGCCAACGCGGCTCCGCGCTTCTGATTGCTTTTCCGTCCCGAGGGCATTGCTGCATGCAATGCTGAAATGCAGTCCCGGGACCCATTTTCCTGATATTGGATCCGGATTGGCGGCGCCACCGCTCACGCTGCGCCGCGTCCGGGTCTCGGGTTCACAATGGCGGAAAGCACCTTACTCGACCACGACAAATCCACCCTTCGCCAATCCGCCTTCGCGCGACGCGATGCCATGCCGGCCGCCGAACGCGCGGCCGCCGTTGAGGCGGTGACGCGGCGGCCGTTTCCGGTTGCTGTCGAGCCGGGCATGATCGTGTCCGGCTATTCGCCGATGAAAAGCGAGTTCAATCCCGTTCCGCTGATGCGTAAGCTGTCGGACGCGGGCGCGCGGCTGGCGCTGCCGGTGACGCCGAAACGCGGCAATCCGCTGATCATGCGCGCATGGGCTTTCGGCGACGAACTCGCCGCCGGCGTCTGGGGCATCCGCGAGCCGAAGCCGGAGTCGCCGGAAGTGTTTTCGGACATCATGCTGGTGCCGCTCGCGGCGTTCGACCGCGCCGGACACCGCATCGGCTATGGCGCGGGCTATTACGACAAGACCATCGCCCGCATCCGCGCGATGAAAAAGGTGACAGCGATCGGGCTTGCCTTTGCCGTGCAGGAAATCGACCGCGTTCCCGCCACCCCGTTCGACCAGGCGCTCGACCTTGTGCTAACGGAAAACGAGACGATCGATTTCCGTTAGGGAGCAGCGGTTGCGCATTCTGTTCATCGGCGACGTGGTGGGCCGCTCCGGGCGCGCCATCGTTCATCAGCGGCTGCCGGGGCTGATCGCCGACTGGAAGCTCGACCTCGTGGTGCTGAACGGCGAAAACGCCGCCGGCGGCTTTGGCATTACCGAAGCGATTTTCCGTGAATTCATCGATGCCGGCGTCGACATCGTGACGCTCGGCAATCACTCGTGGGACCAGCGCGAGGCGCTGGTCTTCATCGAGCGCAGCCCCCGCATGATCCGCCCGATCAATTATCCAAGGGGCACGCCGGGCAAGGGAGCCGCCATGATCGAGGCGAAGAACGGCGCGCGCGTCCTCGTCATCAACGCCATGGGCCGCATCTTCATCGATCCGCTCGACGACCCGTTCGCCGCCATCGACCGCGAGCTCAACGCCTGCGCGCTCGGCCGCGACGCCGACGCGATCATCGTCGATTTTCACGCCGAGGTGACGAGCGAGAAGCAGGCGATCGGTCACCATCTCGATGGTCGTGTCTCGGCGGTCATCGGCACTCATACCCATGCGCCCACGGCGGACCACCAGATTCTGCCCGGCGGCACCGCCTTCCAGTCTGACGCCGGCATGACCGGCGACTACGATTCCGTGATCGGCATGGTGAAGGACGAACCTGTGTCGCGCTTCCTGCGACGAATTCCCGCGACCAAGTTCGAGGCCGCAACGGGTCCGGCGACCCTGTGCGGCCTGGCGATCGAGACCGACGACGCATCCGGACTGGCCACGAAAGTGGCTGCTGTCCGGCTTGGAGCGCGCCTGGAGGAGGCCGTGCCGCGCTTCTGGCTTCAGGCGTAGTCCGGCCCCGGGTCAGGGACGGGATGCGGCGCTGAGGGACGCGCCGCCATGCGCATCATTGGTCATCGTCCGAGCCGGACCTTTGCCGGCGCTGTTTTCTCCGGTTGCCTTGCGGTGCTTTCGGCGATCGCTCCGGCGCAGGCGCAGAATGTCGCCGACGAATTCGTGACCGAGAGGACCTTCTTTCGTACCCATGTGAACGGCAAGGCGGTCCGGCTGGAGGGCCTGGTCATCAAGCGCGCCGACCTCACCGGCCCGCTGCCGATCGCGCTGATCACCCATGGCAAGTCCGCCAATCTCGCCGACATGCTGGCGCTGCGCGCGAGCGACTACAGCCCCTATGCGCGCGATCTGGCTCGCCGCGGCTATCTGTCCGTCGTGGTGCTGCGGCGCGGCTTCGGCCAGTCGGACGGTCCGATGCCGGTGAACGTGACCTGCAACACCGACACCTTCGCCAATGTCTTCAGCGCGGATGCCGACGACCTTCAGGGCGCGCTCGACGTCGCTGCGAAACGCCCCGATGCGGACCCGCAGCGCGCGATCGCGATCGGCGTTTCCGCCGGCGGCGCGGCGGTGATGGCGCTCGCGGCCCGCAACCCGGCAAACCTGAAAGGGGTCATCAACGTCTCGGGCGGCCTGCAGACGCCGGACTGCCCCAAGGAGGACGTTCTGGTGAACGCCTTCAAGGCTTACGGCGAGAGCAGCCGGGTCCCGACCATCTGGGTCTATGCGAACAACGACAGCCTGTTTGGTCCGAAGCTCGTCGAGCGCATGCAGGCGGCCTATCTCGACGGCGGCGGCGACGCGAAGCTCGTCATGTTCGACAAGTTCGGCAATGACGGTCATTCCATCTTCAGCGAGCCGGCGGGCCGCGTGAAGTGGCTGATGGAGATGGACGCCTTTCTGAGTTTCCACGATCTGCCGTCGACAGACCGCGAGCGCGGCACCGAGCTTCTCAAGCGCCTGCAGCTGACCGAGCGTAACCGCAGCTTCGTCGATCAGTATCTCGCGGCGCCGACCTTCAAGGTGATGGTGCAGACGCCGGATGGACAGAATTACATGACGCAATTCGGCGCGCAGAAGCTGGAATATGCCCGCGACGCCGCGCTGAAGAACTGCCAGGAGCGCCACAAGACGGCCGAGCCGTGCAAGGTGATCATGGAGAACGATAGCTGGGTCGGCCCGACCGCGCCCGAGCGGGTCGCGGCCCGGTCCCCCGGACAGACCGTGCGGTAACGGTCTTCGCCGCTGGTCGCGTGAAATCGGACGCGTTAATCTTGGCCCTTTGCAGATCGCAGAACCGATGCGCGCTCATCCCGACGATCGGAAATCCCCGCAGACGGCAGCAATGCGAGCGATCCAAACACTGGCAATCGCCGCGGCGATGCTGTCCGGCGCGGCTTTGGGCTCGGCGGCGCGCGCCCAGGCGGCTGCCGACGAGTTCGTGATCGAGCGGACCTTCTTTCGCACCACCATCGAGAACCGGACCGTCCGGCTCGAAGGTCTGGTCGTGAAGCGGTCCGATCTCGCCGGAGAACTTCCGATCGCGCTGATCACGCATGGCAAGTCGTCGCATCTGTCCGACATGCTCGAAAGCAAGACCGCCGATTATGCGGGGCCTGCGCGCGATCTGGCGCGGCGCGGCTGGCTTGCGGTGGTCGTCATGCGGCGGGGCTTCGGGCAGTCGGACGGACCGATGGCGGCCTCGGTGTCCTGTGCGACGACGAGCTTCGCCAGCCGTTTTGCCGCCGATGCCGATGACCTGCAGGGCGCGATCGAGGCGGCATCGAAACGGCCGGATGCCGATCCGAGCCGCGTGATCGCGCTCGGGGTCTCCGCCGGCGGGGCTGCGGTGGTCGCGCTTGCCGCGCGCAACCTGCCCGGCCTGCGCGCCGTCGTCAGCGTGTCGGGTGGACTGCGCATGCCCGACTGCCCGAAGGAAGATGTGCTGGTGAGCGCCTACAGGGAATTCGGCCTGGTGAGCCGCGTACCCAATCTGTGGATTTACGCGAAGAATGACAGTTTCTTTGGGCCGGAGCTGGTCGAACGGCTGCAGTCGTCCTTTCTCGATGGCGGCGGCGACGTGAAGCTCGTCATGTATGAGAAGTTCGGCAATGACGGGCATAGCTTGTTCACGGCCGCGGCCGGAAAGCTGCAATGGCTGATGGAAATGGATGCGTTCCTGCGCTTTCACGGGCTGCCGGCCGCGCGCCGCGACAATGTCGCCGAATTGATGAAACTGCTGCAGCTGGATCAGCGGCAGCGCGGATTCGTTGACCGCTATCTCGCCGCGCCGACCTACAAGGTCATGGTCAGAACGCCGGACGGCAAGCACCATTTCACGCAATACGGCGCGACTACCCTGGACCGCGCGCGCAATGCCGCCCTCAAGTCGTGCCAGGATCGCTACAAGGCGGCCGAACCGTGCCGCGTGGTCATGGAAAACGACACCTGGCTCGGCGGGGCGGACGGACGCGACCAGCCATAGCTGCGGTCATTTCATCTCCGAAGTAGCGAAATTCACCCGCCACAGAATTGACGCGCCGGCGCGCTCAATTTTCATAGGCAACATGCTTGAGGCTGCAGCCATGACCATGCCCATTGTCACCCGGCGTTCCGCCCTCGCAGGCCTGTCGGGGATCGCGGCGGCCGGGCTTATGTCCGGCACGGCGCTTGCGAAGGCGCCGCCGCTCAACACGCAGGCGCCGGCCTTCTACCGCTTCAAGCTCGGCGCATTCGAAGTGACCGCGGTGTCGGATGGGCCGCTGGCATTGGGTGCGGCCAATGACGGCATCTTCACCGGCGTCTCGAAAGCCGATTTCACGAAGATTCTGGACGACAATTTCCTGCCGTCCGATGCGGTCGAGATGGATCAGAACGTGCTGGTCGTGAATACCGGCAATCGCCTCGTTCTGATCGATACCGGCGATGGCGGCTCGAACATGTTCGGTCCGAAAAGCGGCCGCATGCTCGCCAACCTGAAGGCCGCCGGCATCGACCCGAAGGACATCGACCTGATCGCGCTCACCCATGCGCATCCCGACCATTGCTGGGGGCTGATGGCGGCCGACGGCACGCCGCATTTCCCAAACGCGCAGATCGCGCTGTCGCAGGCCGATTTCGACTTCTGGACCGACGAAAGCAAGGCGCAGGGCGACATGATGAAGGCGCTGATCGGCGGCGCCCGGCGGCAATTGCTGCCGAACAAGGACCGCATGACTTTCATTACGGATGGGCAGGAGGTGACGCCGGGGATCCGCGCCATGTCTGCGCCGGGACATACCGTCGGCCACATGGTGTTTGTCATTGCGTCGGGTGGCAAGACGCTGCTCAATAGCGGCGACATCGCGCATCACCACGTGGTTTCGATGCAGAGGCCGCGCGCGGCTTTCGTCTTCGACACCGATGGCGCGCAGGGCGTCGCCAGCCGGCTCAGGGTGCTGGACATGCTGGCGACCGATCGCATCCCGTTCGTCTCGTATCACTTCCCCTGGCCGGGTCTCGGCTATGTGGCCAAGCAGGCCGACGCCTACCGCTACGTTCCGGCGCCGATGCAGACGGTGCTGTAGGACCTGATGGCCTTCCGGACGCGTCCGGAATATCCGGGGCGGCGGATACAAGCGCTTGCGGCTCTGGCAGTCGGGCTCGCTCGCCGTTCCCTCGCGCCGGACATGAATGCCTGAAGCGTTTCGGCAAAAGGGTTGAGCCTGCGGCGGCCCCCGTCCTATAAGGCCTCGCGTTCCGATTTGTGCGGGCCGGGGTCCATGGCAGGTCATTCCCAGTTCAAGAACATCATGCACCGCAAGGGGCGGCAGGATAAGGCCCGCTCCAAGATATTCTCCAAGCTGGCGCGCGAAATCACCGTCGCCGCCAAGATGGGACTGCCCGACCCCAACTTTAATCCGCGGTTGCGTGCCGCGATCCTTGCCGCCCGCGCCGAAAACATGCCGAAGGACAATATCGAGCGCGCCATCAAGAAGAGCCAGGGCGGCGATTCGGAGAATTACGACGAGGTGCGCTACGAAGGCTACGGGCCGGGCGGCGTCGCGGTGATCGTCGAAGTGCTGACCGACAATCGCAACCGCACGGCGGGCGATGTCCGCGCCGCCTTCACCAAGAATGGCGGCAACATGGCCGAGACCGGTGCGGTGTCCTTCATGTTCGACCGCGTCGGCGTGGTCGAGTTCGACGCCGAGGTCGCGAGCGCGGATGCGATGCTCGAAGCTGCGATCGAAGCCGGCGCCGAAGACGTGACGTCCTCCGAGACCGGCCACGAAATCTATACGGCGCAGGATACGCTCGCCGAAGTCTCCAAGGCGCTGGAGGCGAAATATGGCGAGCCGCGCAAATCGGCGCTGATCTGGAAGCCGCAGAACACCATCTCGGTCAGTGACGAGCAGGGCGAGAAGCTGCTGCGCATGATCGAGGCGCTGGAAGAAAGCGATGACGTCCAGAACGTCTACGCCAATTTCGAAGTCTCCGATCAACTCGTGTCGAAGATGAGTGCGTGACCAGGCCCGGAACCATCCGTGGCGCCATTGCCTCGTTCGCGGCAATGGATCGTTCTGCGCGGGGCGATCCCGCGGGTGAAGGCAATCCCAGCACCGCGTGACTCACATGCCCCTTGAAAAGCCGGCTTTTCCGCTGCCGCGTCAGCCCTGGTCGGATTTCGGCTCGGTCTATGCCGGCAATGCGTTTGTGGCCTTCCTGTTCTCGACCTCGGGGCCGGTGGCCATCATCCTTGCAGTCGGCGCGCGCGGCGGTCTCTCCGAAGCCGATCTCGCATCCTGGATCTTTGCGGTCTTCTTCCTGAACGGCCTGATCACCATCGCCTATTCGATGCTGTATCGGCAGCCGCTCGCTTTCTTCTGGACCATCCCTGGCACGGTGCTGGTCGGTCCGGCGCTGACGCATCTGAGCTTTCCCGAAGTGATCGGCGCGTTTCTTGCGACCGGCCTGTTGATGCTGGTGCTCGGCCTGACCGGGCTGGTGCGCCGGGTGATGGACGCGATTCCGATGCCGATCGTGATGGCGATGGTCGCCGGCGTGTTCCTGCGGTTCGGCATCGATCTCGTTCATGCGTTCCGCGACGGCTTCTGGATCGCGTTGTCGATGGCGGTGCCGTTCTTCGCGCTGTCGGCGGTGCCGCGGCTCGCGCGCCTCGCGCCGCCCCTGATCGTTGCGCTGATTGTGGGCGCGGCGACCGTGTGGCTGCAGGGAAGCTTCAACCCGCCGGCCGGCACGCTGTTCGAATTCGCAAAGCCGAACTTCTACGCGCCGCAATTTTCATGGCCGGCGATGGTCGAACTGGTCATTCCGCTGGCGATCACCGTGCTGGTCGTGCAGAACGGACAGGGGATCGCGATCCTGACGGCGAGCGGCCACAAGCCGCCGATCAACGCCATCACCTTCGCCTGCGGCGTCGGCTCGCTGATCACCGCTTTTTTCGGCGCGGTCTCGACCTGTCTCACCGGCCCGTCCAATGCGATCCTGGCAAGTTCGGGCGAGAAGGAGCGGCACTATACCGCCGCGATCTTTCTGGGCATTCTGGCGCTCGGCTTCGGTCTGACCGCGCCGTTCTTCACCCGGCTCCTGCTGGCGACGCCGCCCGCCTTCATCGCAACGCTCGCCGGGCTCGCGATGCTGCGGGTGCTGCAGACCTCTTTCCAGATTTCGTTCCGGGACAAGTTCAGCTTCGGTGCGCTGATCTGTTTTGTCGTGACGGTCGCCGACGTGCCGATCCTGCGCATCGGCGCGCCGTTCTGGGGCCTTGTCTTCGGGATCGCCGCCTCGCATCTGCTGGAGCGCGCCGACTTCCAGCACGAAAAGCCGGCGACCTGACCGGCTAGCGGAACAGCTCGTCGAACAGCGGCAGGCTGACGGCTGCCGACAGCGCGATGATCGCATAGGCCACGCGCCGGTAGGTGTGATCCGACGCGCCGCGGAACAGATAGGCGCCGAGCGCCATCGCGAGGATGAAGACCGGTCCAAGCAGCAGCGAAAGCAGCAATACATCCGCGGTGAACAGGCCGCGGATGTAATAGACCGTCGCCGACACGATCGCCAGAATGGCGAAATACACCATCAGGTTGGCGCGGATCACCTGCGCGCTGTTCGGGCCGCCGAGCCAGTAGATGATCGCCGCGGGGCCGGCGATCTGAGCCGCGCCCGAGCCGATGCCCGCCACCAGCCCGACGCCGATCGAGGCCGGCAGCGTCGGCGGCGCGCGATAGCGCCAGCCGGATGCCAGCACCACGAGCAGCGCCGTGACCAGAAACGCAATGAACCAGCGCAGGAGGGTGGGATCGAGATATTCCAGCGCCGCGACGCCGAGCGGGATGGTGCAGATCGCCGCGACCGATACCGGCGCAACCTCGCGCCAGTTGCAGCGCCGCGTCAGAGGCACGGTGAACGGGGCACTCGCGACGAAGTCGACGATCAGCAGGGTCAGCGCGGCGATCCGCGGTTCGTAGATCGCCGCGACCAGCGGCACATAGATCAGCGCCGAGCCGAATCCGGAAAAGCCGCGCACCAGCCCTGCGGTCAGGGCGACGGCGATGGCGGCGGCGAATCGCGGTTCGGCGATGAGGCTGGCGGCTGTTGCTGAAAAGTCTGTCACGTGGTGTCCCGGCTGGCGCGCATCCTTACCAGCCGGCCGCGTCCGGTGCGATGGATCGCCGCGCGGCCCTTCCATGCATCTGCCGTGCTATCAGGGATGCGGCATGCCGCAACCGATTCGCATCCTTGGCATCGATCCGGGTCTCCGCCGCACCGGCTGGGGGGTGATTGCGTGCGAGGGCAACCGGCTGGTCTTCGTGGCCTGCGGTTCGGTCGAGACGCAGGAGCGCGCCGCGCTTTCGGTGCGTCTGGTCGCGATCCATGACGGACTGATGCGCGTGGTGGAAGACTTCGCGCCGGACGAAGCGGCGGTCGAGGCGACGTTCGTCAATCGCGACGGCGCGTCGACGCTGAAGCTCGGACAGGCGCGCGGCATCGCCATGCTGATCCCGGCGCGCGCCGGGCTCTCGGTCGCCGAATATGCGCCGAACCTCGTGAAAAAGACCATCGTCGGCGCCGGCCATGCCGAGAAGGCGCAGATCCGCATGATGATCGGCGTTCTGCTGCCGAAGGCCGATCCGCGTACCGACGACGCCGCCGATGCGCTGGCGATCGCGGTCACGCACGCGCATCACCGCCAGAGAGCGCGATTGAAGATCGCGGCGGGGTGACGCCGCGCCTTGGGCCTTCAGGTCCGGTCCGTGACGCGCTTGAGGAATGCGCACAGCTCGTCGACGCGCGGCCCCATCGCCTCGATCCAGCCCATCAGGTTGACTGACGCATGGATCGTGCCGAGCCAAAGGCGGAATTCATGAGCGGCGCCGGCTGATTTGAGCCTGTCGGCCAGCATTTCGGAATCGTTGCGCAGCGGATCGAATTCGCTGGCCGTGACAAAGAGTGGCGGCAATCCCCGCAGATCGGCGTGAAGCGGCGCGGCCAGCGGATTTTTGCGGTCTGCGGCCTTCGACAGATAATGATTCCAGTACCAGTCCATTTCCTGACTCGAGATCAGGTAAGGCCCGCCGCCATAGGCCTGTTCGGATACCGTGTTCAGGTCCGGCGCATAGCAGCCGTAGATCAGTGCGGCGCCGCGCACCGGAGAATCGGCGGCATCGCGCAATGCGATCGTCGCGGCGAGTGCCAGATTGGCGCCGGCCGAGTCTCCCGCGACGGCGATGCGCGCAGGATCGATTCCCCAGTCAGGGCCATGCGTCGCGACAAAGCGGATCGCAGCGATGCAATCGTCCAGCGGAACCGGAAACGGATGCTCGGGCGCAAGGCCGTAATCCACACTGACGAGGCGCAGGCCCGACCGCTTAGCCAGTTGCCGCGCGACGCCGTCATAGACGTCGATGTCGCAGGTCACGAAGCCGCCGCCGTGCAGGAACACGATCGCCGGGCCCGACGCCGGGGCTCCCGGATCGTAGAGGCGGATGCGGATGTTGCCGCTCGCCGCCGCGATGCGCCGCTCCTCGATATGCGGGATCGCGGGCGCGCCGGCGGAGACATAGAAAGGCAGGAACCGATCGATGAGGGCGCGGGCGCCGGCCGGCGTACGCGTGAAGATCGGCGCCTCGTTGGCGGCTGTCGTGTAGATGCGGTTGAGAATGGCGGCGGTTTGCGGGTCGAGTTTCGACCAGGGTTCTTTGAAAAGCGCGGCAAAATCCGTCATGAAGCGATCCTGAGGCGGCGCGGCAATTCGTGCTCTAATAGGAGGGCGCGATTCGCACCGATCCGGCGATGATTGGCAAGCTCAAAGGCGTTATCGATTCATACGGTGAAGATTACGTGATCGTCGACGTCCAGGGCGTCGGCTATCAGGTGCATTGCTCGGCGCGCACGCTGCAGGCGTTGCCCGCCCAGGGCGAACCGGCCACGCTGTCGATCGAGACCCATGTGCGCGAGGACCAGATCCGGCTGTTCGGCTTTGCGAGCGATGTCGAACGCGGATGGTTCCGGCTGTTGCAGACCGTGCAGGGGGTGGGCGCAAAAATGGCGCTCGCGGTACTCGGCACGCTGAGGCCGACCGAGCTTGCGAACGCGATTGCGTTGCGCGACAAGGCCGCGCTCGCCCGCACGCCGGGAGTCGGCGCGAAAGTCGCCGAGCGCATCGTCACCGAATTGAAGGACAAGACGCCGGCCTTCAGCGACATTGATCCGGCGGTGGTGCGGCTGGCGGAGGCGGTGGACGACAACCGCGCGCCGCAGCCGGTGCGCGATGCGGTCTCCGCGCTGGTCAATCTCGGCTATGGTCAGCCGCAGGCGGCGGCGGCGATCGCCGCGGCGGCGCGCGAAGCCGGTGAAGGCGCCGATACCGCGAAGCTGATCCGCTTCGGGCTAAAGGAACTGGCGAAGTAAGGCGTAGGGTGCAAGCGTGTCGAGTCTGACCGAAAAGGACAAGGAACTGATCGCCGCCGCGAGCGAGGCGATCAGACAGCGCTATCGCAACGACTGGCAGGAGGTCGGGGCGGCCATGCGCACGCGCGATGGCCGCGTCATCACCGGGGTCAATATCGACGCTTATCTCGGCCGCATGGCGGTCTGCGCCGAAGCGATCGCGATCGGCCGCTCGATCACCGAAGGCGGCGACAAGGGGATCGAGACCATCGTCGCGGTGCGCCATCCGCGCCCACACGAGGAAGACCAGGAGATCAAGGTGGTGTCGCCCTGCGGCTCCTGCCGCGAGCTGATCCATGACTACGATCCAAAGGCGCGGGTGATCGTGCCGAACGGCCCGGAGCCGTCGGTGATGTCGATCTCGGAATTGCTGCCGAACAAATACTGGCGGGGCAAGAAGTGAGCACGACACGCCTCGTCTCCGCCGAACGCCGCGACGACGATCTTGCGGACGCGTCACTGCGTCCGCAGAAGCTCGGCGAGTTCATCGGCCAGGAAAAAGCGCGCGCCAATCTCGAAGTCTTCATCAAGGCGGCGCGGTCGCGCGGCGAGGCGCTCGACCATGTGCTGTTCGTCGGCCCGCCGGGCTTAGGCAAGACCACGCTCGCGCAGATCGTCGCGCGCGAACTCGGCGTGAATTTCCGCGCCACCTCGGGACCAGTGATCTCCAAGGCCGGCGACCTCGCGGCGCTGCTTACCAATCTCGAAGAGCGCGACGTACTCTTCATCGACGAAATCCACAGGCTCAATCCGCAGGTCGAGGAAATCCTCTATCCCGCGATGGAGGATTTCCAGCTCGACCTCATCATCGGCGAGGGACCGGCGGCGCGCTCGGTGAAGATCGAATTGTCGAAATTCACCCTGGTCGGCGCAACCACGCGGGCGGGCCTGCTCACCAATCCGCTGCGCGACCGCTTCGGCATTCCGGTGCGGCTCGACTTCTACACGGAAGCCGAACTGGAACTGATCGTGACGCGCGGCGCCCGCGTGCTCGGCGTCGGCACCACCAAGGACGGCGCGAACGAAATCGCACGGCGCGCCCGTGGCACGCCCCGCATCGCCGGTCGTCTGCTGCGGCGGCTGCGCGATTTCGCCGACGTGCAGGGCAATGCCGCTATTGACCGCGCGGTCGCCGACAAGGCGCTCGGCGCGCTGGAAGTGGACGGCGCCGGGCTCGATGCGATGGACCGGCGCTACCTCACGACCATTGCGATGAATTACGGCGGCGGACCGGTGGGCGTCGAAACCATCGCCGCGGCTTTGTCGGAGCCGCGCGATGCGATCGAGGACATCATCGAGCCGTTCCTGATCCAGAAGGGCTTCGTGCAGCGCACCCCGCGCGGCCGCCTGCTGACCGGACATGCCTTCCGCCATCTCGGCCTCGCCGAGCCAGCGCGCGATCCGGCGCAGTTCGGGCTGTTCGGCGGGGAGGGCGAGTGATTCAGTTTCGCTGACCGCCCGGCTCGACCGGATCATCGAAGGCAAGCACTGGTAAGCCGCGCCGCGGCAACGTTTCCTCGCGCAGCGAATTGTCGCATGCGTCCGATGCTCGCAAGAAATCGCCAGTGACACACTTATCTCCCGCGCTGAGCAACGGGAGGGTGCATGAAAGCAATTGGAACTCTGGATTCGCACCGCTACCTGAAGCGGCTGGCGGCGATCGTGGCGGCGTTCGCCGTGTTCGTGTCGGTCATGCCGCAGGTCGTCGCGCATACCGCTCCGGAACCCGACGCGGCCGAAGACGAAGTCATCGAACATGTAGAGGTCGCATACGAGGCGGTCCGGATCGGCGGCACGTTCGAGTTCCCGTGGTCCATCGCTTTCCTGCCGGACCGGTCGATGCTGCTCACCGAGCGGGTCGGACGGCTGCAGCGCATCCTTCCCGACGGAACCACGCGTGAAATCACGGGCCTGCCGCCGATATTCACGTCCGGCCTTGCAGGCCTCTTCGATGTCGCGGTCGATCCGGACTTTGCGAAAAACCGGCTGATCTATTTTGCTTATGCCCACGGCAGTGAAAAGCGCTCGGCCCTGCGCGTGATGAGCGCAAGACTGAGCCGGGACCATTCGCGCCTCGTTGCAAGGACGGTGATTTTCGAGAGCAGCGCCGCCGCGCGGGACGAGCAATATGGTGGGCGCCTTGCGATCACGCGGGATGGCTACCTGTTCCTCACAGTCGGCGACCGCTGGGAGCAGGACAGCGCGCAGCGCCTCGACACGCATCTGGGAACGGTGATCCGCATTCGCACCGACGGCCGCGTGCCGCAGGACAATCCGTTCTATGGCCGCGACGATGCGAAGCCGGAAATCTGGAGTTATGGCCACCGCGTCTCGCAGGGGCTCGCCTTCGATGAGGAGCGCGGCGATCTCTATGCCGTCGAGCATGGGCCGATGGGCGGGGACGAGTTGAACCGGATCGAGCGGGGCGGCAATTACGGCTGGCCGGTCATCACCCATGGCATCGGCTATGACGGCAAGCCGATCGGCGAAGGCAAGGCCAAGGCCGGCATGGAGCAGCCCGCGCATGTGTTTGCCGAGCCGCCCGCACAGGCGCCATCAGGTCTTGCGGTTGACAGCGCCGGGGCGAAGCCGATCCTGTGGGTCGGAACGCTGGCCGGACAGGCCGTGGTGCGACTCGATCCGGACGGCGAAGGCTGGCGCGAGACCCGGATTCTTCATGAGGAACTCGGACGCATCCGCGATGTACGGATTGGACCGGACGGGCTAGTCTATGTCATCACCGACGCCGCCGAAGGGGCGCTGTACCGGCTCGATCCAGTGGTCGAGCAGGCCGGGCAAGGGCGGCGCACCCGATGAGAACGAGCAAGTCCGATCCACTTCTCCATGACGTTAGTACCTCTCGACGGCGAACTGCGTGACGGCCGCCACACCTTCATCGTGCGCGTCTATTACGAGGACACCGACTTCACCGGCATCGTCTATCATGCGAACTATCTGCGCTACATGGAGCGCGGCCGAACCAACTATCTGCGCCTGATCGGCGCCGACCATCGCGCGCTGTTTGAGCAGACCGAAGAAGAGGCGCCGGGCTTCGCCTTCGTGGTGCGTTCGATGACCATCGATTTCCGTAAGCCCGCGCGCATGGATGACATTCTCACCGTCGTCAGTGAACCGAATGAGGTGAAGGGCGCCTCCGTCACTATCCGCCAGCGCGTGATGAGAGGCGACGAATTGCTGGTGCAGGCGGATGTGCGGGTCGCGTTCATTTCCGGCGGGCGGGCGAGGCCGATCCCGAAGCCCTTGCGGATCGCGATGAAGGCCGATCAGGACGCGGCGGAAGCGTCGGTTTGACATCCTGTCCTGCCGCGCCTTGAATTGCTGAAAAGCGACAGGAGGAAGCGGTGAGACTGACGCAAGCGCAACTCGACCAATTCCACACCGAAGGCTGGCTGCTGCTGCCGGAGCTTTTCAACGCGGAAGAGGTCGATCTGCTTCGCCGCGAAGCGATCGCGATCTACGACGAGCGGCGTCCCGAGGTCTGGTTCGAGAAGAGCGGTGCACCGCGCACCGCCTTTGCCGCGCACCTCTACAACGAAGCGTTCCGGCTGCTTGGCGCGCATCCGCGCATGATCGGACCGGTGGAGCAGATCTTCGGCGAGAAGGTCTACATGCACCAGTACAAGATCAACGCCAAATCGGCCTTCACCGGCGAAGTCTGGCAATGGCACCAGGATTACGGCACCTGGAAGCGCGATGACGGCATGCCGGAGCCGCGCGCGATGAATATCGCAGTGTTCCTGGACGAGGTGATGCCGATCAACGGCCCGTTGATGCTGGTGCCGCGCAGCCAGACCGCCGGCGATCTGCAGGCCTCGCATGATCGGGAAACCACATCCTATCCGTTATGGACGCTCGACGAGGACACCGTGACGCGGCTGGTCAATGCGGGCGGCATCGTGGCGCCGACGGGCAAGCCCGGAAGCATGCTGATGTTCCATGGCAATCTGGTGCACGGCTCCGCCGGCAACATCACCCCCTATCCGCGCAAGATCGTCTATCTGACCCTCAACGCGGTCTCGAACTACATCCGCACACCGACGCGGCCGGAATACATCGCGCACCGGGACTTCGCGCCGATCGAGACGGTGGAGGACGATTCCCTGATCCGGCTGGCGCGCGCTCATCGCGAAGCGGCGGAGTAGGCCGCCGAGCCACCGGCCGGCCCGCCGACGCAGCAGTTCGTCGCCTGGACCATCGACGTGCGGCGCCGTCGCATGTTAATGCCCTTCACATGAGCTGGAAACGCGGCAGCGAGCGTGGCTATCATCATGGCAACCTGAAGGAAGCCCTGGTGCGGGCGGCGCTCGACCTGATCGCGCAAAAGGGGCCGGCGGGCTTCACCTTCGCCGATGCGGCGCGCTGGGCGGGTGTCAGTCCTGCTGCGCCCTACCGGCATTATCGCGACCGCGACGAATTGCTGTCGGATGTTGCACGCCGCGGCTTCGAAGAATTCGCAGCCCAACTCTCGAAAGCATGGGACGACGGCAAGCCCGATCCGCAGAAGGCCTTCGAGCGGCTGGGCAAGGCCTATCTCGCCTTCGCCCGCTCGGAACCCGCCTTCTATTCGGCCATGTTCGAGGCGGGAATTCCGCCCGATTCCAGTCCGGAATTGCGTGCTGCCGGCGACCGCGCCTTCGCCATCGTGCGGGGCGCCTGCGAGGCGCTGTCGGCGCTCTTGCCGCAGGGAAAGCGGCCGCCGGCGCTGATGATGGCGCTGCATATCTGGGCGCTGTCGCACGGCATCGCCTCGCTCTTCGCGCGCGGCGACGGGTCGCAGCGGGTGCTGCCAATGTCGGCCGAGGACCTGTTGGAAGCGGCTGTCCTTGTCTATCTGAGCGGTCTTGGTCTGCACGGACGTTGAGCGGCACGCAGATAGGATCCGTCCTGATGACGGATTCGTGAAGACACGGCCTTGACGGGAGAACAGGGCGCCGCTATGTGAATGTTATTAACATTCACATCTGAGCCATGAGGAAAGCGAATGAACGCGATGACACTCACGGACAAGATCGACGACTACGGCCGGCCGGGATGGATCGCGCTCACGGTCCTCGGCTTCATCGTGTGGTGGCCTATCGGTCTCGCCCTCCTGGCCTTTACGGTATGGAGCGGTCGGATGGCTTGCACTCGCTACGGCTTGGAACGCTGGCAGAGCAAAATGGCCCGCATGCAGGAGAAAATGGACCGCATGCGCACGCGTATGCAGGGCGATGGGGGCGGGTTCTGGGCGCCTCCGTCCTCCGGCAACCGCGCTTTCGATGAATATCGCGCCGAGACCCTGCGCCGGCTCGAAGACGAGCAGCGCGAGTTCCAGGAATTCCTGGTGCGGCTGCGGGAGGCCAAGGACAAGGCCGAGTTCGACCAGTTCATGGCCGAGCGCCGCGGGCGCCACGACATCAATCCGCCGTCCCCTCAGGGCTAACAGTCTCGCGTGTCACCGCGCAGCCAGCGCCCGCCGGCCGTGAGCCGGCGGGCGTTTGCGTTCCCGCCCGAGTTTTTCCGGGGACCCGCTCGATCGGCGGCACAGCGGGCTTGCCGGTTCCATAAATTCGCAGTTTCCAAGCTTTCCACGGTGAAACACGCCGCGCGCCCACCGTCGCGATTTGATCGCACATTCGTAACCGAACCTTAACCACAATGGGCGCTGGTTAGCGTGAAGGAGGCTCGTGCCACGCCCTAGTTTGGCCAAGTTTCACGGGGATTTCGTCGCTTTGCCGGGTGGTGGACGGCGACGTCTTCGTGACAATCGGATCTGGGTGACGCGCCATCGTGGCGGCGCCGGTTCAGAATTATCCGATTGGTCCGGCATGGCGTGCGGGCTTTCGTCGGGCCGCCGATTGAAAATGCACGCGAAACCGGAGAACGACCAATGAACCCAGCCGACGTGGCGCAGTCGGCTTTGCCGGTCAGCGCCGATCTTTCGATCCTCGGCCTGTTCCTGCAGGCGCACTGGGTCGTGAAGGCGGTGATGATCGGGCTGCTGGTCTGCTCGATCTGGGTCTGGGCGATCGCGATCGACAAGTATCTGCTGTTCGCGCGCACCAAGCGCTCCATGGACCGTTTCGAACAGGCATTCTGGTCCGGCCAGTCGCTGGAAGAACTCTATCGTACGCTCTCGGCCAAGCCCACGCATTCGATGGCGGCGCTGTTCGTCGCCGCGATGCGCGAATGGAAGCGCAGCTTCGAAGGACACGCGCGGTCCTTCGCCGGACTGCAGCAGCGGATCGACAAGGTGATGGATGTCACCATCACCCGCGAGATCGACCGGCTGGAACGGCGTCTCCTGGTGCTGGCGACGGTCGGGTCCGCAGGCCCCTTCATCGGCCTGTTCGGAACTGTCTGGGGCATCATGAACAGCTTCCAGTCGATCGCCGCGTCCAAGAACACCTCGCTCGCGGTGGTCGCGCCCGGCATTGCCGAGGCTTTGTTCGCGACGGCGATCGGCCTTGTTGCCGCCATTCCGGCGACGATTTTCTATAACAAGTTCGTGGCCGAGGTGAACAAACAGGCTCATCGGCTGGAGGGTTTTGCCGACGAATTCTCGGCCATCCTGTCGCGCCAGATCGACGAGCGCGGAGCCTGATCGATGGGGATGGGGAACGGGGGCGGCGCAGGTGTGCAGGGCGGCGGTCGACGGCGCCGCACCCGCAAGCCGGTGATGGCCGAGATCAACGTCACCCCGATGGTCGACGTGATGCTGGTGCTGCTGATCATCTTCATGGTGTCGGCGCCGCTGCTCACGGTCGGCGTGCAGATCGATCTGCCGCAGACCCAGGCCAAGAGCCTCGACCAGGACAAGGAACCGCTCACGGTGACGGTGAACACCAAGGGTGAAGTCTACCTGATGAATTCGGAGATCAAGGTCGAGGAACTGGTCCCCAAGCTGAAGGCTATCACCGACGCGCGCGGCGGCGCCGAGGAACGCATCTACGTGCGCGGGGACAAGAACGTGAATTACGGTACAGTCATGCGGGTGATGGGCCGGCTGTCGGCGGCAGGCTTTCGCCGCGTCGCGCTCGTCACCGAGGTCGAACAGGGGACCTGACTTTAGCGACGATGAGGACGGGACTCGCCATATCGAGTGTCGCGCATGCGTCCGCTCTGCTGTGGGCGCTGCTGACCTTCACGTCCTCGCCGCTGGAATCGATGCCGGCGGATTCGATCCCCGTTGACATCATCTCGCCAACCGAATTCAGCCAGCTCACCGCTGGATCGAAGACCGCGAAAAAGCAGGACGCGCCCAAGCCGCTCGTGGAAAAAGTCGGCGAGCAGAAGCAGGTCGAAGATCACACCGCCAAGGTATCCGAGAAAAAGGAAATCCAGGCGACCAAGAACGAACAGACCCCGCCGAAGCCGGTCGAGAAAACCGAATCCAAGCCGGAACCAAAGCCCGCGCCACCCAAGCCGGCCGAAGCCGCAGAGGCCAAGCCCGAGCCGAAGCCCGAACCCAAGCCGGACCCGATCGCCGAAGCGCTGAAGAAAGACGAGACCAAGAAGAAAGAGGAACAGAAGAAGCAGGCGCAGAAGGCGGTGCCGACCCCGACGCGCAAGCCGCCGCCCAAAAAGCAGCCGCAGTTCAATCCGCAGCGCATCGCAGCGCTGCTCGACAAGCGCGATCCGCAGCGTCAGGCCGCCACCGGTGATGCGATCAACCGCACCGCCTCGCTCGGCATTCCGACCGGCACCGCGGCGACGCTATCGCAGAACGAACTCGACGCATTGCGCGCGCGGCTGCGTCAGAACTGGTCGGTGCCTCCGCTCGCGGAGAAGATCGTGATTCGCATGGTCATCCGCCTCACGCCGGATGGACGGCTCTCCTCGCCGCCACAGGTTATGACGCGGGGCAGCGGGCCGGCCTTTGAAGCCTTCCGCGACAGCGCCGTTCGTGCGGTGATGATCAGCCAGCCCTTCAATATGCTACGGAAAGAAACCTACGACGTCTGGCGTGAGATCGATATCGATTTCGACGAACGTACGATGTTTGGATTGTGAACAGAGCGATCATGACTAAAACGAAACCGGTTCATTCGCTTGCCGTCACCCGCCGCCGGGCGCTCCTGCTCGGGGCGGGTGCGATCGGCGCCGCCTCGACGTTGCGGCTGCGCGAAGCCGCCGCGCAGGTGCGCCTGCAGATCACCGAAGGCAATTTCCAGCCGATGCCGATCGCAATTCCGGATTTCTTCGGCAACGCCAACGACAGCGAGACCGCGCGCAACGTCTCGGCCATTGTGACCAATAACCTGCGTCGCTCCGGCCTGTTCGCGCCGATCGATCCGGCCGCCTTTATCGAGAAGCTCAAGAGCGCCGACGTGGCGCCGAACTATCCGGACTGGCGTGCGATCAAGGCGCAGGCGCTGGTCGCTGGCCAGGTCGTGCGGCAGGGCGACGGACGCCTGCATGCGCGCTTTCGTCTCTACGACGTGTTCGGCGGCGTGCAGCAGGCCGGACAGCAATACACCACGACCCCGGAGAACTGGCGGCGCATCGGGCACATCATTTCGGATGCGATCTACGAACGCCTGACAGGCGACAAGGGATATTTCGACACCCGCGTCGTGTTCGTCGACGAAAGCGGGCCGAAGGACCGCCGCGTCAAACGGCTTGCGATCATGGATCAGGACGGCGCCAATGTGCGCTATCTGACGCGCGGCGACGATCTCGTGCTCACGCCGCGCTTCTCGCCCTCGACGCAGGAAATCACCTACATGTCGTTCGGGCAGGGCGACCCGCGCGTTTATCTTCTCAATATCGAAACCAACCAGCGCGAGATTGTCGGAAACTTCCCCGGCATGACGTTCTCGCCGCGCTTCTCGCCGGACGGCCAGCGCGTGATCATGAGCCTGCAGCAAGGCTCGAACTCCAACCTGTTCGTGATGGATCTGCGCTCGCGCGCCACGACGCGCCTGACGCAATCGCCGGCCATCGATACGGCGCCGTCCTATTCGCCGGACGGCTCGCAAATCTGTTTCGAATCCGACCGCGGCGGTTCGCAGCAGATCTACATCATGCCATCGACCGGGGGACAGGCGCAGCGCATCAGCTTCGGCGAAGGCTCTTATTCGACGCCGGTCTGGTCGCCGCGCGGCGACACCATCGCCTTCACCAAGCAAGGTGGCGGGCGGTTCGCCATCGGCATCATGCGCACCGACGGCTCGGGCGAGCGCATTCTCACGGAAGGGTTCCACAACGAGGGCCCGACCTTCGCGCCCAACGGCCGGGTCATCATGTTTTTCCGCGAGGGCGGCGGGCAGAGCGGGCCTTCTTTGTATTCGGTGGATATCACTGGCCGCAACGAGCAGCGCATTCCAACGCCGAGTTTCGCATCTGATCCGGCCTGGTCGCCGCTGTTGTCGTGACGTTCCACGCCTGCGGCTGTTGCACGCGCGCAATGCTGTGCAAGCTTCGCGGCAATCTTCGCGTTGGCGATCAATCCGCCGCATTTTCGGCATTAAGCCGATGCTAACCATTAACAATGGTTTGCGGCGATCCGCCGCATTTCCGGGCGCTTTGCAAGGCTTGGTCAAGGTTGACGGAAGGTTCGCTTAACGATCCGGGCTTAGAGCTTTCCGAGACGGATTGAATGGAGTCACCGATGATTGCTGTGAGACAATCCCTGCGCGGTCTGAACATGCGCGGATTGCTGCGCACGGTCGGGCTGATCGCCGTATTCGGAGCCGCGCTTGCGGTGTCCGCCTGCGCGAACAAGCCGGGCGACCAGGTCGGCGCCGCCGGCGCCGCCGTTCCCGGCAGCCAGCAGGACTTCGTGGTCAATGTGGGCGATCGCGTGTTCTTCGAATCCGACCAGTCGACGCTGACGCCGCAGGCGCGCGCCACGCTCGACAACCAGGTGCAGTGGCTGAACCGCTATACGCAATACACCTTCACGATCGAAGGCCATGCCGATGAGCGCGGCACCCGCGAATACAACATCGCGCTCGGCGCCCGCCGCGCGCAGACGGTGCGCGAATATCTCGCCTCCCGCGGCATCAATCCGCAGCGCATGCGGACCATCTCCTACGGCAAGGAGCGTCCGGTTGCGGTGTGCGACGACATTTCCTGCTGGTCGCAGAATCGCCGCGCCGTCACGGTGCTGAACGCGAGTTCGTAAACCCGTCTCCTGACAAGCCTGGTGAAACCGGCGCCGCAAGGCGCCGGTTCGTTTTTGCCGACGTCGAGCGATGCCGCCTTGACCGCAGCGCCGCCGCGTCCGGGTCTTGCCAAATTTTCAAGAGCGCGGAATTGTAGCCATCATGCGCGCACATCCCCGATTCTTTTCAGTCCTAGCCCTCGCCGCCGCATTTCTCGCCGGATGCGAAGAGCCCAATCGCTACGTGCCGCCGCCGCCGCCGCAGGTGATGGTGGCCAATCCGCTGCGCATGAACGTGATCGGCTATCTCGAGGAAACCGGCACGCTCGCGGCCGTCAATACGGTCGATCTGGTGGCGCGCGTTCCGGGCTTCGTCACCGCGATTCATTACAAGGACGGCGCGCTGGTCAAAAAGGGCACGCTGCTGTTCGAGATCGAACCCGAGCCCTACAAGGTGAAATGGGAGCAGGCAAAGGCCGCCGAGGACGGTGCGCGGGCCCAGTTGCAGCAGGCGCAGGCCGAGTTCGAGCGGCGGGCCGATCTGCTCAAGCGCGAGGTCGGAACCAAGGCCGATTATGACAAGGCGCTGGCGCAGCGCGACAGCGACAAGGCCAATCTCGAACAGGCGCAGGCCAATACCGAACTCGCCAAGATCAATTACGAATACACCCAGGTCGTCGCGCCGTTCGATGGCATCGTCACCGCGCGCCTCATTTCGGTCGGCGAATATGTTGGCGCCAACAACCAACCGACCCAGCTCGCGACTATCGTGCAGGTCGATCCGATCTGGGCGAACTTCAACATCAATGAGCAGAATGTGCAGCGCATTCGCGCCGAACGCGCGAAGATGGGCCTGACCTCGAACGACGTCAGCAATATCCCGGTCGAGGTCGGTCTGCAGACCGATACCGGCTTTCCGTATAAGGGCCATCTCGACTACGCCGCGCCGACGCTGGTGGCCGGCACCGGTACGCTTGCGGTGCGCGGCATTATCCAGAATGCAAACGCAGCGCTCCTGCCCGGCTATTTCGTGCGCGTACGGGTGCCCGGTCCCGGACAGGAACGGCTGCTCGTTCCCGATGTCGCGATCGGCGCGGACCAGGGTGGCCGCTATCTGCTGGTGGTCAATGCCGACAACGTGGTGGAGCAGCGGCCGATCACCGCCGGCCAGCATGTCGGTCCCTTGCGCGTGATCCTTGAGGGGCTGAAGCCGGACGATCGCGTGGTGGTCGACGGTTTGTTGCGGGCGATTCCCGGCCAGACCGTCGATCCGAAGGAGCAGACGCTTACGCCGCCGAAACAATCCTGATCCCGGGAGGCCTGGTGTGGTGCTTCGGAGATCCGATTCATTCCTACCGCGCGCATCTCGAGCGCATTTGCGGTCCGGCCACACTGAAATCAGAGGTTTGCTGGTGTCCTTCGATTTCGAAGTCCGCTCACGAGCAAACCGCACAATGACGCGGACTTCGGATTCGGGACGCAAGCGGTGATTTCCAAATTCTTCATCGAACGGCCGGTGCTCGCCAACGTCATCGCGATCCTGATGATCGTGGTCGGCCTGGTCGCGCTGCTCAATCTGCCGGTCGCGCAATATCCGGACGTCACCCCGCCGACCGTGCAGGTGACGACCCGCTATCCCGGCGCGAGCGCGCGCGTCGTGGTCGACACCGTGGCGCTGCCGATCGAGCAGCAGGTCAACGGCGTCGAGGACATGATCTACATGCAGTCCACCAGCGCGGCGGACGGCACCTATACCCTGACCGTGACCTTCAAGATCGGCACCGACCTGAATTTCGCGCAGGTGCTGGTGCAGAACCGCGTCTCCAGCGCGCTCTCGCAATTGCCGCAGGCGGTGCAGGCGCAGGGCGTGACGGTGCAGAAGAAATCCACCGCCATCCTGATGTTCGTGACGCTGACCTCGCCGGACCGCAGCCGGGACAGCCTCTATCTCGCCAATTACGGCACGATCAACCTGCGGGACGAACTCTCGCGCGTGCCGGGCGTCGGCAATGTCAACGTGTTCGGCGCCGGGCAATATTCAATGCGGGTCTGGATGGACCCGAACAAGCTGTACGGCTTCGGGCTGACGCCGCAGGACGTGATCCAGGCGCTGCAATCGCAGAGCCAGCAGGTTACGGCCGGCCAGATCGGCATTCCGCCGGTGCCGGCCGGACAGAATTTCCAGTACACGATCGACATCTCCGGCCGGCTCAGCGAAGTCGAGCAATATGAGAATGTCGTGGTGAAAACCGGCGACGGCGCCGGCGGGCAGCTGGTCCGCGTCAAGGATATCGGCCGGGTCGAACTCGGCGCGCAGACCTACAGTCAGATTTTCAACCAGGACGGACAGCCGGCGGCGGCGCTCGGCATTTTCCAGACGCCGGGCGCCAATGCGTTGCAGGTGCGCCAGCTGGTCGCCGAGAAGATGGCGGACCTCGCGAAAGCGTTCCCGCCCGGGATGCAGTACCAGATCCCGTTCGACACAACGAAATTCGTGAACGCATCGATCAACGAGGTTTACCACACGCTGATCGAGGCCGCGGTGCTGGTGCTGATCGTCATCCTGGTGTTCCTGCAGGACTGGCGGGCGATGCTGGTGCCTGCGACCACCGTGCCGGTGACGATCATCGGCGCGTTCGCCGCGATGTGGGCACTCGGCTTCACCGTCAACCTCTCGACCCTGTTCGCGATCGTGCTGGCGATCGGCATCGTTGTCGACGACGCGATCGTGGTGGTGGAGGGCGCTGCGCATAACATCGAGCGCGGCATGAACGGCCATGACGCCGCCATCAGTGCGATGGACCAGCTGTTCGGCCCGATCATCGGCATCACCCTCGTGCTGATGTCGGTGTTCATTCCCGCCGCTTTCCTGCCCGGACTGACCGGACAGATGTATGCGCAATTCGCGCTGGTGATTGCCGCGACCGCGCTTCTCAGCGCGATCAACGCCGCGACGCTCAAGCCGACGCAATGCGCGCTGTGGCTGCGGCCTGCCGTTCCGCCGGAACAGCGCAATATCGTGTTCCGGGCCTTCAACCGCGTCTACGGCGCCTGCGAGCGCGGCTATCTGCGCCTGATCGGCGTGTTGGTGCGGCACGCGGGCGTCGCGACCGTGATCGCGCTCATGGTCATCGGCGCCGCCGGCTATGGACTGTCGCGGATTCCGACCGGGTTCCTGCCGATCGAGGACCAGGGCTATCTGCTCGCGACCGTGCAATTGCCCGACGGCGCCTCCCTCGAACGCACCAACGACACGCTGCAGCGCGTTGCGGAGATTGCCGGCAAGACGGCCGGCGTCGAATCGACGCTGGCGATCGCCGGCGTCTCGGCGCTCGACAACAACGCGACGCTCGCCAATGCGGGCGTCGTCTATATCGTGCTGAAAGACTGGGACGAACGCGGCAAGGACCAGCAATTGCTGCCGCTGTTCCAGAAGCTCTCGGCGGAATTCGACACGATCATGGATGCCAAGGTCGCCGTGCTGCCGCCGCCGCCGATCCAGGGCATCGGCAATGCCGGCGGCTTCACCATGATGGTGCAGCTGCGCGACGGCTCGTTCGACTTCACCAAGCTGCAGGCGATTACCAACCAGATCGTCAGCAATGCACAGTCGCAGAGCGGCCTGCAGCGGGTGCAGACCTCGTTCCGCGCCGACGTGCCGCAGCTGATTGTCGAAGTCGACCGGGTCAAGGCGCAAACCCTGTTCGTGCCGGTCGATGCGGTGTTCCAGACCATCGCCAGCTATCTCGGCTCGAGCTACGTCGCGCAGTTCAACAAGTTCGGCCGCACCTTCCAGGTCTATGTCCAGGCGGATTCGCAGTTCCGCGTGCAGCCGGACGATATCGGCCAGCTGTCGGTGCGTAGCACCAAGGGCGACATGGTCCCGATCGGCACGTTGGTGAAGATCACGCCTTCGGTCGGGCCGTCGCTGATCAATCTCTACAATCTCTATCCGGCCTCGACCGTGATCGGTCTGCCGGCGTCGGGCTTCTCGTCGGGCGAAGCGATATCGTTGATGGAGCAGATCGCGCGGCGAACGCTGCCGCATGGCGCCGCCTTCGAATGGACCGCGATGTCATTCCAGGAAAAGGCGGTCGGCAATCAGATGTACATCGTGTTCGCGCTGGCGATGCTGCTGGTCTATCTCGTGCTCGCCGGACAATACGAGAGCTGGTACGCGCCGATCTCGGTCATCCTGTCGGTCCCGCTGGCGCTTGTCGGGCCGGTGCTGGCGCTCAAGGGACTCAATGTCGACAACAACCTCTATACTCAGATCGGACTCGTGCTGCTGATCGCGCTCGCCGCCAAGAATGCGATCCTGATCGTGGAGGTGGCGCGCGAATTGCGCGTGCGCGACGGTAAGCCGATCCTCGACTCGGCGATCGGCGCGGCGCAGGCGCGCTTCCGGGCGATCCTGATGACCTCGTTCGCATTCATCATCGCCATGGTTCCGCTGGTGATGGCGACGGGGGCGGGCGCCAGCGCCCGCAAGTCGATCGGTCTCACCGTGTTCACCGGCATGATCGCTTCGACCTGCTTTGCGGTGCTGTTCGTGCCCTCGATGTTTGTGATGATCCAGCGGTTCGAGGAATGGCTGGCGGCGCGCAAGAAAGCCAAGACGGCGGAGCCGAACCCGGCAGGGTGAGGGTTTCGCCGGTTGCCGCCCGCGCGAGGGGCCTGCGGCCGGCAACCCCCCAGTCATAATTTCGACGTGGCGGCGTCTATGTTATGGTGCTGGAAATCCCCGTGTTCGCAGAGTTGTCTCATGCGCCCGAAGCCGCATTGGCCTGTTCTTGCTGCCTTGTTCCTGCTCGCAACCGCCGTTCCGGCTGCGGCGCAGATGTCGGCCTCCGATGTCGTCCTGCGTCTGGAAGCGCTGGAGAACCAGGTCCGCCAGCTCACCGGCCAGATCGAGCAATTGCAGCACCGCAACAATCAGCTTGAACAGCAATTGCGCGGCGCCGGCGTCGAGCCGGCGCGCGCGGCGCAGCCGCAGCGTCCGCAGTTTCAGACGCAGCCGCCGGTGCAGCAGCAGATGCCGCAGCCGGGGCGCCGCTCCGATGTCGATGTGACGCCCGGTCAAGTCGCCGACCCGCGCTATCCGGATCCGCGCTATGGTGCGGACCCGCGCGCCGCCGCGCCGGAGCCGAGCTACTCGCATCGCGATCCTCCCTATGCCGTCGCCACGCCCGGCGGCCATCGCGGTGATGCTTTCGATCCGAATGCCAATCCCACTGCGCCCGGCGCGCCGCGTCCGCTCGGTGCGCTCCCGCCCGGACAGCCCTCCGCCCCACTCGCCGAACCCGACGATGGCGCACGTGCCCCGGGCGCGCCGCTCGACCTCTCGCCGGAGGACCTGTCGCGCCGTGGAATCGCTCTGCCGCCGGCGCCTGATCGCCAGATGGGCGGAACCGGTGTCGCTGCGGTGCAGCCGTCCGCAAATTCGCCGCGCGAGGCGTTCGATGCGGGCGTCGCCTATATCCGGCAGAAGGATTATGCCGCGGCCGAACAGACCTTCCGCGATTTCCTGCAGCGCTTCCCGTCCGACCGCCTCGCGGCCGATGCGAATTACTGGCTCGGCGAAAGCCTGTTCAACCGCCGGCAATATCAGGACGCCGCCGAGGCCTATCTCGTCGTCACCACGAAATACGAAACCGCCTCGCGCGCGCCGGACGCGCTACTGCGCCTCGGCCAGTCGCTCGCTGCAATCCGTCAGAAGGAAATGGCCTGCGCCTCCTTCGCCGAGGTCGGCCGCAAATATCCGCGCTCGTCACTGACCGTGAAGCAGGCGGTCGAGCGGGAACAGAAGCGTGTCGGCTGCTGACGCGCAGCCGGTTTCCGTTGCCGAAGCGCGCAAGCTGTTCGCGCCACTGGCGAATGAAAGCGCTCTCGTCATCGCCGTCTCCGGCGGTCCGGATTCCACCGCGCTGCTTTGGCTCCTCTCGCGCTGGCGCGCATCGCGCAAGACCGGTCCTGCATTGCTCGCGGCCACGGTCGATCACGGCCTGCGCCCGGGGTCGCGCCGCGAAGCGCAGGACGTGAAACGCTTCGCCCAGGCTCTCGGGGTCGAGCATCGTACGCTGCATTGGCGCGGCGCCAAGCCGAAGACCGGTATTCAGGCGGCCGCCCGCAACGCACGCTATCGCCTTCTTGCCGATGCGGCGCGCCGGGCCGGCGCTGCGACCATCGTCACCGCGCATACGCTCGACGATCAGGCCGAGACCGTGCTGTTCCGCCTGATGCGTGGCAGCGGACTGTCGGGTCTGCAGGCGATGAGCGAATGCGCGCCTGATCCGGGCGGGACGGGCCTGTCGCTGGCACGGCCGTTCCTCGGCCTGTCCAAGGCGCGCCTCGTCGCAACGCTACGCAAGCGAGGCATTGCCTTCGCCGAAGATCCCAGCAATCGCGATCCGAAATACACGCGCGCACGGTTGCGCGGAATCATGCCCGCGCTCGCCGCGGAAGGATTGACGGCGGAGCGGCTCGGCACCCTTGCCCGGCGCCTGCAGCGCGCCGACGCCGCGCTCCGGCAGGCGGCCGTTGCCGCCGCCGCGCAGGTCGCGCTCACGACCCTGAATGGAGCCTCCGGCAAGTCGCGCCGGGTCGCGTTCGATCGCGAACGCTTCCTGAGCCTGCCGGCCGAAATCGCGCTGCGGCTGCTCGGCGGCGCGATCGTGGAAGCCGGCAACGAGGGGCCGGTCGAACTCGGCAAGCTGGAAATCCTGTTCGACGCCCTCGCGGCGTCCGGCGGATCGGCCTTTCGTCGGACCCTCGCCGGTGCCATGGTGACAGGCCGTGGCCGGGAACTTGCGGTCGAGCCCGCCCCGCCACGCAAGGTGAGGCCGCAAACGGCTTGCGCGCGCCGCATTCCCGCCTTAACCACGCGGAAAATTGGTCGCTTTGGCGAAACCGCGCCGGGCTAGAATGCAGATCGCCGGAGCGGACCGGTGGTCCGCAAGCCCGGCTCGCCTGTCATTCGCCTTATCCATTCGCTTCGTCCATTCCCTTGGCAGGCGGGAAGGGCGGACATACATTGCTGCGGCGGGGGGTGGTCTCATTGGCACCATATCCCGCCTCCTCCGAAAGCGAGCCGCCCTTGGGTTCCAAGTTGACCGGGCTGGAGCGCTTCAACAAGGAAACGTGATGAACGCAAATCTCCGTAACTTTGCACTGTGGGTCATTATCGTCCTGCTGGTGCTCGCGTTGTTCACGTTGTTCCAGTCGCCCAGCCAGCGCCAGGCCTCGCAGGATATCTCGTTCTCCCAGCTGCTCACTGAAGTCGATGCCGGCCGCGTGCGCGACGTCGTGATACAGGGCCAGGAAATCCACGGTACCTTCACCGACCTCAAGCCGTTCACGACCTACGCGCCGAACGATCCGACGCTGGTGCAGCGCCTCTATGGCAAGGGCGTCACCATTACCGCGCGCTCGCCGCAGGAGCAGGTTCCGTGGTTCGTGCAATTGCTGGTGTCGTGGCTGCCGTTCATCGCGCTGTTCGGCGTGTGGATCTTTCTCAGCCGCCAGATGCAGGGCGGCGCCGGCAAGGCGATGGGCTTTGGCAAGTCGCGCGCCAAGCTGCTCACCGAAGCGCATGGCCGCGTCACGTTTGAAGATGTCGCAGGCGTCGACGAAGCCAAGCAGGACCTGCAGGAGATCGTCGAATTCCTGCGCGACCCATCCAAATTCCAGCGGCTCGGCGGACGCATTCCGCGCGGCGTGCTGCTGGTCGGTCCTCCCGGCACCGGCAAGACGCTGATCGCACGTGCGGTCGCGGGCGAAGCCAATGTGCCGTTCTTCACGATTTCGGGCTCCGACTTCGTCGAAATGTTCGTCGGCGTCGGCGCGAGCCGCGTGCGCGACATGTTCGAGCAGGCCAAGAAGAACGCGCCCTGCATCATCTTCATCGACGAGATCGACGCGGTCGGCCGCCATCGCGGCGCCGGCCTGGGCGGCGGCAACGACGAGCGTGAGCAGACGCTGAACCAGTTGCTTGTCGAGATGGACGGCTTCGAGGCGAACGAGGGCATCATCCTGATCGCCGCCACCAACCGTCCGGACGTCCTCGACCCCGCACTGCTGCGCCCGGGCCGTTTCGACCGCCAGGTGATCGTGCCCAATCCGGACGTGGTCGGCCGCGAGCAGATCCTGAAAGTACACGTGCGCAAGGTGCCGCTCGCGCCCGACGTGAACCTGAAGACCATCGCCCGCGGCACGCCCGGCTTCTCCGGCGCCGACCTGATGAACCTCGTCAACGAGGCCGCGCTGATGGCCGCGCGCCGCAACAAGCGCATGGTCACCCAGCACGAATTCGAGGACGCCAAGGACAAGGTGATGATGGGCGCCGAGCGCAAGTCGCTCGTGATGACCGAGGAGGAAAAGCTCCTCACCGCGTATCACGAAGGCGGTCACGCCATCGTTGCTCTCAACGTCAAGGCGACGGATCCGGTGCACAAGGCGACCATCATCCCGCGCGGCCGCGCGCTCGGCATGGTCATGCAGCTGCCGGAGCGCGACAAGCTGTCGATGAGCTTCGAGCAGATGACCTCTCGGCTCGCCATCATGATGGGCGGCCGCGTCGCCGAAGAAATGATCTTCGGGCACGACAAGGTCACTTCCGGCGCGCAAAGCGACATCGAGCAGGCAACGCGTCTTGCGCGGATGATGGTGACACGCTGGGGCTTCTCGCCCGAGCTTGGCACGGTCGCTTACGGCGAGAACCAGGAAGAGGTGTTCCTCGGCCATTCGGTATCGCGCCAGCAGAACATCTCGGAAGAAACCGCCAAGAAGATCGACGTCGAGGTGCGGCGGCTTGTGGAGGAAGGGCTCGCCGAGGCGCGCCATATCCTGACCGAAAAGCGCGGCGACCTCGAGACGCTGGCGAAGGGCCTGCTCGAATACGAGACGCTCTCGGGCGAAGAGATCAAGGACCTCCTCAACGGCAAGACGCCGGTGCGAGAGGGCTTCAGCGAGCCGTCGCAGCCGCGTGCCTCGGCGGTGCCGCCGGCCGGCAAGACCCGTCCGCGGCCCGAGCCGCCGACCGGCGATATAGCGCCGCAGCCGCAGGCCTGACGATTTCGGTCGTTTTCGCGACAGCGGAGACACTCAAGCACTGCTCTCGACGATGGTCCCCGCTTTGCGGGGGCCACTGTTTTGGGATCGCTATGACCTAGATCAAGCCGGCTGCGCCGGTCGTGGCGTAGCGTTGCGGTTATGACCATGCCGATGCCCGCCGCCCTTGAACGCCGGCGCAATTATGCCGGCCCCGCCATCTTCTCCTACGGGTTTCGCCCGTTCTTCTTTGGCGGCGCGTTGTGGGCCGCGCTGACCATCCTGATGTGGCTGCCGATGTATGCCGGCGCATGGCAATGGACCTCCGCCATCGCTCCGCTCGACTGGCATATCCACGAAATGCTGTACGGCTATGTGCCGGCGATCGTCGCCGGCTTTCTCCTGACCGCGATTCCGAACTGGACCGGGCGGCTTCCGGTCTGCGGGGCGCCGCTTGCGGCGCTGTTCGCGCTGTGGATCGCGGGGCGGATCGCCATGCTGACGACGGCCGGCGTCGGCGTTCCGCTTGCCGCTGCGATCGATTGCGCATTCCTGTTCGTTCTGCTGGCCGTCGCCGCCCGCGAAGTCATCGCCGGCAAGAACTGGCGCAACCTGCGTGTCCTCGTCATTGTCACGGTGCTGGCGCTCGGCAATGCCGTGTTCCACCTCGAGACCATCCGCACTGGCGCCGCCGGTTACGGCACCCGTGTCGGCATCGCGCCGGTGATCCTGCTCATCAGTCTGGTCGGTGGCCGCATCGTTCCGCGCTTCACCAATAACTGGCTGGTGCGGGAAAATCCCGGGCGCCTGCCGATCC
>JBIQKQ010000001.1:62412-70781 GCA_044506365.1 Hyphomicrobiales bacterium
ATCCCGTTCGGCCGGTATGACATGGCAACGCTCGCGGTTTCGGCGATCGCGCTGGTGTGCTGGATCGCAGGTCCGTCCGCGATATGGAGCGGCGCGCTGCTGATCGCCGCTGGTCTCATGCAGATCGCGCGGCTGGCCCGCTGGGCCGGCGACCGCACCTGGCGGGACCGGCTCGTGATGGTGCTGCATGTCGCCTACGCTTTCGTGCCGGCGGGCTTCCTGCTGACCGGCCTGTCCATCATCTCGCCGGAGGCAGCGCCTGCCAGCGCCGGCATCCATGCGTGGACCGCCGGCGCCATCGGCCTGATGACCATGGCGGTGATGACGCGGGCAAGTCTCGGTCACACCAAGCAGCCGCTGGTCGCGTCAAGGCTGACGCAGGCCATCTATCTCTGCCTGTTCGTGGCTGCGCTGCTGCGGATCGCCTCCGCGCTGACCGGCAGTATCGGTCTCCTGCATGCCTCCGGGACACTCTGGATCCTGGCATTCGCTGCCTTCGCCGCGGGCTACGGGCCAATGCTGATCTTCAAGCCGCCGGTCTGGCAGCAGCGCGAGGCTTGATCCCGCTTTGACGGCATCGCCGCGCGCGCGGCGCTAGCGTCGCTTTCGCGCCTTGCTCTTCTTTTTGGCGGCGCTGCGGCCTTTGCTACCCCGACGCGCCGCGCCGATTGGCGCGTTGCGGTTCAGCACCTCGCAGTCGTCCCCGCTGCCGGAATGGGTCAAAGCGACTTTCGGCACTGACCGGGCCGCGATCGCCGGCGCCGACTTGTGCAAAGCGGCATGCGCCGCCTTCACCTTGGCGAGAAACTGGTCCCAGCCATCGGGTCTGCCGCGCAACACGACTGGACAGTTCTTCGGACCCCAGTGCTTATGCTGCACGATCCTGCCTGTCAGCGGGATGCCGTTCTGCTGCGCAAGGACCGCGACCAGAAGCGCCGCCCGGTCGTATGCCGCCTTTTCATCCATGCCGGCGTGCATGCAGATCTCGATGCCGATGCTCTTCGCGTTACCGGGCCCCGCATGCCAGCCGACCTCGTTCACCGGCAGGCTCTGATAGATCGCGCGGTCGTCGACCGTATAGTGCCAGGACACTTGCCGCCTTCGGGCGTCCGGGCCTTTGACGTAACGGGCGTGCGCGGCTGCGTCGGCGCCGGGGTTTGCATTGCCGGTATTGTGGATCGTGATGTGGGTCGGCGTAAGCCGGCGGCCTGGCCGATTTGAGTGTGATCGCGGAATGAAGTCCTCGATGATGTTCAACTGCTGAAATGCTTGCTCCAGTGTCATATGCGCCTCCCCATAGCACCGCTCCGGTATAGCCGAACGGGACTATGCAATCAATAGTTGTGATTATCTTATGCGCAACCGCGTAACTCCGTTCGGCGATTTCACGGAAGGCCCTGCCCGCGGCCTGTTCATGGGCAATCGCGGCGGGCGCATCCATGACGATGCGCAACGGCTGGGCGCGCGGCGCTGGGCTTCGAAGCAATGGATTTGCTGCGCGCTCGAATTCAAGGGCCGGCGGCGCAGGGTCTGGGGCAGCGGCTATACGGAGTTGTTCTTCCTCGACGAGGTCACGGCGCTGGCGGCCGGTCATCGTCCGTGTTTCGAGTGCCGGCGCACGGACGCGCGAGCCTTCGCCGCAGCTTGGGAGCGCGCCACCGGCCGTCCTTCGCGTGCGCCGCAGATTGACGCGATCCTGCATGCCGAGCGGCTGGACGGACGCGAGAAGCGCAGGCATCGCCGCGCCATCGCCGGTCTGCCGGACGCCGCGATGGTCGCAATCGCGGACGCGGCCTTCGCCGTGCGCAGCGGGCGGCTGCTGCGCTGGTCGCCAGCCGGCTACACCGAAACTCTGATAGTGCCGGTGTCGGGCGTCATCGATGTGCTGACGCCTCCGTCCATTGTTGCGACGCTCGCCGAAGGCTATCGCCCACGCTGGCATCCCAGCGCCGATGCCGTCTGACCGTCAGAACGTGCAGGCCTCCGCCGACGACTGCTGAAGCCTGAAGATGCGGTCATCGCTGCCAAGCTTGATGTCGAACAGCTCGGTCACCCGCTGTTTGGGGTGTTTCCGGAGATGAGCGGCGTCGTAGACGCGGCCGAAGCAGGCTTCCTGTCCGAGCGGCAGATGCCGGGGCAGGCAAGAGGCGCGCTCCTGCGCGGATGCAGCGCAGGACATCGCGACAGCGAGCATCGCTCCAATCGCGGCGCTGGCTCTCATGGCGTCTCTCCGCGAGTCATCGCCGGTTGACCGGGCAATCCTTCGCCGCGTCACACCTTTTGTTGCACGATCGGCGCGCGGGTCAAGCCTCGCGCCAAGCGAAGCGGGCGAACGCCGTCATGATCAACAGCATCGCGACAATCAACCCGACCACGCCGGGCCACCCGGTGCTGCTCCAGAGCAGACCCGGAATGAGGCCGCCGAAGCTGCCCCCGATATAGAACGAGGTGACATAGAGGCCGACGGCGGACGAGTTGCCCTCGCGCGCATTGGTCGCGACGAAGCTCTGGCAGCAGACCTGCACATAGAAGCCCGACCCCGTGATCATGAGCAGCCCGATGACGATGACGGGCAGCGACGGCGCGAGCGTCAGCAGGATGCCGCCCATCCAGACCGAGAGCGCGATCGTGCCGAATGTGCGACGGCCGAGCAGCGAGACGAGCCGCCCTGTGAAGGGCGCGGTAACGATGCTGATGAGATAGGTGACGAACACCGCGCCGATCGCCGCGGTCGACAGGCTGAAGGGCGGCGCGGCCAGCCGGAAGCCGAGATAGGTGAAGGCGGAGAGGAAGTTGAACATGATGCCGAAGCCGACACCGAAGGTGGCGACGAGGCGCGGATTGCGCAGATGCGCCAGCATCTGCCGCACCGATGTCGCAAGCGTCGTGCCGTGGACGAAGCTGCGCTCGCGCGGCAGCAGCGCGATCACGACAAGCGCGCAGAGCGCGGTGATGGCTGCATCGGCGAGCAGCGCGTGCCGCCAGCCGATCGGCTCCGCCAGCGCAGCCGTCACCATGCGTCCGGCAAAGCCGCCGACCGCGGTGGCGGCGATGAACGTACCGGTCACGGCGGTCGCCTCGCTGGCCGGCCATTCGGCGCCGATATAGGCCACCGAAACCGCGAAGATCGGCGGCAGCAGGAGCCCCTGGACGAACCGCCAGAACAGCAGCGCCTCAAGGCTGTCGGAAAACGACATCATCACGCCGGGCAAGACGAGGAGCGCGATGGCGACCGCGATCACGAAGCGCCGTCCGAGCACGTCGGCAATCACCCCGGTGAACGGCGCGGTCAGGGCTACCGCAAGCGCGTTGACCGTCATGATCTGGCTGATCGCGGCTGGCCCTACGCCGAATTCCTCCGACATCAACGGCAGCACCGCCTGCGGCGCATACATGTTGAGCATCGCGGTAAGGCCGGCTGCCGCGATGGCGACGCGGGGCATGGATCGGAGCATCGGCGGGCGGGGAAGCCGGTTGGATTGCGGCCGCCAAGATTGCCCAGCGGGGCAGGCTTTGCTAGAGCGCGAGGCCCCGCTCAAGACATGACTTCCATGCAGCCTGTAGCCGGTGACGGCGGCCCCCCGCCGAGTTGGAGCCTCGATGGCGTCCGCGCAGGCGTCATCAGCATCGCCCCGGCGCTGCCCGGCGTGGCGCTGTTCGGCGTCGCCTTTGGCGCGCTCGCGGCCGAGCGCGGGCTGACGACGATCGAGGCGGTGCTGATGAGCGGCATCGTGTTCGCTGGCGTTGCGCAGATCGCGGCGATGGAACTCTGGTCGCCGCAGATCACACTGGCGTTGGTGCTCACCATCGCGTTCACCGCGCTGGTCATCAATCTGCGCATGCTGCTGATGAGCGCAGCGATGCATCCGTGGCTTGCCGGCGGGCCGCCGCTGCAGGTCTATCCGGGACTCTATATCCTGACCGACAGCAACTGGGTCGCGACGCTGCGCTATCGCCGCGAGGGTGGCGCAGATGCCGGCTTCCTCTTCGGCGGCGGATTGATCATCTGGCTGACCTTTGTGCCCGCGACCGCCATCGGCCAGATTTTTGGCAGCCTGCTCGCCGATCCGCGGCCTTATGGCGTCGACATGATCCTGCCGCTCTATTTCGTCGCGCTGCTGTCGCCGATGTTTGAAAGCACGCGCCGGTCGCTGCCGTGGGCGATCGCCGGGCTGGTCGCGATCGCGGTCCAGTATGCGATGCCTGGCTTCTGGTACATCATCGCCGGTACGCTGGCCGGCGCCATCGCCGGAGGGCTGCTCGGCCATGAATGAGCCGCTGTCGCACGGCGTGTTCTATGTCATCGCGGCGATGGCGGCGGTGACCGCTTTCACGCGCGTTACTGGCTTCTGGATGATGGGCCGGGTGACGCTGACGCCGCGCGTCATGCGCATGCTCGATGCGTTGCCCGGCTCGGTGGTGGCGGCCCTGATCCTGCCGGTGATCCTGAAGGAAGGGATATCGGCCGCCGTCGCGATGGCTGCGGTGGCGCTGCTGATGATCTGGCGGCGCAACGAATTTCTCGCGCTGGCCTGCGGCATCGCGGTTGTGGTCGGCATGCGGGCGAACGGCTGGTGAAGCGACGCAGCCCTTTCAGGGAGAGGTGGAAGAAAGGGAGGCGATTGCCGCCTTCGCCCTTGCCAATGTCTCCTCCGGCGTGCCGGATGCATCCACCTCGGTCCAGTCGATGACGCCGAGATCGTATTGCGCCTGCTTGCGCGCAATCTCCGCATCGGCATCGGAAGCGTCGCCGACCCGCGCGCCGACCCGCGCGACCCGCGTTTCAAGGTCGGCGGTCAAAAACAGCCCGTGAAACGGCACATTCGCCCCCGCGGCGACCGATCTGATGTTGCTGCGTTCCTGGGCCTTGGCAAAGACGGCATCGACAATCGCCGAATGCCCGGCGCGCAACACCCGTAGCGCGCGCTCGGCAAGCGCGGCATAGACTCTTCCGGTTGCCGCTGCGGTATAGGCCTGTTCGGGGAGTTTCTCGGTTTCGGCATGGCCGAACAGGGCCTTGCGGGTCGTGTCGGAGCGCAACACCACTGCGCCGGGCGCCGGCGGGATATGCGAGGCCAGCATCCGCGCCAGCACCGACTTGCCGGTGCCGGACAGTCCGCCCACCGCGATCAGCATCGGCGGCGGCGGCGCGATCAGGCGCAGGGCGAGCGCGAAATACGCTTTGGCATTGCGCTCGATGCCGGCCTTGTCCGCGTCGGCCGCATGTTCGCGTTTCGCCGCCGTCACCTTGGCGCGGATCGAAGCGCGCATGGCCATGAAAAACGGCAGTGCCGCAAGAGCGTCGATATCGTCGTCGCGCCGGGTCTCGGAGAGATAACGGTTCAGCACGATATTGGCCGCCTGCTGCAGCCCGCGCTCGACGAGGTCCATCAGCAGGAAAGCCAGATCGTAGAGGACGTCCCCCGACGCGACCAGCGGATCGAATTCGATCGCGTCGAACAGCACCGGCTTGCCCTCGATCAGCGCAATATTGCCGAGATGCAGATCGCCATGACCGCGCCGCACCAGCAGGGCTTGGCCGCGCCGCCGCAGCATCGGCCTCAATCTTGCGAGCGCCTGATGGCTGCCATCGATCAGGCTTGCGGCCTCCTCGGCCGGAAAGAGGTCGGGAAATTCCGCGAACGCCGCTTCGTTCTGGCCGATATAGCTTTCCAGCGCATCGAGCCACGGATCCGCCTCGACCGCGAGCGCCGAGCGGTGTGCGGCGGCGACGGCGCGCGCGAGGTCTTCGGCGAGCGCCTCGTCGATCCGGCCGGCATCGGCGAGATGGTCGAGCGTGGCCTTTTCATCGAAACGGCGCATCTCGAGCGCCCATTCGACCGGCTCCCCGTCGCCGCCAAGCGCGAGCTCGCCGCTCCGCTCTTTGGTAATCGGCCGCACGCCGAGATAGAGCGAGGGCGCGAACATGCGGTTGACCCGCAATTCCGCCTCGCACGCCGCCTTGCGCTTGTCGAGCGTCGAATAATCCAGAAACGGGAACCGCACCGCGCGCTTGACTTTGAACACGCGTTCGCCGGCAAGGAACACCGCCGCGCCATGCGTGTCGATGCGCGTGACCTCGGCCCCGCCATGGGTCGCGGGGTCGGACAGGAATGCGAATACCGCATCCTGCGATTGCGTCGTATGGGTCTGGGACATGATCGATGTGCAAAACCTTATAGGGCCGCGGGCTTGACCCGGACGCGCCCGCACTGAGAATGCCGCGGTCGCGCCCAAGGGCGTTTTCGTTTTTCGAGCGGAGGATTCACGTGCTCATCGATCATCGAACCTATCGTATCAGGCCGGGCGCCATGCAAGCCCATCTCGATATCTACGAGCAATATGGTTTCGCCGCCCAGACTCGCCATCTTGGAAAGCCGGTTGCCTATATGTTCGCCGAAAGCGGCGATTTGAACACAATCGTGCACATCTGGGCCTACGAAAATGCCGGCGATCGCGAAACCAAACGCGCCGCGATGGCGGCTGATCCGGAATGGCAGATCTATCTGAAGAAAAACCGCGAGGCCGGCTATCTCGAACATCAGGTCACCAAGCTGATGGTCCCGGCGAAATTCGCACCGATCGTGCGCTGACCTTTGATGCCAGGCCCGGCCCCGTGCCGGGCATGGCATCGATCTGCAAGGACAAGAGAGTTCGAATGCGCAGCAATGACGGGTCGCGGACCGGCGGCGAAATCCTGGTCGATCAGCTGATCGCGCATGGTGTCACGCATGCGTTCTGCGTGCCGGGCGAAAGCTATCTCGCGGCCCTTGACGCATTCCATGACCGCTCCGTTGCCCTGACCGTCTGCCGGCAGGAGGGCGGCGCGGCGATGATGGCGGAGGCCGTTGGCAAGGCCACGGGCCGGCCGGGCATCTGCTTTGTCACGCGCGGGCCCGGCGCCACCAATGCGTCGCCCGGCATCCATATCGCGATGCAGGATTCGACGCCCCTGATCGTGTTCGTTGGGCAGGTCGCGCGCGACATGCGCGGGCGCGAGGCATTCCAGGAGCTGGATTACCGCGCCGTGTTCGGCAGCATGGCGAAATGGGCGACCGAAATCGACGATCCGGCGCGCATTCCCGAAATCGTGTCGCACGCCTTCCATGTCGCGGCCAATGGTCGCCCCGGTCCGGTGGTGATCGCGCTGCCGGAAGACATGCTGACCGAACGCGTGGTCGTCGGCGATGCTCCCGCCTTCGAAGGCGTCGAGACCTGGCCCGGCCTCACCGACATGTCCAGACTTCAGAAGATGCTCTGGGCCGCGCAGCGACCGATCATGATCCTTGGCGGCAGCCGCTGGTCGGACAAGGCCTGGGCGGCCACCCAGCGCTTCGCCGAGCGCTTCGACCTGCCGGTCTTCACCACCTTCCGCCGCGGACATCTGTTTGACCAGACGCATCGCAATTACGGCGGCGATCTCGGCATCGGCCCCAATCCGAAGCTGCTCGCGCGGGTGAAGGCGGCCGACCTCGTAGTCCTCGTCGGATCGCGCATGGGGGAAATGCCGAGCCAGAGCTACACGCTGTTCGACATCCCGCAGCCGCGGCAGACTTTGGTGCATGTGCATCCCGATGTGAACGAACTCGGCCGGATCTATCGCCCGCATCTGGCGATCAACGCCTCACCCACCGCCTTCGCGGCGGCGCTCGAAGGGCTGCAGGCGCCGCAGGCGATTGCGTGGTCGGAGGAGACCAGGACCGCGCATGCGGATTATCTCGCCTATACCGAGACCGCGACCGATGTGCCCGGCGCGGTCAATCTCGGCGAGATCATGGTGTGGCTGCGCGAGAATCTCTCGCCGGACGACATTCTCTGCAACGGCGCCGGCAATTTCTCGGCCTGGCTGCATCGCTTCTATCGGCTGCGCGGCTTCAATACATTCGTCGGTCCGACCTCGGGCTCGATGGGCTACGGCGTGCCCGCGGCGGTCGCGATGAAGCGGCTCTATCCGGAGCGCAATGTGTTCTGCCTCGCCGGCGATGGCGACTTTCTGATGCACGGGCAGGAATTCATGACCGCCGTGCAATATGACCTGCCGATCGTGATCGCGATCGTCGACAACGGCATGTACGGCACCATTCGCATGCATCAGGAGCGCGAATATCCAGGCCGCGTGATCGCGACCGCGCTAAGGAATCCGGATTTCGCGGCTTACGCCCGCGCCTTCGGTGGCTTCGGTGTCACGGTCGAGACGACCGCCGATTTTCCCAGGGCCTATCAGGCGGCGCGCGCGTCCGGCCAGCCCGCCATCATCCATCTCAAGGTCGATCCGCGCGCGATCACGCCGATCAGCACGATCGAGTCGATCCGCACCAAGGCGCTCGGCGGGACGTAGCTTTCCAATGTCATCGAGTCAGGCGGCGGCC